>JAPOUT010000030.1 GCA_026708545.1 Hyphomicrobiales bacterium
CCGGCGGCAACCTCGTCTTCTTCGAGAACGCCGCCGCCAACATTGACGAGGACGGTCTGCAGAAGGTTTCGACCCGCATCCGTATCGACCGTCCCGACAATGCGGAGATGCGCTTCCTGCTTGCGCGCGGGGGGCCCGCAACCGGTGCGGCTGCGGGCGAGGACGATTACACCTTCTCCGTCAAATCCCCGGCGGATTACGACCCGGCCACCGATATCGTCACCGTTCCACCGGGAACGGACGGCTTCGGGCTGGAAGTCGCCGCCCGCGACGACGCGGTTGACGATGATTCGGAAGCCGTCGTCTTCACGCTCCTGGAAGCCGCGGGCGCGATGCTGCCGGAGGGCTGGGAGATTGACGGTAGCCGCAGGAGGTTCACCGTCACCATCATTGATGACGACGGCGCGGAGCAGCAGCCGAGCGCGACCTTTTCGCGATGGCACCGCGAGGGGCATGACGCAGGCAGGTTTGCGCAACTCTCCTCGACGACGGCGGAAGGCGGCACGGTGCAGGGCGCGGTCTATCTCACGCAGGCGGGACCCCACCCCGAAGGGCTGAACTTCCTCCTGACGGTCGAGGACGGACACGCCCTTGACGTCACCCTCACGGACTACGGCGACAACCGCTCAACGCTGGTGGCGAGCGAGACGACGGCGGGCCTGTACCACTTCCACATGACCGGCGGCCGCCTCGGTCCCTATGCCACCCCGCCGCCGAACCTTGCGGCACTCTTCAACATACATGTGCAAGAGGACGTTCCGCGCGAAGCGGAGGAAGTCGTGGACATCACACTTTCGGCGGGGGAGAACTTCCCGGACGGATGGACGGTGCGCGGGGACGTCGTCTACCGTTTGACGATTCCCGGCGAGGAGTCGAACGTCCGCTTCCGGACCGCGACGTCCGCTACCGGGGAGGACCGTTCCAGACATTCCGTCCAGGTGGAGGTGCGCCCGCCGGCGAGCGAAGACCTGACGTTCACCATCACCCATGCCGGAACGGTCGGCCCTAACACCGCAAGCAGCAATGATTACTCCCTCGACTCAAACACCCTCACCATCAAAGCCGGCGAAAGCGGGGGGAGTATCACGGTTAACATCACCGACGACGACGAGATAGAGGCGGACGAAACCATCCTCCTTGCGCTGAGCGGGAAGGTGCCGACGGGCTACAGGCTGGACCGCTCACTGCACACGCTGACCATTGAGGACGACGACAACAACACCGTCGGCTTCGAGACGGCTTCGGCGAGCGTGGAGGAAGGCGAAGAAGTGAACCTGCGCATCAAGCTTGAGGATCCCACGGGTGCGGCGCTTGCCTCTCTGGACCGCAACCTTCCGCTTTCCGTCCTCTTTGACGACGGCGACGACCATGATGTGACTTTTACGGGACATCTTACACTGCTGACGCCCTCGAGCACGCTGAGCGACGGTGTGTTCGAGATAGCCGCGCCCGTGCTTGCGGTCGTGGACAGCGAGAGGGAGGTCGAGGAGACGGTCACCTTCACGCTCAAAGAGGGTGTGAACTTCCCGGACAACTTTGTGATCGACTTCTCCGCCGACACGTTCACGCTGACGATCGCCGCCAACGGGCATCCGGAAGCGGGCGTGATTCGGTTTGCCGAAACAAATATGACCTTCCGCGAGCCGTATGCGGGCGAGGAGACGGGTGTGCCGCCGGAAATCCGCAGCGTTCTCGCCAGCGGTTGCGCGAACTCGAACCAGAGTAACTGCATCGTGTATTATTTTGACCTGGAGATTACCGGCGTGCCGGAGGAGCCGTTTGACCTGATAATTGACAGGTACAGCGAAGCCAAGGGGCACGCGCTGGGAACCAGTTTTTACACCCACGAGTGGGGGCATCCGACGCGCCATCGCATCACGCCGGAAGACGCGCGCGACGGTATCATCCGCGTTCCAATTGCGATTGCCCGGGACGACGATTTCGAGGATACGGAGCATTGGGGTTTGGAGTTGCGCCCGCACGGCCTGCCGGAGGGATGGAGGATTGAACGGTGGGATGCGCGGGTGAACATTCTGGACAGCACCGGCGGGCAGTTGTGGTTTGTGGACAATGACGAGGACAACGGCGTGGAGACGTTCAACCACTCGATTATCAACGAGGGGGAGACGGTGAAGGTGCGGATTGTGGCGAACCATGTGGAGGATATCGACACGCCTTTGAGCGTGAGCATCGAGGGCCACACCCCCGGCTTCTTCCAGGGAAGCCATCCCGATATCATCGGAGCGCCCTATGACGTCACGGTGGGGCGGTACAAGGTGTGGGTGGACATGGAGATCACTGCCCGGGACGACAACATCCCGGAGGAGGACGAGACCTACACGCTGGTGATTAACCGGGGCCTTGGCTGGCAGGATTACCACGGCCGGCGGATTGACCCCGCACGGAGCAGATACACCTTCACCATTCCCGCCAACGACGGTCCCATTCCTCTCGCCGAAGGTGTCGCGCAATTGTCGGAATGGACGCTGGAGGGTTCCCGCCGCGGCATGTTTGCGCAGACGTCCTCGACGACGGCGGAAGGGAGCGTTGCGCAGGGGGCGGTCGTGCTGAACGTGCCCGCACCCGAGCCCGACGGGTTGAACCTCGTTCTCAAGGTGGAGCCGGGGCACGAGGACGACGTCTTCCTCACCAACGCGGAGTCCGCGCGCTCCTCGCTTGCGGCGGGTGATGTTCCGGGAGAATACAACTTCAACATCAAGAGCAGCAGGGTGAACTTTGTAGACAACCTTGCGGCCCTCTTCAACATCCATGTCGTGGACGACGCCCTTGTGGAGGAGGCGGAGGAGATTGAGATCAGCCTTTTGCCGGGTGCGGGGGTTCCGCGCTACTGGACGGTGCGCGGGGAGACTCCCTACCGTCTCACCGTGCCTGCGGATGCCGACGACACCGA
Source organism: Hyphomicrobiales bacterium (assembly GCA_026708545.1). Taxonomy (GTDB): domain Bacteria; phylum Pseudomonadota; class Alphaproteobacteria; order JAPOUT01; family JAPOUT01; genus JAPOUT01. Next base: position 2,912 of record JAPOUT010000030.1, read on the forward strand.
CAGCCACACAATTGCGTGGGAGACGCAGACCTCTGTTCTTGACGAGGACGCCGTTGCATCGGCAGACGGCATCACCGTCAAACTCCTCATTGACGATCCGCTGGCGACTGGCGCAGCGGTTGGTGTTGACCTCCCCGATACGGTTGCGATTGCCGATGTTGCCAACGGCGCCTATGACGCGGATGCGCGCACGCTTGCCATCAATGCCAATGTCGGCGAAGTCACGCTGACGATTGTTTCCACGGGCGATGTCACCGGGCACACGCCTGCAGCGATTGGGATAGCGGAACTTGCCGGCACGGGGGTGTTGCCCGCGGGCTGGGGCGTGAGCGAGGGCGTCCACGTGGTCACAATTGAGGACAACGACCGTGTCTTGTGGTTTGCGCGTTCGGAGGTGCCGGCTATAGGGGAGGGCGAGAACGGCACCGTGGAGTTGCGTGTCTGGCCGCCGCTGATATCAACGGACGTTTCGGTTCCGTTTTTGCTGGTCGGTGATGCGGATTCCTATCGTCTGCCGAACGTGCCGAGTTTTGCGAGGTCGACAGTGGAGGGTGAAGAGCGCAATGCAACGGCGACCCTGACCTCGAACCGCAATGCGGATGCCGATTCCATCCCGGTCACCATTGAGTCCCTTGAGGACAACGACCGCTTCAATGACACCGTCACGGTTGCGGTTGACGAAGACAGCCTGCCGGAGGGTTACACGCTTGGCTTACCGTCCGCTGCGACCTTCACCATCATCGACAACGACAAGAGGGTTGTCACTTTCGTCGGCGAAGACGGCAGAACGAAAGAAAACGGAGGGCGGGCGGAGTCGATAGAGTTGCAAATCTCGCCGCCGCTTGGTCCCGGGGAGTCTACTTCAATCCCCTTGAAGGTAACCGGTGACGCGGATGCCTATACGTTGACGACATTGGGAATCGAATATGCGCTCGGGAGAGAACTTGACGGGCCGACGGCTTCGATTCTTTACTTGGGTCCTTTTTCATTCGGTCATTTCGTGCCGCCGCCTCGGACGGAGCCCGACTCCCGCACCCTTACTGTTACGCCGCCCTTCAACGACGACGACCTTGTCTTTGATGTGGTGAATGTCGAAATCGACGGTGACAACCTGCCGCCGGGCTTCAGGCTCGGTGACAAAACTTCATGGAGGGTTGAGATTGTCGATGATCAGTTACCCAAAGTCAGTTTTTTCGTAATCGAAGCACTGGATGTAATACCGACCCCTACGGGCGGGTTAACTCTCTATCCCAGAGTGGGGGAAGTCTTCAATGTGCGACTCCGAATTCACCCGCCGAATAAGAGGTTAGACATTTGCTCAGAATATCACTCAAACGGTAGTTATTTCGACACTAGAAATGATTGCTTGCCAGATAGTTCGCTTGATGTTGTCCTCCATGACCATCCCAAGGGAAACGGGGGTATAGTCAGCATCAGAAGGCAGAGAATAAGTAATTCAGAAATCAATTACGAAGTCACGACCAAGAAGGCCGGTTTCTACAGTATGTGGATTGTAAAGACAGTAGATGGCACATTAGTCGGTAATATCCACCGAGTTAGTTTTCAGGTATCTGATTGACGTTGTAGCGCAATTCACATTCTTTCAAAATTTACAGTAAACAGATCGCTGAAGTAAAAGGGGCTTCTTCATTTCGCTTTCTGTCGCCGAAGGACGAGAGTGCCACTCTCGGCTTGTGCTCTCTCAGTAATAGTTAAGTTCTGGCTGTGATTTTTATGAATCCTCCTATGAAGACGGTCGTTCGCAAGTAGGCTGTCGCGTTTTTCGGGGCGTGCACAGAAATAAGGATGAGATTTTTTTTTTTTTTGGAGATAATATATTGTTCACTCAGAATTCAAAAAACCTTTAACATTGCTACCGGTCAAAGGGGTGACAGATGTGGACAAGTCGCTGGCACTCGGTTATATCAAGGCGAGTGCCGTCTCTTCGGATAATCGTGCACGTCGCAGCTCCGGGCCGGCCTTACGGGGTTCAATTATCGGTTTAACTCTCCGCGGTGCATGTCTGCGGGATTTGACGTTCTAACAGGAGATTGCCGAATGATTAAAGATAATGCCGCCCTGCAGAGCGCAATCCGAGACCGTTTTCTTCATGTGGAGGCTTGTCCTTTTGAGGGACCCCGAGTCTTTTTTGAGAATGCCGGCGGGGCGTTGACTTTGAGGTCAGTGGCGCAAACCTCGTTCGACTATGCGGCTTATCCGGACAATCAAGGACGGGACAATGCCGCCTCGCGCGCGATTATGGCGGTGCTTGATAAGGGTCGAGAGGATATACGACTATTTTTTAACGCGCCGACAGGGCAGGTTTTCGTTGGTGAATCCGGAACCGAGCTCTTGTTTCGACTGGTACGCACTGCCGCGCTGGCATCCACGCACGGCGGTGTGATGCTCGGATCAACGCTTGAACATCCGGCTTCGCACAGCGCTATGGCACGATGGGCAGAGGTCACACAAAGACCGCATCTGCTCGCCAAACATGACGACGCAACAGGAACGGTCACAACGCACGCTTATCGTCCGCACCTTCGTGCGGATTTGCGCGTGGCAACCATCATCCAGACTTCACCGGTCACAGGTATCGGAGTCGAGGTGGCACGGATTGCCGCCGAGATACGCAAGGCCGCACCGGATTGCTTCATCATTGTCGACGGCATCCAACATGCCAGCCACGGTCGCATTGACATCGCCGCCTATGGAATTGATGGGTATGTGATTTCTCCCTACAAGGTTTTTTCCCGTCATGGTTACGGCATCGGCTGGGCATCGGACCGGCTGACCGAGGCAACCAAAGAAACCTTAATCGGCAGCGCGCCGGAAAACTGGGAACAGGGCACTCGCGATGCGGGCAGCTATGTCACATTCTCCGACGTTGTGGCTTATTTCGAATGGCTGGGGAGTCAGGTTTCAGATGCAACAGACCGCCGCGGTCGGATCGAAGCGGCAGCGGAGGCAATTCACGGTCAGGAAGCCGTTTTGGGTGACGCAATCCTCAATGGCACCGGAAACCATCCCGGTCTTTCCCGGATTCCCGGTGTGACGATAATCGGCGGAGCGGATAATCCACGGCGCGAGGGCGTGGTCAGCCTGACGCTTGATGGCATGCCTGCGGCGGACCTGGTAGCGCATCTTCGCGAGGCCGGGGTGCGCACGCATATCCGCCGCAACGATCATTATTGCAGGAATGTCCTTGGCCCTTTAGGCATCGAAAACTGCGTTCGCGTATCCTATAGTCACTACAATACGCTCGCGGAAGTCGTGAAATTCCTAGAGGCCATGCGGGAGACTTCGGCACGGGTTGAATCGGGAACCCTTGGCAGGTGACAAGATTTCTGGCGCTATAACTCCGCAATTTTAGAACTTCATAAAGTCAATTGTGAAACGCGGATCGAAAGGCGTGTGTTGTTACGTAACCTATGGATTCTCCCCCTAAATCGTGCATCAATGCCGTTTCCAATGACTTCTCCGTTCCCCAAGGATTATCGGTAATCGCGGAGGGAGGGGACTCATGGGGTAAAATTAGGGCAAACCCTGCGTGTCTTGACCCTATGCGTGTCCTGACCCTAAACGACTTGGAAACTCAATCGTCCTTGGCGTTGGGTTTTTGCTGTGTGGGTGATAATCTCCACATCTTGTCCCAAAATCGTCAATAGGTGCAGAAGCCGTTCTACCGAATATTTACGAAAGTGACCTCGCACCAACCGAGAAAGTTCCTCATGAGAAAGATCGAATAGTTTTGCCGCTCGTTTGTCCGTCAATCGGCGACGGCGAAGGATTTTATCAATGCGAGCGACAATCCCGGCTTTGAGAAGATGCGTGTCCGCATCGGCGAAACCCACATCCGCAAACACATTACCGCTTCCCGCTTCAATTTTTTCGGCCGCCACTTTCCTTCTCCTTATGAACACGATCTCGGAGCCGCCGGGAACTCCTCCTTGACTTGCAAAGATATTGGCTCGGTAAAAGACCCTGGTAAGCCTACAATTGGCTCAGTAAAGCCTCTGCTCCGCTTGCCTCCGCTTTGGATGCGTTTTCTTCTTCGTTGAAGATTTTGACAACGCCGTCTTCAACGAGCATGGAGTATCGCTTGGAGCGGTTGCCCATGCCGAAGGATGAGCCGTCCAGTTCCATTCCCATCGCCTTGGTGAACGCGCCGTTACCGTCGGCAAGCAAGAGAACATTGTCGCCGACAGACGCTTTCTCCCCCCAAGCGCGCATGACGAAGGCGTCATTGACGGATACGCAAACGATGCTGTCGATGCCTTTCTTTCGAAAATCTTCGGCGTGTTTCAAGTACCCCGGCAAATGCTGTGCCGAGCATGTCGGCGTGAAGGCGCCGGGCACGGCGAATACGACAATGCGCTTGCCGGCGGAGAGTTTGTCGAGGCTTACCTCTTGGGGGCCTTCTTTGCCCATGTATGCAAGAGGCGTGGCGGGAACTTTGCTACCAACAGAAGTCATGGTGTCTCCAATCTTTAAGGTTTAGAATTCCTACCAGACTGCCCTGTTTGCCGGGATTTGTAAAGCCTATTGAACCCGCACAGGCGCGGAAAGCGAGGTCTCGCCGTTTTTAAGGAGAATGCGCACGCCCGAATTGCGCATCTCATCCGCAATATTTGCATCCAGCAGCGGAAGAATAAAGCGTGCTTCAATCTCATTGTCGTGTTCGATGCTCTCGACCAGGCGCTCGCGGCCGAAAAAGTAGGGCGCGGGTTCTTCCACCACCAGCAGGGAGTCGGATGCCAGCGGGTCGGCTAGTGCCGCTCGAACTTCCAAATGGGGCGAACCGCTTTCTTCTACCAAACGCGCTTCGATGAGACGTGCGTGTTTGGAATCTTCGACGGGGACACGCCTGAACGCATCTTCCAAACGTGCTTGCGCCCGCGGATCTTCCGCACTGCTACCGTCCGCCGAAGCAAAGCGCCAGGAAAGCCTCTCCTCAAGGGGGATGCAAATCTCTCGACAAACCGCATAACGCAACCAGAGCTTGGCTTCCAGCGGAAGCGCGTTGTCGATCGCTTTCAGTGCAATCGGCAGAACGAGCGCATCCCGGTAACCAAGGTAGGAACCGCCGGGATCATCGAATCGCTCGGGCGTAGGCCAGAACACCCGTACCGACGCCAGATTGCTTGACTCCGACCAATCAAGTGCCGGTGGAAGCCCGCTTTCCCAAGCCTCGCGCCAATAGGTTTTCCAGCCTTCGTCCAGGAGAATCGCCACGCCGAGAAGAATCTCTCCATCCGAATTCAACCGCGTGTTTTCGGCGAATGTCTCAACGTGTGCAGGCGAATCGGTATCGATTCCCTCGGTGAGAACAGCGCGAATCTCCCCCCTGTCGCGGCCATACAACATGAATACCGTCGTGGCCGCGATAATAACCGCCGCAACGATAAATAAAAGCATAAGGTTTTTTTTATACTTCATCGTCATGATTTGCTACTATGCACCCGATAGCGTGCAAGATGCAAGGGAATCAAAATGACCAACGATGATACCAGTCTCAACGGACGCCTCCTGATTGCGATGCCGCAGATGCAGGATGCCCGGTTTCAACGCAGTGTCATTTATATGTGTTTTCACAATGCGGATGGTGCCTTCGGGTTGGCGATTAACAAGCCGGTGGAGAAGTTGACCTTTCCGAGTTTGTTGGAGCAGCTTTCGATAACGCCGAGTGCTTCGGATGCGGAGACACTGCTTGAACAGCCGATACTGTTGGGCGGCCCCGTAGAAACGGGACGCGGGTTCGTATTGCACTCGAGTGACTACGCCTGCGAGTCTGCAACGTTGCGTGTTTCCGATGATATCAGCCTCACGGGTACGGTGGATGCGTTGAGGGCAATGACGGCGAATCCACCCCCGAGGCGTGCGTTATTCGCCCTGGGATATGCCGGTTGGGGCGCGGGGCAGTTGGAGTCGGAGATTCAAGCGAATGGATGGCTCCACTGCGATGCCGATCCGGACCTTGTTTTTGATAACAATTTGGAGAGCAAATACACCCGCGCGCTTGATTGCCTCGGTGTCGACATTGCAGCGCTTTCAGGGAGTTCCGGAAACGCTTGAGCCTTTATATGCTTGTTTAATGGAGTGTTTGCATGCTTGCTTCACCCCTTAATGTTGCTGGATGTCCTCGGCTGGGCAAGGCGGGATTTCTTTCTTCTTTTTCTCAGACCCGTTTATCATCAACATAAGGCTTTCCACAGGTTTTGGGAAAGGACGGAAGCGAAGGGGTGCAAGAATATTTCCCTGCGAGCATATTCGTGTACGGAGCAATTTAGCAGCGGGCATGCATGAGGAGAAAATGAAATGAAGAAGATGGAACTAGAAAAAATCCAAACCATTGTGGAAACACTATTCGTGGAACTGTTGCCGGAAGCCAAGCTCGTCAAGGTGGAAGTCCAAGAGGAGGAAAGCTGGGAAGGAGATGAGTTGCTCAATATCATTATTGTGTTCGATGGAAAGAGATTGGACGCCAAAAAGACCAACGAGCTAACATGGCGTGTGCGCAAAAAGACAGGAGAAGACGAAGATCGCTTTCTATTGTTCGGTTTTGTAGTCAAAGAAGAAGCAGGGGAGATGGGAATTACGCTCCCCTGACGAATCCCGTATAGCCTTCATAATCCACCGGTAAGGTATTCACGCTGTCTATATCTGTCCCGTCGCTCTTGAAATGAAAGGGTATCTTGGACAATCTGCGAATAATGATCTCTCGCGCATCAAATATCTTCCCTATCCGGCAAATCGGTGAGCGAAATGGCGGAGAATTCAATAAATCATTCTCGCTAGTTCGCCTATTGACGCGTATCGAAAATCGGTTATCATGGTAAATACACTACAAGAATGGAAGGAGAACGTTATGATGGAACCGATTACGTGTCTTCAGGGAGCGCAAGCTCTTGTTCAATTAGCCAAGTACGATCCTGATGGGGAGGGTCTGACAAGTTTACAAGTCCAGAAAATTTTGTATTTTGCCAACATGCTTTACATCGGCAAACACGGTCCTGATAATCCTTTGATCAGAGGTAAGTTTTTGACTTGGGTATATGGTCCTGCTGTTAGAGAACTTTATGAGCGTATGAGCAGATACGAAAGGAGTCTTGTCGAAGAAGAAGTATTTGAGGACATTTTTCCAATAATGAATGACGACAAAAAACCGACAGAAGAAAAGTACAGACCCCACGTTGAGGTTTTGAAAGAGGCGTATGAAAGATGGGGAAAACAGGATTCGTATAAACTGATAGGAATTAGTCACTGGAAAAAAGGAGCGTGGAGAAAATCTGTAAGAGATGGTGAAGAGGAAATAGATAATGAATTGATTAAGGAAGAGTATCATGCCCGATACGGATGAAAAGAAAGATGAAGGAAGTTATGATCTAATAGGTGCTGTAGAAAAGAAATTTAGGAGCGACATTCCTCATTTCTTTGGAGAATACCGAGCTTTAGCTGAATATATCCAGTTTTCTTCATGCCAAAAGAAGATAATTTCGTGGGCTGTAACTATTTGTATTCCATTTTTGATGTTTGGTGCTTTTTTATTTCTTTTATCGTTTTTCGTTTCTTCATATTCTGAGTCCACATCATTACATATTCGCAAATATGGATACGAGCAGTCAGAATCAGAAAAACAGGTTGAGACAAATACAAAAAAACCTAATGAAGAAACAGGAACGCCGGAAAAGAAAACTCAGTCCGAAGAATAATTAATAAGGCTTCCCTCCAATTCGGCTCGATCATTCGATCTTACAAGAATGACCTTGTTGTAACCATACTAAAATTTACGAAATCTCCCGAATTTCCTTAACGAGTCCGCTCTAAAAGAAACGTCTCAAGTTCTTTCTTGCTTGCGGGAAGTTCGTAGAGTCGTTCGGGTTGATTCATAATGTCTTTAATGCGCTCGTCCGCAAGGTCGCCTTTTTTTGTTTCTGCAAGGCGTGTATCGGGAAATTTCGCCGGATGCGCGGTTGAAAGAATAACGCCGGGATGTTTTGAGTCGCTTTTTGCGAGTTGGCGGCCGACATGAATGCCGACGGCGGTGTGGGGATCGACTTCGACGCCGCATTGCTCGAACACCGTTTTGATAGTTTCAAAAATTTGCGATTGATCCGCGCTTCCGGCTTCGAAGATGGAACGCATTGATGCCATCGGCAGTTCGGGGATGGTGAAGTCTCCCGCCTCGCGCAATTGCTTCATCCAGTCTCGAACGTCGTGACTGTTGCGTCCGCGCAGTTCAAACAGCAAACGCTCAAAGTTGCTGGCAACTTGTATGTCCATGCTTGGCGCACAAGTGGCAATCACCTTGCGCGGACGATACACGCCGTTGCGGAATGTCCGCACGAGGATGTCGTTTTCGTTGGTTGCGATGTTAAGGCGCGTGATCGGCAGTCCCATTTTTTTGCAGACGTATCCCGCGAAAATATTGCCGAAATTTCCCGTCGGGACGCAGAAACGCACCGGCGTGTCGGGAGCGCCCAGTCGCGCCGCAGCGACGACGTAGTAAACCGTCTGCGCCATGATGCGCGCCCAATTGATGGAGTTAACGCCGGTCAGCGACAGTTGCGTGCGCAGGCTTGCATCGGCGAAACACTGCTTCACCAGGGCCTGGCAGTCGTCGAAGGACCCGTCGATGGCGATGGCGTGGACGTTGGAATCCTGCGGCGTCGTCATCTGCCGGCGCTGCACTTCCGATATGCGTCCGTTCGGATAGAGCACGAAGACATTGATGCCCTCCATACCTCGAAATGCGTGCATGGCCGCGGCGCCCGTGTCTCCGGAGGTTGCTACGACGATGGTCACGCCCTTGCTTTTGCGCCGTCGCAGCGCTGTTGCGAACAGGCGTGAGAGCAATTGCATTGCAACGTCCTTGAAAGAAAAGGTCGGTCCGTGAAACAGTTCGAGCAGGTATTCGTTTTGCGCCAGCTCGCGCAGGGGCGTGACGGCTGCATCGTCAAATGTCGAATAAGCGCCGTCAATGCAATCGCGAAGTTCGCCGTCGCTCCACGAGTCGTCAACGAATTTTCTCACGCACGCGAAGGCAACATCGGCATAAGGGGCGTTGCGGAAGCTTTTAATCTCTCCGGCGGAGAAGGACGGAAACGCCTCGGGCATGTAGAGCCCGCCGTCGCTTGCCAGTCCCGACAGCAGCACGCTTTCAAAGTCGGCGGCGTCTGCCTGTCCCCGTGTGGAGATGTATTTCATCGCCGGCCTACCTGCGGCGGATGTAGGCAATGGTTATCACGGCGAGAGCCAGCGCCATGGCGAACCATGTGAGTGCGTAGGCGACATGGTTGACCTTTCGCCCGGGCGTGCGAACGGGTTTGGCTATCGGCGTGGCAATATGCGCGGCGGCGCCGTCCAGCGACAAAGGCTCCTCGACATGAACGAACCAGGGTGCGACAGGGTCAATACTCATCCATGATGCCATGGCGGCAAGATCACGCACGACCCACAGGCGCTCTTTAACGTCGTCGGCCGGGTCAAACCATCGACGCGCCGTCGGTTTACGCAGGAATCCGGTCAGTGTGACTTCTTTTTCGCTGTTCCTGATATATTCGCCTTGCGGAGGCGAGGCTGCCGCGATGAATCCCCGATTTACTACGGCCCATCCGCCGTCGCGCAGGAGCAGGGGCGTGAAAATGTCGTAACCCGGCCCCAAAACCTCGCGATGATTGAACCAGTAAACTTCCCGGCTCGGATCGAACACGCCTTGCAACTGAACCTTTCGATGTTCCCACGCATCAACGTCAACGGCGTCCCATTGACGGAAGGAGGGCAGGGCGCTCGTCGGCACATCGGCCCGATTCTCCAGGCGCGCGTTGTATTCCTGCTTTTGCTCGTGTCGCTCCAGTTGCCAGGCACCCAGTGCGCAGAGTGCCAAAAACGCCGGAATGGCAATCCAGACGAATCCTGTTTTTCGTTTCATTGAGCCGGTTCGCCACCCTCGGGTCCCCCGAATATCACCCACACGCTCATCCGTTCACCGAATTCCTCGAATCGGTGGGGCAGGCCTGCAGGAACGAAAATCATGTCTCCGGGAGCAAATTGCACCCGCTCGTCTCCCATGACGAACACGCCGGTTCCCTCGAGCACCACATAGCACTCGTCTTGCTTGTGGGGCTTTTGCTCGTCCTTGTTTTCGGGTTCGTAGAGCTCAAGCGTCCAATTGCCCCGGCGCATGCAGACGGAAAACTGCTCGCCCTCGGGGATTCCGGCGCGAACCTCATTGGCCCGGAAGATGCGTCCCTTGCCGCTCATGCGCCCCACACGTAGATGGCGGCAAACAGGAACAGCCATACGACGTCAACGAAGTGCCAATACCATGCGGCGGCTTCGAACCCGAAGTGCCTTTCTTTTGTGAATTCCCCGTTGAGAACCCGCAGCAGGCACACGCCCAGGAAGATGGTGCCGATGATGACATGGGCGCCGTGGAAGCCCGTTGCCATGAAGAAGGTTGCACCGTAGATGTGTCCCGAGAAACCGAAGCCCGCGTGCGTGTATTCGTAAACCTGCACGACGGTGAAGAGCATGCCGAGAAGTATGGTCAGGACAAGCCCCCACTTGAGGCCGTTTCTATCGTCGTGCTGGAGGGCGTGGTGCGCCCAGGTCACCGTCGTTCCCGATGTCAGCAGGATGACCGTGTTGATCAGGGGCAAATGCCACGGATCGAAGGTTTCGATTCCGTCGGGGGGCCAGTTCCCGCCGGTAAGGGCCGTGCGCTCGAACTGGACGGCCTCGCCGGCGAACATGCTCGCGTCGAAGTAGGCCCAGAACCATGCGAAAAAGAACATGACTTCGGAGGCGATGAAAAGAATCATTCCGTAACGCATGTGGATTTGAACGACGGGCGTGTGGTCGCCCTGTCTGCCTTCGCGGATGACGTCGCGCCACCATCCCAGCATGGTGTACAGGGTGATGGCCGTGCCAATGACCAGCGGCCAGTATGTTCCTCCGTGCATGACCATCACGAGTCCGACGGCGAGGATGAGCGCGCCGGTTGCGCCGATGATCGGCCATGCGCTCGGCTCGACCAGGTGATAATCGTGTTCTTGTGAGTGTTCGCTCATGAGTCGCTCTCCGCTTCGCTTGACCAGGGGCCTGTTTCAAAAAATGTGTAAGAGAAAGTGATGGTGTGAATGTCGTTCATTTCTTCGTCCTCCTCGATGGCGGGATCGATGTAGAAAAAAACGGGCATGAGGGCTTCTTCGCCGGGCTCGAGTTTGTGCTGCGAGAAGCAGAAACACTCGATTTTCGAAACGTATGAACTTACGCGGTGGGGCGTGACGTTGAAGGTTGCCATGCCGAAGAAGGGCTCGTCGGAAGGGTTGACGCTGACATAGTTTGCGAGCACTTTTTCTCCGATGTGGAGAGGTATGGAGACGTGCTCCGGTTTGAAGTCGAGGCTGACGCCTTCGCCGACGTTTGCATCAAAACGAATGACAACCTCGCGTTCGGAGATTTCCACCTCGTCATGGTCGTCTCTGATGGCCGTGTTGATGGTGCCGCCGTATCCGGTCACGCGGCAGAACCATTCGTACAGCGGGACGGATGCATAGGAAACCGCCACCATTACGCCAACCAGCGCGCAGCAGGCGAGGGGGATGATATGTTTGTCTTTCATGGCTTATCCTCCTGAAAATCTGTCAATGCGTACATTTTCCCCGAGTCGGACGATGGTCGCCAAAAAAAACAGAGCGACCATTCCGCCGAGCAGGATTGCGGTGATGATGTTGCGGCGTTTTTGCCGCGCCCGGTAGGCGAGCATTGCATCCCGGGACGGTGCTTGTGCCGGCGTCTCGTTCACGACAGCAACCCAATCCCCGAATCGGCCAGCATCGCCAACAGGAGCAAGAAGAGATAAAGAATGGAAAAGCGGAAGAGGAAGCGGGCGGGCTGCGCAAGACTGCCGTTGCGCCTGCACGCGAGCGAGAGTCGCACGGCGCCCGCGAAAAACACCCCGTTCAGCACCAGTGCGACGGCCAGGTAGAACACGCCTGCAACGCCGTACAGGTATGGCAGCAGGCTCGCGCCCGCCAGCAGCAGGGAATAAACGAGGGTCTGCCGGCAGGTTGCGGCTGCGCCGTGGGTTGCCGGCAGCATGGGCACGCCGACTTCTTCATATTCGCGGTTTCGCAAAAGAGCGAGCGCCCACGAGTGCGGTGGGGTCCAAAGGAAAACAATCAGGAACAGGAACAGGGACGACAAGGTGATGGTGCCGCTAACGGCGAGGGCGCCGATAACGGGAGGGGCCGCTCCCGCGATTCCGCCGATGACGATGTTGAGGGGCGTTCGACGTTTCAGCAGCATTGTATAGATGAATATGTAGAAGGCTATGGTGGCGGCAAGCAGCATTGCCGCGCCCCAATTCAGGAGCAAGCCCATGGTAAGCACGGCACCCGCCGCAAGCGAACACCCGAAGCCGAGCGCCTCGCCGGGGAGGATCCGCCCCTGTGGAATTGGGCGGGCCTGCGTGCGTGTCATGATTGCGTCAATATCGGAGTCGAACCACATGTTGAGCGCGCCCGCCGCGCCTGCGCCAAGGGCGATGCAGAGCAGCGCTATCCACGCGAGCAGCGGATGCGTCGACGATCCCGCCTCGACCATGCCGACGAAAGCGGTGAAGAGGACGAGCGACATGACTCGCGGCTTGAGCAGTTCGAGATAATCGCGCGCGTTCGGAAAGTGGATATTCGCGGCGGCGTGGTGGTTATGCGAAGCGAGGGAGTTGTCCATACTGGTGGAAAGGTGGCGGGGATGACAATGTCCATTCGAGGGTTGTGGCGCCTTCGCCCCAGGGGTTGTCGGCGCAGGGTCGTTTGCGCATGAATGCCGCAACCACTCCGACGAAGAAGATCACGGTTCCGATCGCGGAAATATACCCGCCGATGGAGGAGACATAGTTCCATCCGGCGTAGACATCCGGATAATCGGCGTACCGCCGGGGCATTCCGGCCAGCCCGAGGAAGTGTTGCGGAAAGAAGAGCAGATTGACGCCGACGAAAGTCGTCCAGAAGTGCAATTTGCCCCACAACTCGTTGTATTGGTATCCGAACATTTTGCCGAACCAGTAATACCAGCCCGCAAAGATTCCGAACACGGCTCCCAGCGACAAGACGTAATGGAAATGCGCGACGACGTAATAGGTGTCGTGGAGCGCCCTGTCGACGCCCGCGTTTGCGAGCACGACTCCGGTCACGCCGCCGACGGTAAACATGAAAATGAACCCGATGGCGAACAGCATGGGCGTGTCAAACCGCAGCGAACCGCCCCACATCGTCGCGATCCAGGAGAAGATTTTCACGCCCGTGGGAACGGCGATAACCATGGTCGCTATGATGAAATACGTTTGCACGTTCGGGGACATCCCGACCGTGTACATGTGATGCGCCCAGACAAGGAAACCGATGACCCCGATCAGCACCATCGCATAAACCATTCCGAGATAGCCGAAGACGGGCTTGCGCGAGAACGTCGCGATAACCTGCGAGATGATGCCGAAGGCGGGCAGTATCATGATGTAGACTTCCGGATGCCCGAAGAACCAGAAGAGGTGCTGGAAGAGGATGGGATCGCCACCCCCGGCCGCATCGAAGAAGGTTGTGCCGAAGTTCCTGTCGGTCAGGAGCATCGTGATTGCGCCGGCAAGCACGGGGATTGCGAGCAGCAGCAGGAACGCCGTCACCAGTATCGACCAGGCGAAAAGCGGCATCTTGTGCAACGTCATTCCGGGCGCGCGCATGTTGAGGATGGTCGTGATGAAGTTGATGGCGCCAAGCACCGAGGAGGCTCCCGCCAAATGCAGAGAGAGAATTGCCATGTCCATTGCCGGGCCGGTGTGCGCGGACGTGGAGAGCGGGGGATAGACGGTCCAGCCCGCCCCGACGCCGTCGCCGGCAACGCTTCCTTCGACAAACACGGAACCCAGCAGCAGCAAAAACGCGGGCGGCAGCAACCAGAACGAGATGTTGTTCATGCGCGGGAATGCCATGTCGGGCGCGCCGATCATGAGCGGAACGAACCAGTTGCCGAACCCTCCGATGAGCGCGGGCATCACCATGAAGAAAACCATGATCAAGCCGTGCGCGGTGATGATGACGTTGTAAAGGTGGTAGTCTCCGCCGAGAATTTGGTCTCCCGGCGCCATGAGCTCCATGCGCATGATGACGGAGAAAACGCCGCCGATGATTCCGGCGAGAATGGCGAAGACGAGGTACATCGTGCCGATGTCCTTGTGGTTTGTGGCGTAGGCAAAACGACGCCAGCCCGTGATATGCGCTTCGGCAGTGCTCATGATGCATCCTCCCTTGCCGGGTCAATGCCGGCTTGCTGTTGTTGTTGTCTGATCCATCTTTCGAAATCGCCTTGCTCGACGACGTGGATTTCTATGGGCATGAACGCATGCCGCACGCCGCAGAGTTCGGAGCACTGGCCGTAGAAGATGCCGGTCCGGTTGGCCTGGAACCAGGTTTCATTCAGCCGGCCGGGCACGGCGTCCATCTTGACTCCCAATGCCGGCACGGCCCAGCTGTGCAACACGTCGGAAGCGGTGACAAGAACCCGCACGGTGGCATTGACGGGCACGACGACGGGAGCGTCGGTAGCGAGCAGACGCGGTTGTCCGGGTTGGAGGTCCTCGTCTTCGACCATCAACGCATCGAAGCCGAAGTTGCCGTGGTCGGGGTATTCATATTCCCAATACCACTGGTGTCCGATGGCCTTGATGGTCAGGTCGGCGGGGGGAATTTCGACCTCAAGGTAATGCAGCCGCAACGACGGCAAGGCAATCACGGCGAGGATGAGTATGGGAATGACGATCCATACGACCTCAAGGACATTGTTGTGGCTTGTGGTTGAGGGCGTCGGGTTTGCGCTCTCCCGAAACCTTACCACGCAGTAAGCGAGCAGCGCGAGCACAAAGACGCAGATGCACGTGATGACGACGAGCAGGAAGTCGTGGAAGCCGTCAATGCGTTCCATGACGGGCGAGGCTGCGGCTTGGAAGCCGAGTTGCCAATTATGAGCGATACCTTCAGACATGACGAGCCGATTTTATGCGATTTGTTTGCGTATTGCTAGTGTTTTTTTAGCATGTGGTGGTTCAGGCGCATTGAGACTCGGCCCGGGCGCCCAATCTGACGCCCTGAGCATACCACAGCGGAATCAATCGGTGAAGTTTTTTGTGAAGGTTCAAGGCGTGTTCGGTGCCGGGGTCGGTTTGTCCGGACTGAAAGGACAGAGCAGGGTGGTTGCCCGCCGCGAACAATACTCGAAGTTTGTCTTTCGGCTTGTGTTCTTGCGGCAGTCGTCATCCGGGGTTATGTATCCGCCCCCGGGAAACTCTTGAATTCGGTAGATGACAGCCGCCACGGGCAATCACGGGCAATCGATGTGTCCAAAAAGGCGGGAATTCGCGCGAATGTCCCGGCCGGGTCGCGCTTGCATGGATCGTTGCAATTCCGGTATTACTACGTGAAACTTGATAATATGCTTGAACTTCTGTGTGCAAAAGGAGAATCAAAATGCAAGCAATGATGGAGATAGAAGAGATTCGGGAGGTCGCAGCGAATCTGTTCAAGGAGATGTTCCCGAAAAACGGTCTTGTCGAGGTGGTGGTTAAGCCGGGGCTGGACTGGGAAGGGGACAAGATACTCGATATCATTTTTGTGTTCGACAAAGCGAAAATGCTGGATGCAAGAAAAAGCATCAAACTCGGCACTTTGGTACGGAATCAGATAGTGGTTGAAGAAGACCGTTTTCCGCTGATTGAATTCGTAAACAAAGAAGACGCCAAGGTGATGAAAATTGGTTCTGCGGCCTGAAGGTTTTATCTCGCTAGCGAGGCATGATTTGCGCGAAAGCGGTTCAAAGCCTTCGCGGTTCCGGTGTCATTGCGTGAAATTTGATAGCACGCTTGAACCGTTTTACGTGAAAGGAGGATGAAAATGAAAAAGACGATGGAAATAGACGAGATTCGAGAGACTGCCGGGAACCTGTTCAAGGAAATGTTTCCGAAAAATGCTCTTGTCGAGGTGGTGGTCAAGTCGAGGTTGGATTGGGAAGGGGACAAGGTCCTCGATATTATTTTTGTGTTCAAAGAGACGAAAACGACAATATTGAATCCCGGAAAGGCTAACAAACTCAGCCGGTTGGTGCGGGAGGGGATAGTGGTTGAAGAGGACCGCTTTCCGATGATTGAATTCGCAAACACGGAAGATGCCAGGGTGATGAAAATTGGGTCT
>JAPOUT010000116.1 GCA_026708545.1 Hyphomicrobiales bacterium
CCGCATCGAAGACCAGGAGGGTCGAAGCGTGCCGGGCCTTGAAGGCGCGCACGGGCTCGAGGATTTCCAAATCGCGCCAGCGTTCCTTCCACTCTTGCGGCAAGACTTCGGCGGGAGCGGGCGCGTCTTCGCGCAACATTTTACGCATGGCATTTGCAACGGCGTGGAACTCGTCAGCGTCGGCATCAATGATGTTGTGCGCAACGATGGAAGCGGATGCACGCCCGAGCGCGCAGGCGTGGAGCTGCTGTGCGAAGTCGGTGACCTTGCCTTCGTCCATTGTGATATCAACGCTCACCCTCGAACCGCAGAGTTTTGAGACGGCGGTAGCGGATGCCTGGGGTTGGTCGAGTTTCCCGATGCGCGGGATATCGGCCGCGAGCGCGAGAATGCGCTGATTGTAAAGCTCATGTAACGCTTCCTTGTTGTTTTTTGGTTCAGACATCATGAAGGTGTTTATCTCGACTATAATACCATTCACTCCCTGTGGGTGTATCATTCACGGTAATACCTATTTCGGCAAGGTCATTTCGAATTTTATCCGCTTCAGCGTAATCTTTTCGCTTACGGGCTTCGTCACGTTTCTTGATAGACTCTTTGATTTTCGCGCCAGCATCTTTGCTAAACCAATCCTTTGGGCTTGATTGTAGCAACCCCATCACCCTACCACTCGCCACCAGCACATCACCTAAACGGCGGCGCTCGAAAGTCTTCGTTTCGCCTCGAATCTTACCAGCCAACTGAAACAATTCCCCCCGTGCTTCGGGCGTGTTGAGGTCATCTTCCAATGCTTGTAAAAACACCCCATCCGCCAAATTTTCATCAACATCATCAACGGGACCCGCTTCACCAAACACAAGATTCACGGCGTTATAGAGAATATCGAGTTCACGCAATGAACGCATCAATATACTAGAGTCCCAATTGAGAGGTTTGCGGTAATGCGCGGAAAGAAGCGCGTAACGTATTACTTCCCCCGGAAATGTACTCGATAGCCTCTGCACGGTAAGGATATTGCCCTCGGACTTCGACATTTTCTCATCGCCCATATTCACAAAACCGTTATGCATCCAATAGTTCGCCAAAGGTTTTTGGTGAGTACAGAAACTTTGTGCGCATTCGTTTTCGTGATGCGGAAAAATGAGATCGATTCCACCACCGTGAATATCGATAGTCTCGCCGAGATGTTTTCCAATCATTGCGGAACATTCAATGTGCCATCCCGGTCGTCCCCGTCCCCACGCACTCTCCCATCCAGCCTGTTCGCCCGTTGAAGGCTTCCACAAAACAAAGTCGGCGGGATCGCGCTTGTAAGGTGCTGTCTCGACCCTTGCACCGGCAATCATCCCCTCACGGTCGCGATTGGAAAGTTCACCATAAGATTTATAAGAAGTCACATCGAACAACACATGCCCCTCGACTTCGTAGGCGTGCCCCTTATTGAGCAGATGCTTTATCATATCGATGATGGCATCGATACTTTCGGTGACTTTGGGCTCAATGTCGGGACGCAAGACTCCCAGTGCTTTCATATCCTCGTGGTAAACATCCGTATATTTTTGCGAGATTGCCTCGGGACTCTCACCGCTCTCAAGAGAGGCGGCAAGGATCTTGTCGTCCACATCGGTGATGTTGCGCACGTATTTCACTTTCGGATAATTCCGCCGTAATAGTCGCACCAGCACATCGAAGACCGCGGCGGGGCGAGCATTTCCGATATGCGGGGGGGCGTAGACGGTCGGCCCGCACACGTACACCTTCACGCACTCCTCATCAGCGGGCTGAAACTCCCGCTTGCGCCGTGTCAGAGTGTCATATAAAACTATTGGCACAGGGATTCCTCTTGGAAATAAGGCATTTGGGCGGTAGAATGGTTGGCAAGGGGTAAATCATCAGCAACGGAGTAGTCTATCTTGGACGCAATCGCAGATAAAGTATACCGCATTGAGCCGGAAGAGCATCCTTTTCAACGGCCCTCTCGCAAGGAAGCCGAGGAGGCGGTTCGAGTATTGATTCGCTGGGCCGGAGATGACCCCTCCCGCGAGGGTCTCGCCGACACGCCGCCCCGAGTGGTTCGAGCCTATGAGGAGTTCTTCTCCGGTTATGGCGAAAATCCCCGGGAGATTCTTCAACGCACCTTCGAGGAAATCGGAAACTACGACGATATTGTTGTATTGCGTGACATCGCATTGGAGTCACACTGCGAGCATCACATGGTTCCGATAGTCGGACGTGCACATGTTGCGTATAAGCCTCGTCGTCGCGCAGTCGGCCTGTCAAAAATTGCGCGCGTGGTTGAGGTTTTTGCACGACGTTTGCAAACACAAGAAACCATGACCGCACAAATCGCCGACATCATTGATGACGCGCTCCAGCCCGAGGGTGTAGGTGTGATGATTGAGGCAGAACATCAGTGCATGTCTTTACGGGGTGTCCGCAAGCCCGACGTTGTAACGGTCACGAGTAAATTTACCGGGGTATTTTTAGAAGATGCCGGTTTGCAGGACCGTTTTGTTCGGATGGTTCGAGGTTGATGTCCGGGCTGTTTGGCGAACGCGAAAGCGTTGAGGCGGTTGAGGAGGGAGATGTATTTGCGCCGCGTTTTGATTCCGATGGATTGCTACCGGTTGTTGTGAGTGACGCCGGCAGCGGCGAGATTCTCATGCATGGCTATATGAATGCAGAAGCGTTGGAGAAGACTCTCCGCAGCGGCGAGGCACACTATTGGTCTCGCTCTCGGAAGTGCTTGTGGCACAAAGGGGGCACGAGCGGAATGGTCCATCGAATCGTGGAGATTCGGATTGATGATGACCAGGATGCGTTGTGGTTGCGGGTCGAGGTCGGGGGAATCGGGGGGAGCTGCCACGTCGGCTATCGTTCATGTTTTTACCGATCGGTGAAGGTTGGAGAGAACGAACCACTGCGATTGCGTTTTGAGGAGGAAAAAAAGCTGTTTGATGCTGGGGAAGTTTATGCGGGTGCAGAGAATCCAACACGCTTGTAGTTGGAGACAGTTGCAACTGATTGATAGCTCTTTTTTTGAAAAATTAAATCCAGACTTCATAAAATTACCTAGAGTGTCGCCGGAAATCCTCTGCCATCTTTCCTCCAAACATCGCTAATGCATTTTTCTGCGAGTTTTTGAAAACAAAACCCGAATCACCGTTCCGAATGTGAGAGATCATCTAGAGGCTTGAAGTATTTGTGTGCAGAATAGAGCCCTGCCCTACATTTTACTTGACAAGCCGTCTGAAATTTGTTTAGAATGCGGAAAGGTGAGTGGACCAGGGTGGGCTTCGCCTAGAGACTTGGGCGTTTTCTTCCTTGTACATTGCAACTGCTATCCACTTTCCCTAAATTTTTCGGTAACGGAGGTAGAGTAATGACTACGGATGACACGGATGAAATGAAACCTGAAATGAAACATATTCTTACTACGCTGTTTGATATGGAAAACGGAGAACTGAAAGTTGCGCAGATCGCGAAACAATTGAACTTACAATATGAGGAAGCGCAATATTATGTGGACAGGTTATATGACCCAGGATTAATTGATTTCTGCAGCTATCATAAAAAATGTTCCCTAAGCGTTCGCGGGCGCGCCTATGTCATGGAGAACTTGCGAAAGTAGCCATATTTGGTGATTCGAGGTTATCCCTCTTTTTGCTCACGTTTGTGGGCGTGCACCTTCGCTAGACATCAAAGACTTTCATGACCTCATCGCCTAGATGGTTGATAACCTTGACGGCGATACATCCGGAATCCGGTTTGGGAAATGGGCGCGAGACTGCGCTGTTTAAGCTGTCCCATGCTTGTTTGTCTATTTCGGCCCTGAGAGTTGTTTTGAGAGACTTGTATGGATCGTTCGCGCCGAGGAAGTATGCGTGTCTTACGAAGAAGCTTTCATGATTATAGTCGGTATCGATCATCCAGAGCGCAATACTGTCGATGTCATCAGAGATAACAGCACCGGTTTGTGGCTTGAAGACATCAACCCCAAGCACTTTGACTCGGATGAGTTGTTTGTCGGATATTTCCGCGTCGAGATATTCGACCTCGATGTCAGGTTCACCAAAGATGACGAAAAGATTGCCAGTTCCCTTAAGTTCTTTACTCATGTGAAGATCCGGGTTCATGCGAGCGCGCAAAATGGGAATGCGTCCGATTTTGCTGAACTCAGAAGAGAGAGCATCGTAGTTGAAAGCACATGCTACCAAGATATCGCAGTTTATATCTGCAGCTTCTCGTGCAGCGGTGACAAGATCATGTCGAGCGACAGTGCCAAATTCGGGACCAACAAAGATGGCAGCAGTTTTTTCTTTTTCACCTTCGAGAAATGTTGCTTTAGCACAAATGGAATCTACCCCCCCCCCCCCCCCCCACTGCCTGCAGTTACGCTTAAAAAATTGATACGGTCTTCTTTGTTAGCTTGTTGAACACCAACATTCTTAAGATTCTCAAGTATCATGCTGATGAATTCAGTAGCAGCAGGTTCCCTAGTTTTGATTATGTCTAGATCCTTGGACGCAATTCTCATTTCGTCGATGTGTTCATCATTTTGATCAACGGCAGGAGTTCTGTGCGGAGAAAGGCTCTCGACTGTGAAGGGGCCTGCAACTCGTGTTTTAGAGATGTCTGTAAAAGGTTTATCGAAAAGATATTCGAAATCTGCTTTTGCAGCGATAGATTTGTCGATATCGTCTTGCCGCCGGATTCGAGCTTTCCAAAATTGTTCGAGAGCAGATTTTGCGGCTTTACTCCACTCTTGTGGCGCTGTTCGAGGAACCTCCCATTCGAGAAATTTGTTATGCGGGACAATTTCACCAGAAGGAAGCTTTTCAGTTTCGTTTTTGTTGAAGTCAATGACTTTTCCAGCCCGTGCGCCGTTTGCAATCTGGAAAGTTTGTGCGGAATTTTTGAGGGCACTGTTTAAATCGTTGAGCGCTTTGTCGACAATTGGCTGCACTCGATCCCAGATAGCGTCGATCTCGGAGTTATTTGCAATAGATTTGAGAGTAATGTGTGGAACTCGCTCACAAACAAACCCATGTCTTATATCTGCATTGGTTGGAGACGTCTTTTTAGGAGTTTGAGAGATTTCAGCTTCTTTTTCCCGCCCTTCCGGCGTGTCTTCAAGGATGTAATACTGGTACCGTGCACCCATGAGTCGTGATCGAGCGAGGGCGAGGGCTACTCTTGAGGTATCGATGGTAATCCATCTCCGTCCCCATTGTTCAGCGACATACGCGGTGGTTCCTGATCCGCATGTCGGGTCAAGGACAAGATCACCAGGGTCGGTGGTCATCAGGAGACAACGTTGCACAATCTTTGGAATGGTTTGAACAACATAATCTCTTCTCTGGAAGCTACTGCTTGTATCCGTCCAAACATTATTATACGGATATGCTGCAAAATCATTAAAATAACGTCGATACATCAATCCATTACCAACTACTTTTAACCTGGATGCCTTTAAAAGTTTTTCCATCCCGGTAGCATTTGTTTTCCACCCACCTTTTTTTGGCTGAAAGCTTTTTCCTTCTACACTCTGAACAAATATGGTAGTCTTATTACCAGTAGCACTTGTCAAATTATCGGCAGCAAAAACATCATCACTAGATGGCATTTCATCAGTTTCGGAAAGACGACAATCCGACATGTCCTCTCGATTACGGTAATTTACATATTGACCCGAACCTCCCTCGCCGAGCAATTTTTCATGATACAATTGTCTGTATTTCACCGACCCTTTGTCTTTGGCAAACCAGATAACATAATCCGTCACCATAGATAAAACTTGCGTATTTCCTGCGCTTGATGTCTTCTGAATGGTTATTTGACCGCAAAAATTGTCCTTTCCAAATACTTCCTCCATTAGCATCCGCACGCGATGAACATTCTCATCACCGATTTGTATAAAAATACTTCCACTCTCGCTTAGCAAATACTTTGCCACGATGAGTCGGTCGCGCAAATAGCTCAAATAAGTATGGATTTCGTTAGACCACGTATCGCGGAATGCTTTCACCTGCTCCGGCTCACGAGGATAATGCTCCTTTACGCCGTCTTTGACATTAGTATTTTTTGTCGACCATTGAAAGTTGGAATTGAACTTGATTCCGTATGGAGGATCGATATAAATGCACTGTACCTCCCCACGTAATTTTTCGCGCTCGGACAAACTTGCCATCACGTACATTGAGTCACCACAAATCATTCGATTCGACCAATTTTGGTTATGCTTGTAAAATTCAGTGACGGCCTCAATGTCTGGCAACCCATTAAAATCGTTGAACATGTCTATCGTTTCCGGTTCGACTTTCTCCATTCGTGCTTTTGTGTCACGACGCAAATCTTCGATGATGGCTTTGGGTTGCACTTTCTCTTGAATATAAAGTGGCGGCACAGATACCTTTAAGGGCGTCTCGTCTTGTTGCTCTTTCTTATGCCAGACAAGTTGCGGATCCAAATCCGTGTTACGACGCTCATAAGCGACTTGGATGGGTGTCCTGATATCCTCCTCCATGACGTTTTCGAGTTCGGCGGTAGGAATATTTTTACGCTTCGCTTTTTTGTGCTTGAGCGCCTCGACTTGGGTATACCTCTTCTTTGCCATTACGCAGCCTCCTTTGTCTTTATGCTATTGATGAATTCGTAGAATTGAGATTCTATTTCATAGACCTCTTTGAGCTCGAGAAAATCCCAGTGACCATATTTCTCCAAGCGATTAACACCGGGAATCCAATAATTTTTCGCAGTTAAGGCTTTGTCTTTAGCATCTTCGCAACGATATCCCTTGATTTCCACGACGAGGTTAAGCGGCTCTCCTGTGCCTACATCTACCCGCACAATAAAATCGGGATAATAAAGCCTCGCATCCGAACCAAATTGATAAGGAATCGTGAAATTAAGATTTTGATTTTTGACGTAACTCAAAACACTTGGATGTTTTTCCACCACCCTACAAAACTCCGCTTCCCAATCGCTATCTAGAACCACCCAATTAATATGGCATTTGCTCGGATCGGCTCGCCATAGGGATTTCTTGACGGTTGCAAAATTGACATCTTTTGTCGTTCCTGTATGGTTATAAAGGTCTGTAAGCGCTTTCACCAATGACTCCTCTCCAGGATGCTCTCGGATAGCATTTGCAATACGCTCCACCGCCATATCTCTAATACCCGAGTAAAGTACCTGCGCTGGATAGTTGCTGCTAGATACCTTTAAATGGTTATTGAGCCACAGACGAGTGATTCTCCTGAGTTGCCCAAACAGATACATTTTCGGTTCACCATTGGTGTCGAGAAATTTTTTATCGAGCAAATGCTTAGTAAGACGATATAGAATAAACCCCGAACGCACTTCTCCCAGATGATCAGGGCTTAGAATGACCCCTTTACCAAAAATAGCTTCATTTTCAGTTTTCGTAGGCCCAGTTAACTCCGGCGTTAAGTTTAAATCATGATCTTTTTCGAACTTTACCTCTAAATAATCTTCCGAAAATTCTTTGTAATAGCCCTGCACTCGAGGAAAAACTATTTCAAGAGCATCTCGTTCCGGACTAACTGCATGCACTCGCACCGGTACCTTTGGCGGCTTTGGGCCATTTATTGTTATTTGCTCGGTGACAAAATCAAACGGAATGCCAAACACATCGGCATATTCGGGATCGAACAGACCTTCCTCATTAGCCTCATACGATAAGCGTCGCAGGGCGCGGCCGACCACTTGCTCACAAAGCAACTGCGTACCAAAAGCTCGCACACCGAGAATGTGGGTAACTGTATTGGTATCCCACCCCTCGGTCAGCATAGAAACCGAAACGACGCAGCGAACCTGCTCGCCGAGTTTTCCTTCCTTACCGACCGTGTTCGTCACCTCTCGTAGCAGTACGGCATCGTCGATATTATCTGCGGCACGCTTATTACCTGTGCGCTCAAGTATCTCGGCGCGGAAGCGATCGATCTCATTACTTGCCGCTTGGCGGAAACTTTCGTCCAATGCTTCACCGGACTCTAACTGTGATGAATCAATCAGAATTGTTCTCGGACGTGCTAACTTATTACCTTCCGCATCATAATTGCGAAACAATTCTAGCCCCGCATCTTCCAGCTTTTTAGAACCATCCTCATTCTCCCTCCAAAAACCTGCAATATACTTTCGGACCCGATCCGAAGTTGATGTGTTGTTACAAACCACAATGAAGACCGGCGGAACATTGATATTCTCTTGTTCCCAAACTTTAAAAACTTTTTGATAGTTGTCATAGAGCGCATCAATTGCGCCCTCTAATTCTACTGGCAGGTTCGATCCAAGAGATTTATCAGAAGCGGTTCGTCCTCTCTTAGAAAGCTTTTTACCAACATGTTCCCAAAGATTGCGGAACTTTGGTATGTCGCTTCTCTGATTATTGTCTGCGACCGGTACTCTTGGCAATTTCACAATTCCGCACTCGATCGCATCCATAAGAGAGAAGTCGCTTACCGTCCATGGAAACAAAGTACCCTCGTGATAACCTGAACCTCTCAGAAAGAAAGGTGTAGCGGAAAGATCGTAAATAAATGAAATTCCCATCTTTCTTTTGACCATCTCGAGTCCGGAAATCCACACTCGCGCTGCTTTATTGTTGGCCTTTGCTTCTTCTTTCTCCTCACCTTTAAAATCTGACACCCTTTCCCCTTCGGCAATATCTTGCACTTTTTCTCGATAACAATGATGTGCCTCATCGTTTAACACGATAATCTTTTTCATTCCCATTAACTGAGGCATCACGCGTTGTAGTATTTGTCCATCGGTTTCTTTTATCTGCAACACTTCCTCGTTTCGGCCTTTCAGTACAGCTCGTGTTCCCGTGGAAACAGTAAGTCGTTCGCGTCGTTGGAAAGCGTGATAGTTGGTGATAATTATCTCGGCGTGCTTGACTTCATTCCACATATCGGATGGTATAAGTTCTCGATGCTTGTAATAATTTTCCGGGTCACTAGGAAGGAGGACACGCAAGCGATCTCTGATTGTAATTCCCGGCGTGACGATTAAGAAGCCTCGAGAGAAATGTTTACTATTCGGATGACGGATGGCATTGACTGTCTGCCAAGCAATTAGCATTGCCATCACGACAGTTTTACCTGCCCCGGTTGCAAGTTTTAACGCCAGACGTAGTAACTCAGGATTGGCATAGCTATTGCCATTTTCGATATAAGGCCAGAAACGTTTCTTCCATGCATCACGCTTGGGCGCAACCTCGGTGAGCCAAATTACCGTTTCGACTGCTTCGATCTGGCAGAAGAATGGTCGATCTTTTTCAAATTTGTGATTACGCCAGTGCTTGAGAAGACGTGCAGTATCAGGTGTAACGTGCCATTGCTCTGGATTTTTTTCATTACGCCATTTTTCTACGTGATTTCGAAGTTCGTTTATGAGATGAGTTGGATTGTATTCTTGCTCCTCCGATGAGACTCCTATCTTATCGACGAGCACCATTGACTTTTGATTGTCTTGTCCCTTACGACGTTTTCTTGGTTTTGGCACGGGTGTGAGAAGATCAGAAGGGCGGCGTTTTTCTATAATGTTATGGGTTGGTTGTTGATCCTTGAGTTCCCAATGTCTTCGAGGATATTCGTAAGGCGAGTTCAGAATTGGATGTTTAAAAAACTTCTCTCTCATGTCTAATACTCTTCTTCGTTACGGGCTTCCCGTATAATGAGGCGAGCTTAAAGATAACTTTACTCTCTAAACGGGTATTTTGGAAAATATCATATCTCCTAACCTGCCGCAAACATTATATTTTTTAAAAATTTCTATACCAGCCACCACTTGCCCAGAGTTATCACCAAAATATTTTGGGCTGCATTTTTGAATCACAAAAACCCTTAAAATCGGCGATACACGCTAAATTTTATCAAATACCACCCGACTAAAACAGCAAGGTTCAGTCGTTTTGAACAGTTTTAGTTAAGTTTGTCAAATTTAGAAACCCTCCCTACTTGGAGGGTATTTTGTGCCTCCAGCCTTGGGCGGTTACAGTTCCTCCACACCCCGCCGCAACTCCACAATCTCATATCCAACCTCATCCCCCCTACGCAAAGCTGGACGCGTATGCGAGACCTCAAACCAATCTCTTCCATAAAACTCCGGAAAAAAAACATCCCCCTCGAACTCCCCCTCAACCCAAGTCAAGACCAACCCATCCGCATCTGCCAAAAACTCCCCGAACACCTCGCCTCCGCCAATCACACAAATCTCCCCCGTTCCAAAAACCTCTGCGCGCTCATACGCTAATTCCAATGCTGTCGCCTTCGACCCTGCTGACCAAACTCCGTCACTCTTACCCACGCCCCTGCGCGACAATACAATCATCTCGCGTCCCGGAAGCGGCCCGCCTAAACTTTCGAAAGTTTTACGTCCCAAGATTAACGGCTTGCCCAAAGTTCTTCGGCGAAAATGTGCCAAGTCGCCGGGAAGCTTCCACGGCAACCCCCCGTCCGCGCCAATCACGCGCGTGCGCGACATCGCCGCTATTAAAATGATTCGCGCTTTTTTCATACCGCCTTCCGGCGCACTCATACCGAAATCGGCGCAGGCAAAGGATTGGGAGACGGATTGACCTTGGTGGTTTTCTCCACCGTCTTGGTAGCGAGCAATTTCGGTTGCGCAAGAGGACACTCGCGCAAACCCGGATACTCAACACTGAAATCCTTATACTCGAAAGCGAAGATATCGCGGACGGTTGGATTCAAATGCATCGTCGGCAAGGGTTTAGGCTTTCGGCGCAATTGTTTGCGTGCCTGCTCAAAGTGGTTCTTATAGAGATGCGCATCGCCGAGCACATGGATGAATTCACCTGGGCGCAAGCCTGTGACTTGCGCAATCATCATGGTAAGCAAACTGTATGAAGCGATGTTGAAGGGCACCCCAAGGAAGATATCCGCCGAACGCTGATAAAGCTGGCACGATAAGCGGCCGTCGGCTACATGAAACTGAAACAGACAATGACATGGAGGGAGTGCCATTTTGTCAACTTCTGCAACATTCCAAGCATTAACAAGAAGCCGTCTGGAAGTGGGGTTGTGACGGATTTCCTGGATGAGATTGGCAATTTGATCAATGCTCTTGCCGTCAGTGCCAACCCAACTACGCCACTGGACTCCATAGACCGGACCGAGTTCGCCTTTTTCATCCGCCCACTCGTCCCAAATGGAAACACCGTTTTCTTGAAGATATTTGACGTTGCTCTCACCTCGCAGAAACCAGAGCAGTTCGTGGACAATCGACTTCACGTGCAATTGTTTCGTGGTGAGCAAGGGAAAGCCGTCGTCGAATTTGAAACGCATCTGGTAACCGAAAACGGCACGTGTTCCGGTGCCGGTTCGATCCTGAGAATCGACACCATAATCCAACACATGACGCATTAATTCGAGATACTGTCGCACTGATTCCTCCCAACTTGCTTACGGCCTGAGTCTATCAAATCCCGGCGTTCAAGTCTAGGATGAGAGGCTCGTGTCCGCACGAGGCTATGAATTTGAGCAGGTCTTCCCGCGAGATGCTACAGGTCGAATCGTTCCGCAGGGGGTGGTAGTTGAGAACCGATTCTTCCAACATCGCCGCATCGAGCACAACCCGAATTTTTTGCTCGACGTCGTGGATAAGTCCAAATGGCGTCACCGCTCCGGGCCGAACTTTGAGGATATCAAAGAGCAGTTCGGCATTGCCAAAACTCAAGCGCGCGCATTCAAGTCGTTTATGTAAATGTTTGAGATCAACCTTGCGTTCTTCGAGCGTAACAATTAGCCAGAGTTGTTGCTTCCGGTCTTTAAGGAAGAGATTTTTGCAATGTCCTCCCGGGATACTTCCTCGAAGCGCCCGGCTTTCTTCGACGGTGTGGAGCGGCGGGTGATTGTGCGTCTCGACCTTAATACCTAACTCGGCAAACCTCTCGAATAAGGCGGCCTCTCTTGCTTGCACACTCATAGAGATTCCTGTTGCATAGCGGTGATTTCGCAGACTCCCTGTTCTTCCACAGTGCCATATTGATCCATGAACCATCCGTTCTCCAAATCGAAATGCACACGTGATTCGCGCCCGTCTGTGAAAGGTTTCTCGGCGATGATGCGCGGATGCTCGCATAAAGAAACTTCAAGGTCTCGCTCGATTTCACGCCAGACAAGCCGGCATGTCTCCGGATAGAAAATAAAACTCATGCGTGTGGTATGACTCCCGCCAAATGCATCGCACTCGAGCAGGATACTTGGTGCCGCTCCTGCAGGCATGCTTACAAGCACGAGTGCAAGCGCTAAAAAATATCGTCCGAGGAATATCATGCCAACCTGTGTACTTTTTGTGCCTGAACAATAACATAAAAAAGCGGCGAGCGGAGCCCAGAAATAAAGAACGCAAATGAACACAGAGCCCGACAAAGAGCCGCATTATCAATGTAAACACCGGAAAACACGACAGCCGACTTGCAAACGGCCGTCTTCACCACGAATGGTAGCGGAGGAGGTGTTTTGCCCACCTATTTCCGGTTCATTCGTGACAACTGTGACCGTCGTTGCACTCAATAACGACGTATACATCCGTTCTATTGCCATGCTTCCATCCTCTCGGTAAAGCCTCCAATACCAATTTCATACCCCACCACTCGGATCTTTCAGGGTCATCATCGTGCCTAATGAGGATAGGAACCCGAACGTAGCCTCTACTAGTGCCCGGCCGCCTTATGACATTTTCGGGGGTGATTTGCCAAGTTTCCACATAACCCCATTCACTCTGTTCAAACCAATGAAGATGAGAATACTCTCCACTGCCATACGGCACGAATTTCACATTAAACGGTTCTGTCGGAATTCCGTCAACTTTTAAGTCAAACCAGCGGACAACACATTCGTTTGGATACCTGGGACACCCATTTGATGAGATAAAGCCCGGGGGCTTATTTTTAAAGATACCTCCAAAATGATTTCCCAGAGCTTCGCCTGGCCGAGGCTCTTGAACACGAATTTGATGCCTGCGAAACTCGACCGTTTTGTCGTTATCGATGATGTTCACCGTCCAGCTGTTGGTCACGCCCGACGAATAGTGCGGAGGCAGATTGGCGCTATCGATGACTACGGTGATGCTCTCGTCGCCGAAATCAATGTCCTCGATCGCGGTCATGGTGAGAGTGACGGAATCATTGTCCCCGCTCTGATCGAAACTGACATCGACCCTCCGGTTGCTAATGCTGACACTCGCGCCGTTGGGAGCGGTTGCCCTTATATCAAAAGCATCCAGGCTGCCCGATTGCACCAAAAGCGGAATCGTGACATCCGATACGAGCGCCTGCGAAAGCCGGAGACCAATGGAGGCGCTCTCCCCTTCGTATATTCTCGGCGTCCCTCCGCTTGCGAATTGAACGGTTCGGGATTCTCCTATCCTGATGGTGCGGACATGGTCCCAAAAAACGAACCCCGACGGCAACGTCCCCGTGAGTTCGATGCGAATGGTTTCGTCTTCAACGTCCTCGTTCCCGTCCGAGTTTGCGGTGAAGGTGAGTCGGCCTTCGGACGTGCGACTCAACTGGGAGAGTGTGAGGATTCCCGTATGGGGGTCACCCGTAGCGGGATCGTATCCCGCTCCCTGAATGGCGTAATCGCCGGCCTCGGCAGTGCCCGAGACGGAGACGGTAACCGTGGCATTCCCGGGCGGTGCGGCGGAGACATTGACGGGGATGGGGAAAGCCTCTCCTTCGGCCGCTTCGATTTCCGCGGGAACGCTTCCGGCAAAGCCGACGGTGTTGCCCTGGGGAACGGTGAAGTCGTCATTGGCGGGAATGGTGAACGTGTATCTGTTCCTCGTCGGGTCAATGCGCCTGCCGAAATGGTCGCGCGGGAAGCCCGGGCCCTCTTTCAGAACCAGCGTGTAAGTTTCATCCTCTTCTCTTCGATTATCGGCACGAACGGTGATATCGAACTCTACATCCCTCACCGGACCGCCGGGCGAAGACCTGACCCGTCCGCTGCCGGGAATGGTAAGCTGGGTGACCGTCGGATGGATGTCGGGATGACGGACGGCGGAGCCGGACGCATGGCCTTCAAGTTCCACGGTGATCGGCGTGTCCACGCTTGCAACATCCGTTGTTACCCGCACCCTTACGGTGTGGTCCGTTTCGTTTTCGGTAATAACGGACGGATTGTAGGTGACGGAGCCGACCCGCGTGTCGTTGGGCGCAAACCAAACCTGGCCGCCGGAGGAATCAAGTATGGCGTAATCCATATGCGGATGCTCCCCGATGCTCCACCCCCGGGGCAGACTGCTCTCGACTATATTCAGCCTCCAATGCTCCGTCGGCTCTCCCGGTTCGTTGCGTTCCACACCGAACAAAACGGTGAACCTGCCGTCTTCGGCATCCTCGGGCGTGACCCGGTGACTTTCAGGTTGATCAATTTCGTAGATGAGCACAACCGGTCGGTATTTTGAAATAACCCCTTCGAATCTCAGTTCAAACGGTTCGCGCGGAATCTCGCTGATGCGCATCTCAAAGGGGTGGTAGATGGCATCGTCGTCGTAATGCTTCACCGTGGCTTCTCCCGGATACGGCTCGCGGAACTTCGGCAGGGGGTCGACGAACCCGATGACCCCGTCGTCCCTGTCGTCAATCGTGAGGGTGTGCTTGTCCCGGGCGCCCAGGATGATCTTGTCCTTGAAATTACGATTGATGAAGGGGTTGTCGTTGCCCCAGTAATACGGGAAGCGTTCGCCGAGCGTAAGCGTGAAGGTGACTTCCTCGTCCATCGCCTCGTCGGCGTCGTCGCCAAGGGTTACCGGGAAAGTCACCCACGACTCGCCTTCCGCAATCGTGAAGTTGCGGGTGGCAGACGCCGGGTTGTCCGCGAAAGCCACCTCTGACCCGGCCTCCTTGGCAAGCGCAACCGTCAAGGGAAGCCCGCCGCTCGGCGCGGGGGCACTCGCCCTGATTTCTATGTGAATGCTCCCCGCCTGCTCCTTCACTGTTGAAGCCGAAGTTGCAAATCCGAGGGTGTGCCCTTGGGACGTGTCGTTGACGGAAACCGTCTGGGTGCTGTTGTCGGCGTCAATGCCCCAGCCGTCCGGGAGGTCCTCTTCCACAAGGGTGAGGGTGACGGTCTCGGGGCCGATGTCGGCCGCATCGCCTTGAACCGCAATCCCGATGGTTGCAACGGCGTTATCGGCCGGCAGGGTCAGAACGTCGGTATGCGTGCTGCTCCCGCTTTGCGTGATGCTGTATTCGTTGGCGGGCGGCTCGTCCCCGTCTTCGCCTGTGCCGATCTCCACCCGGACGGTGTGCCCCGCAACGGCCAGTCTGTTGTTGATGTTGACCGTCAAATGCCTTCTTGCGCCGAGGTCCGTGATGACGAGGGGGTCTGCTGCCGCAAATCCGACGGTGTTGTCGTTGGCGTCGATGGTGACGGTGTGCCGCGCGGTTGCACCGAGGCTGAAGCCTGCGGGTATTCCGCTGTCATTGGGGTCGGAGGGAATCTCCAGGACGACGGTCTCGGCGCGTTCGGCAATGTTGTCGGCGAGGACGGCAACTTCGAGGTCCGTGCTTCCCGAGCGAGAGATGCTGAGCGTTGCGGGAACGGTGTAATCTTCGCCCTCGCCTTGCGTCGCGGCATCGTCTCCGCCATCGACGACACGGACGGCGAGGTCAAAAGCGGTTGCCGGCGTTCCACTAACAAGAACGGGAACGTGGAATGTTGTATCGTCCGCGCCTTCCGTTGCGCTTGAACTCGCGTGCGCGAATTGCACCGTTCCCGTCGAGGCGGCATCGTCGTCGTCGGCAATGGCAACGGAGCGGGACGCGGTTCCCGAAACGCTCCATCCCGTCGGCATCGACGGGGCGTCCGCAAAACCGAGGGTGAGAGTTTTGCTGCTGGCGTCATCAACGGAATTGTCAACGGCGGTGACGGTGAGTGTGGCGCTCTCCGCCTCCGTCGGCAGCGTCCATGTGTTGCCGGAAAGCGATCCGTTGCCGTCCGCAACCGAGAGGTTGTAGTCGCCGCTGTTCGCTCCGCCCGGCGTGACGGCAACGACCGGGGCCTCGCCCGCGGGCGCCGGACGCTTGATGGTTGCGGTGATAGTCGCACTGCCGCCGTTCTCGGAGATGGTGCCCGGCGAGGGCGCGGTGAAGGTGACGGTGTTGTCGCTCGCCGGGATGGTGAACGTGCGGGTGTCGTTCCCCCTATCGATGTTCCAAATGTCCGAAGTATCGGCATCGGTGAGCGTGACGGTGACCTCCTTGGCATACTCGGCAACATCGTTGTCCCTGGTCATAATCTCGAGGGTGTGGTTCCTGGTGGTGAGGGTCGCCGTTCCGATCGGATTCACCACATATTCGGCGGGCGAAGCCGTCCATGCGAATTCGGCGGGATCGGCGTTGACATCCGCGGACAAATTCACCCGCAGCGACGCCGTGCCGCCCTCTTCTGCCGGATCAACGACGACGCCGGTGAACCCGATGCTGGTTGCTTCGTCGTCCCTGATGATAACGGTGTGCGAGGCTTGCGTACCGATGCCTCCCCAATTCCTGGGGAAGGTAGAGGCGTTCGCATCAAGCGTGAAGGTGATGCTCTCGCCCGGGTCGGCGGCGGTGTCGTCGTTGGCGGTGACGTTGAAGGTGACGGTGTCAACCCCGGCGGGGATGGTGAAGGTGCCGGTGTCCGCATCAAACGAACCGCCGGCAGCGCCCGAGACGGTGTAGTCGTTGGCGGATGCACCGTCGTTGAAACGCGCCCTCATGACAACGCTCGCCTCCGTGCCGAACCAGAGCTGCCTGTCGATGTTGATGGCAACGGTCACGGGCACCCCGCCCTCGGTTACGCTTGACTCGCCGGAAGCGAATTCGATGGCGTTGTCGTTTCCGAGGATGTTAATGATAATTTGCGTGTCCCCGCCAAGCGTGAAGCCGTCGGGAAGGGGCGCGTCTTCGGGAATGGTCAAGACAAGGGTTTCCGTGCCCTCGAGAAGGTCGTCGTCGTTGACTTGGATGCTGAAAGTGACGATGCCGTCAACGCTGTTGGTCGAATTAATAGGCAGGAAAATCGTGTCGTCGTTGGACGGGTCGAGCGGGAGACTCTCGTCCTGGGGAGAGTGGCCGTCGCGGGTGGCATCGTCGGTTGCGCCCAGTCCGAAGGTGGCGGTTCCGGAAGTTTCGATGGGAAGGTTGAAAGGAACGATGGTCGGCGTCGAAACCCGGACGCCGACGTCAAGGTACTGGTCGGGCTCCGTTGCATCCCGCTCGGTCTCGCCGCCAGGCAGGAAGAATTCAACCGTTCCCTCCGGCGGGGTCGAGGAATCATCAAGAACCAACAATTCCAGATCGAGTTCTTCGACATCGCCCTCAAGTTCCCAGTCGCTCGGGAAATACTTCTTGCTGTTCGCGTCCGTGCCCTTGCTCAATGTCAGGGTGACGGTGTCGTAGGTTCCGTTGTCGTCGTTTCCGACGACGATCGGGAACGGATACTCCACGGAAGTATAGTCTTCCGGAATCGTGAGACTCATGGAGGCGAGGGCTGCAACGGGGTCAGGCCCGGCGCCGAGGTTGGCGGGATCAGGGTCCGGCGCATCGGGGTCGGGAAAGCCGACGATGCCGGGGTTGCTCGAGGTCAGCGTGAAGTCCACTCCCCGGGACGGCTCGCCGCCTTCCAGATACAGGGACATTTGCCGCAACCCCTCCCCCTCCCTCAGGGTCGTGGCGTTGTCCGGATGAAAACCCACGATGCCGCCGTTTGCGGCGATGGTGAAGGTATAAACGTTCCGCGCAGGATCAACCCGCCGACCGTTTTGACCCCGGAACGAGTGATGCGGCGACAACACCAGCGAGTAAACCTCGTCTTCCTCCCTTTCGCCATCCGCGAAGACGCCGATATGAAAGGTGGCATTGTTGGTGTTTCCGGAAACGGTTACGATTCTGTCATCCCAGTTAGCAAAGTCGGGATGCCTTCCGTCAAAATCACCTCCCGCAAGCGCCACCCATAACGGCGAGTCGTAGCTCGCACTATCCGCCTGTATGCGCACTTGTACAAACGAAGCTTCGTAAACGACGGAGGGATTGAAAACCGTTTCGCCAATCCGCGTGTCGTTGGGCGCAAAACCCATCTGTCCGCCGGAGGAATCAAGCAGGGCGTAATCCATGTGCATATGGCGTCCGACACGCCAGCCCGTAGGCAAAGAAGAGCCGTTTATCCGCAACCCCCAATATTCCGTATCCTCTACTTCGTTGTCACGCTCAACACCGAACGGAACAAGAATACTGCCGTCCGCGGCGTCCTCGGGCGTAATCCACCAATGCCGACGAACATTAACCTCATAGGAGAGAGCGCGCGGTCCAAGATTCGGAGTTGGCAGCCAGTGGAGGAACATTAGACTAAACCCTTGGCGCGGAATCTCACTGATACTTAATTCAAAATAGTGATCAATGGCATCATCGGATCCATTTCTGTAAGTGGGTTCTCCAGGGTAAGGCTCGCGGAACTCGGGTCGGGGATTGACGAACCCGATGACCCCGTCGTCCCTGTCGTCAATCGTGAGGGTTTGCTCTGGAATGGTAATCGTGCTCGTTTCGATTCCCGTGCCCCACTCGTGCGGGAAATTCTCTTGAAGCGAAAGCGTGAGGGTGACGTCTTCATCCGCCGCCTCGCTCGCGTCGTCGCCGAGCGTTATCGCGAAGGT
>JAPOUT010000117.1:0-51359 GCA_026708545.1 Hyphomicrobiales bacterium
GGAAGAAATTACACCTTGCAATTTGGGAGTTTTAGTCCCAAATTGCAAGGTATGTTAAAACGACTGATAACAAAACGCCTCAAAGAAGAAATGGAGATTGCTCCCGCTGTAGCGTTGCTTGGCGCACGCCAAGTAGGCAAGACAACGCTCGCCCGGATGATAGCGAAGCAAGAACCCTCCGTCTATCTTGACCTTGAATCGCCGAGGGATTTGGCAAGGCTGGCCGACCCCGTAAAGTTCCTGGAAGAGACCGGTGATAAACTGGTCATTCTCGACGAAATTCAGCGGGCCCCCGATTTGTTCATGGTTTTGCGGGGCGTGATCGATAAGAATCGCGCCGCCGGCAAGGAAGGCGGGCAATTTCTGCTGCTCGGCTCCGCATCCATGGATTTGCTTCGCCAATCCTCGGAGAGTCTTGCGGGGCGCATCGGTTATGTGGAGATGGGCGGCCTGAACGCCTTGGAAACAGGCGCAGAAAACACCCAATCACTTTGGCAGCGCGGAGGGCTTCCGAACAGTTATCTGGCAAAGAATGATAATTTTGCCATGCGGCAGATTGAAAGCATCATTCGCACTTATTTGGAACGGGATATTCCCCAGACAGGATTCAATGTTCCTTCCGCAAGACTGCGACGTCTGTGGACGATGCTTGCCCACCTGCAGGGAGAGAATGTGAATTACTCCAATGTGGCAAATAATTTGGAAGTCACTCGTAAAACCATCAATCATTACATCGACATCCTGATTGGCCTCTTCCTGATCAGGCGCGTTGAACCGTTGCATGTTGATGTCAAAAAGAGGCTGGTAAAATTACCACGTTATTATGTACGTGACAGCGGCATCCTGCACCGTTTGCTGAACATCGAAAATCATAACGCACTTTTATCCAATTATATTCTTGGCAAAAGCTGGGAAGGGTTTGTCATCGAAAACATACATTCGGTGCTGCCCCCGCTTTCTGAAACCTATTTTTACCGCACATCCGCGGGAGCGGAAATTGATCTGGTTATCAAAATGCCAAATGCAGAAGTGTGGGCGGTGGAAATCAAATACGGTGTCGCTCCGAAATTAAACAAGCACTACAGTCGGACATGCGATGACGTCGGTGCAACTCAAAAATACGTCGTCTACGGCGGTAATGACGAGTTCCCCGTCAGAGACAACATACGCGTTATTTCTCTTGAGAAAATGATGAAAAAACTAATTTCCTTTCAATCATAACATCTCCGAAGCACCCAATCGGACGCCTGTCCGGCGCAATCGGCGCGCGTGGACTACAATTTCAAAGGAGGGATGAAATTCGAATGCTTCGGGATTCAAACGGCGATGTTTGCGCGCGAGAGTTCCGAAAGAGAGGAGACTCCCATTAGTTTCATATCCCGCTCCACTTCGGATTTGAGGGTATTGAGAGCGTGCTCAACACCTTCCCTTCCGGCGGCGGCAAGAGCGAAGAGATAGTAGCGGCCGATTCCCACGGCTTTCGCCCCCATCGCCAGGGCCTTGAGGACGTGGGTGCCCCGCCTGATTCCACCGTCCATCATGACATCAATGTCGTCGCCGACAGCATCAACCACTTCGCCGAGTTGATCAAAAGCGGTGCGTGAGCCGTCCAACTGCCGCCCGCCATGGTTGGAGAGAATAATTCCCGTACAGCCGATATCGACGGCGTGCTTGGCATCGGCGACCGACATCACACCCTTCAAACAAAACTGTCCATCCCATCGCGCGACCATATCGGCGGCATCATCCCAATTCATGGCAGGATCGAACATTGTGTTAGCGTAAGCGCTGGCCGGGATTGCCCCTTTGCTCATATCGATGTGATCTTCCAGCTGCGGCAAACGAAATTTTTCTTGACGGAGGTAGTCAAAGACCCAGCGAGGCTTTAGCGCAAACGACATCATCCCTCCAAACGTCAAGCGCAACGGAATGGTGAAACCGGCACGAAGGTCGCGCTCTCGATTGCCACCGGTGATGGTATCGACCGTGAGCATCATGACTTCGACGCCTGCGGTTTTGGCGCGCTCCAACATCGCCCGGTTTATACCTCTATCCTTGTGGAAGTAGAACTGGTATGCCTGCGGTGTCTTGTATCTGCGACGCAGTTCTTCGATGCTCACCGTTCCCAGTGACGAAACTCCGAACATTGTGCCCATCGCATCTGCCGCCGCGCCGACGGCATGTTCGCCGTCGGGATGAAACAATCTCTGCAGCGCCGTTGGCGAGCAATAAAACGGCACCGAGAGTTTTTGCCCCATCACCCGCACCGACATGTCCACATCGCCGACGCCGCGCAAAACATTGGGAACGAGGTCAACGTCATCGAAACTCTCGGTATTCTTGCGGCGGGTGACCTCGTCGTCGGCTCCGCCGTCAATGTAATGAAACATCGGAGCGGGAAGGCGTCGGCGAGCCAGCGCACGGTAATCTTCAAAGTTACAGCAGTGTTTCAAACGCATCGTGCGAGCATAAGCGAAAATACGGGAAAATCACACAACTGTTCCCGTGCGAGCACCCTTGAATCTCTTTTCAACGACACCATGAAAACATCCTTCCATATATGCGTACTCTTATGAGCGTCGCCCGGACAAGCAGATTCATCTCCATTTGAGCAGCCAATCCAGCGTTGCATCCGTGGGAGTGTTCGATTTGTATTCAGCACCAAGCGGGGCGGTGTAACCCAGTTCGGCGATGACGCGAAACACATGTGCGTAATTAATTTCTCCATGATCGGGAGGTCCCCGGTCGGGAACCGAGGCGAACTGGATGTGTCCAATTCTGGGAAGAAGAGATCTGATGCGATGGGTTAAATCTCCTTCCATAAGTTGGACGTGGTAACAATCGAACATCAGTTTGACGTTGTCTGCGCCGACTGCGTCCATCACATTTATTGCCTGTTCCGTTGTCGTTAGAAAGTAACCCGGCGCGTCATACTTGTTGAGCGGTTCTATCAGGATGCTGACAGCGTGTTTTGAGGCTTTTTCACATGCGGATTGCAGGTTTGCAACGAAGGTTTTTTCGGCCTCGGGCCCGTTAGCAAAACCCGCCATGACGTGAACGTTTGACGCTCCGACATCCACGGCGTAAGCAACGGCTTCATCGATAGCGGCGCGCGCTTCGGCTTCACGTCCCGGGATGGCGGAAAGGCCGTTGTCGCCAGCATCGACATCCCCGCGACGGGTATTGAGGCCCAGCATAGGCAGCCCGGTTTCCGACAACGCCGCCCTCACCTCCTCCGCAGGCGCGTCATAAGGCCAATGGCATTCGACCGCATCGAATCCGGCCCTTTTGGCGGCTCGGACGGCATCGGGCAAAGAACGGTCGTTCCAGAGAAACCCGAGATTGGCGGAAAACTTCACGCCTCCCACTCCACATCGAATTTCGCGACCAACGCCTTCACCTGCGCATCGGTCAGCGCGCGGGGAGACTGCCCGCGGGTCATCATTGCCAGCCGTGCCGTGTATTCGAGTTCTTCGATCGCGTTGCAGGCGGCCTCGATATCCTTGCCGGCAACTACGGGACCGTGATTGGCAAGCATCACCGCAGACCTTTTACCTGCCAGCCCGCGCACCGCCTCGCCCATGGCCTGATCACCGGGAAGGAAAAAAGGCAGCAACTTTACCTTGCCCAGTTTCATGATCGCGTACGGAGTCAGGGAAGGCAAAAAATTATCCTCGTCGGCATCGGGCATCATGGACAATGCGACCGAATAGCAGGAATGCAGATGAACCACGGCCCCCGCGGTCGTTCTGGTATCGTAGAATGCCGCATGCAGCGGCATTTCCTTTGTCGGCGGATCACCGTCAATCAAATTACCCTGCGCATCGAACCGGCTAAGCCGTCCGGGATCGAGTCGGCCAAAACTGGTGCCTGTCGGACTGACAAGCAATCCCCCCTCGGACGTGCGCGCCGAGATATTGCCCGTGCTGCCGCCGGTCAGCCCGCGGTCGAACATTGATTTTGCGAGCAGGCACATCTGCTCGCGCAGTTTGGCTTCTTCGCTCATGCGCTTTTCAGCTTTGCCCGGGCATCGGTAAAGAAAGTCTCCGCGCCGAAGTTGCCCGATTTTAACGTCAAGGCTATCCGGTGTCCGCCGGACCGGCAAAACGTCCAAGGCACACCCGGCGCAATCTCGACTCCGATATCAAGACGGCTGACGCCGAGAGCCTTGGCAACCGAGCCCGAAGTTTCACCGCCCGCGACGACAAACCGCCGCGCCCCTGCATCGCGCGCCGCGACCGCGCAAACGGCAAGAGCCTGTTCCACGGTTTCACCGGCTTGGGCCGCGCCCAGCTTTTCCTGCGCCGCCTTGACGCCGGAAGGCTCGTCCGTGGCATAAAGAATGGGCGCTCGCGACAAGTCCTGGCCAGCCAGCCACTCCAAAGCGGATTGCGGACCGTTCTCGGCCAAATCAAGCGGATCAAGCCGGAATGCAGGCGCACCGCGCGCCGTGTAATCGGCAACCTGTTTGTTGGTCATGGCCGAGCAACTTCCCGACAAAACGACAATGCCCTCCCCTATCCGCGGAACCGCGGCTTGCGATGCGTCCCGCGACAGAATTCCATCGGCTAGATACAGCGACGGCAAGGGCATGGCTACCGCCGATCCGCCCGTCATCAAGGGCATGTCCCGACAAGCTTCGGCGATCACGTTGAGGTCAGCATTGGCGATAGCATCAACCACCACATGCGCTACACCTTGCGCTTTTAGTTCCGCCAATGCCGAGCGCAAAGATTTAACACCGCGCGCCACCGCCAACCGGTCGACCAAGCCTACCGGGCGTGTTACTTGCGGTTGCAGCAACCGTGCCAGATTGCTGTCCCGCATGGGAGTCAGCGGATGATCCTTCATCGGGCTTTCTGCCAGCGGCTGCCGGCCCACAAAAAGATTTCCCATGAAGACGGCGCGTCCGTTTTCGGGAAAGGCCGGACAATAAATCGTCTGGTCCGTTCCCAAATCCGCCATCAATGCTTCGGCCACCGGACCAATGTTGCCTTCAGAGGTTGAGTCAAAAGTTGAACAGTATTTCCAGAAAAATCGTTGCGCCCCGGCCGCCCGAAGCCATTTCAATGCCGCGCGGGTTTTCGCTACAGCTTTGCTCACCGGTGCAGTGCGAGATTTGAGCGCGATGATCTCGAAGGCGGCGGTGTCGGAAGGCGGCTCCGAGGGCACATCTATCCGGAGCGAAACCCGCACGCCGCTGCGTGCCAGCAACCCAGCCAGATCGGTGGCACCTGTGAAGTCATCGGCAATGCAGCCCAGAATGGTTGCCATCGGCTTGTTCCTTTTCAGTTGGCTCTGCAATCCGGCATCAGCGGATTGTCCGTTTAACTCCGAGAGCGGCACAAGCGGCCATAGGAGATTACTCCTCTCCGGGCAGGGTCAAACCTGCGTTGCGAGCATAGACTTTGGCCACGGCGGCATCGTCTTCCCGCCCGTGCCCCATCTCGGCGGCGGTCATGAATTGCCGCAAAGCGGCAGTGGTGATCGGCGCGTCGAACCGAACCGATTTGGCGATGTCCAGCACGATGCCGAGATCCTTAGGCCAGATGTTGACCGAACTGTGCGGCGTGTAATCCCCCGATACAATGTGCGGCGCGCGATTCTCGAGCATCCAACTGGTGCCGGCGCATTTGCTAATCACCTCGACAAATTTCTCCGGAGTTACACCCTGGGTCATCCCGAAAGTTAAAGCCTCGGCCATCGTAGCGATATGAACACCGGCCAAAAGCTGGTTCACGGCTTTCATGGCACTCCCCGTGCCGGGCTCGTCGCCCAACTCGAAAACAATCTC
Source organism: Hyphomicrobiales bacterium (assembly GCA_026708545.1). Taxonomy (GTDB): domain Bacteria; phylum Pseudomonadota; class Alphaproteobacteria; order JAPOUT01; family JAPOUT01; genus JAPOUT01. Next base: position 5,795 of record JAPOUT010000117.1, read on the forward strand.
GGCAGTGCTATCGAGAATGGGACGTGCCGCCGCAAAGGCATCGGCGGATCCCGAAGCCATGATCGACAACTGCCCGTTGGCAGCCTTAACCGACCCGCCCGAAATCGGCGCGTCAAGATACAGCACGCCGGCCTCGGCACAACGCGCGGCCATGTCCCCGGCAAAAGACGGAGACACGGTCGTGCAAGCCAGCACCACCGCGCCGGGTTTGAGAGAAGCGACAATTCCCCCGTCTCCAAACATTACGTCTTGAGTCTGCTCGGCATTCAACACGACAACGACCACCGCATCCAGTTCGCACGCCGCGCCGGTTATTTCGGAGGGCTGTCCGCCGTCACTGCGGAATTTATCGACCCGTTTGGCGTCGACATCAACACCCCAGACCATATGGCCGCTCCGCAAAACGGAAACCGCGATGCCGTAGCCCATGGAGCCCAGTCCGATAACCGCAACCTTGCGGGGGGATTGCACGGCTTCGCTCATGCCGGTTTCCCCCGTGCCATTTCGGGAACGGCTGAAATCACGCTTCCGTCCGCAAAGTGCCGAACCAAATTATCGACCGCGAGGTCGCCCATCGCCCGGCGGGTTTCCACCGTGGCACTGCCGACATGCGGGACGAGCACGACGTTTTCCATCAATCTCAGAGCCTCGGGCACATGGGGTTCGTTTTCAAACACATCCAATCCCGCCGCACCAAGCGCATTGTTTTGCAGAGCCTCAATAAGCGCTTTTTCATCAACAACGCTGCCGCGTGACACGTTGATTAATATTCCCTCCGGCCCCAGTGCCTTTAATATGTCTGCATTCACCAAATGCCGCGTCGACTCGCCGCCGGGCGTGATGCAAATCAGAGCATCCGCTTCCCCGGCCATCGCCTCGAGGCTTTCAAAATACCGATAAGGCACGTTGCGCTTGTTGCGTGCATGGTAGAAAATCTCGGGTTGAAAAGGTGCGAGCTTGCCGGCAATGGCCCGGCCGATGCGCCCCATGCCCAGAATGCCGATTTTACGGTTGTCCGCCGAGCGTGAAAGACGAAAATTGCCTTTAGCCTCCCAGTCCCCCGAGCGCACATGGTTTTCATTCGCCCTTAATTCTCGAAAGCAGCTCAGCAGCAGCAGCAAAGCCGTTGTGGCAACCTCGGCATCCAAGACGCCCGGCGTGTGGGTGACCAGGACGTTTTGTTCCAGCGCCATATCAACGTTTATGGCATCATAACCCACGCCGTAATTGCTGATAAGTTTGAGGTTTGGAAGAAGCGCAAAATAATCGTCTTCAATGCCGTCATGACCGTTGGTCAAAACATAAGGAACGCCGTCTCCATTCTTCTCGAGCCAGGATTTCGGAGACTCCAAGTCATCCGCGTATACCAGTTGAAACTCCGGCTCCAATCTGGATTTCATGGAGTCGGTAATTCCGCCGATAACGAATATTTTGGGCATGAGCGTCTTCCTAATGGTTGTCCCTCGGGAGGGATTTTCGGGAAACATCCCGATAGGTTTCGGCATCCTTGAGGGTCATGCCTTTGTCGAACTGTCCGGTTAGCTCGCGGAAATATTGCTGCCACGGCGTTTGGCTTTGGGGACCCGTGAATCCGCCGCGCGCGTTCAACTCCGCCCGGCGTTCCGCAATTTCATCTTCCGCAACCAGCATGTCGGCCGTCGAGTTTTCGAGATCAACGCAAATGATGTCGCCGTTTTTCAAAATCGCGAGATTGCCGCCGTCGGCCGCCTCGGGCGAAGCGTTCAGTATCGAGGGAGATCCCGAAGTTCCCGACTGCCTGCCGTCGCCAATGCACGGCAACGCTTCAATTCCCTGCTTCAGCAAATAGCTTGGCGGACGCATATTGACGACCTCCGCGCCGCCCGGAAACCCCTTGGGACCCGCGCCGCGCATCACCAAAATGCAATTCTCGTCAATTTGCTCGTTTGGATCGTCAATGCGCTTGTGATAATCCTCAACACCGTCAAACACGACAGCGCGCCCCTTGAAGCTGTTCGGGGTGTCGGGCGAAGAGAGGTATTTCTTTCGGAAATTTTCACTGATCACGCTGGTTTTCATAATGGCGCTGGCAAACAGATTGCCGCTCAAATTGATAAATCCCGCATTTTCACGAACGGGACGGCTCACCGGCTTGATGACGTCTTGATCGGTTGAACGAAACGCGCCGCAGTTTTCGGCGAGCGTCTTTCCGTTGACCGTAACAACGTCGGGGTGCGGCATGAGGCCCGCATCAAGAAGTTCTCCGACCACCGCCCTAACGCCGCCGGCGCGATGGTAATCCTCGCCGAGATAATCGCCGGCCGGCTGCAAATTAACCAAAAGCGGAATGTGGTGCCCGATGCTTTGCCAGTCGTTATTGTCGAGCTTCACTCCCAAATGCCGCGCGACGGCGTTGAGGTGGATGGGCGCATTGGTTGAACCGCCGATGGCGGAATTTACAACGATTGCGTTTTCGAAAGCGTGCCGCGACATGATTGCGTCCGGCCGCATGTCCTCCCAAACCATATCGACAATGCGCAATCCCGTTTCATAACTGATTTGTCCGCGTTCGCGATAGGGCGCCGGGATTGCGGCGGAACCGGGGAGTTGCATTCCCAGAACTTCAGCGAGCGAATTCATCGTTGATGCCGTGCCCATCGTGTTGCAAAATCCGACCGAAGGCGCAGCGCTTGCAACCAGCTTAATGAACCCCTCGCCGTCAATCTCGCCGCGCGCGCGCATTTCACGCGCTTTCCAAATAATAGTTCCCGAACCCGTGCGTTTGTTGTTGAACCAGCCGTTGAGCATCGGCCCGACGCTTAGTGCAATGGCGGGGATGTTCACGGTAGCCGCCGCCATGAGCAACGCGGGCGTGGTTTTGTCGCAACCGATGTTGAGCACGACCCCGTCAATGGGATACCCGAACAAAGTCTCGACGAGCGACAAGTAGGCCAGGTTGCGATCGAGCATGGCGGTGGGGCGCTTGCCGCTTTCCTGAATCGGATGCACGGGAATCTCAATCGCGGTTCCCCCCGCCGCGACAATCCCGTCCCGGACGCGCTTGCTCAATTCGATGTGGTGGCGGTTGCACGGCGAGAGATCGCTCCCCGTTTGCGCAATCCCGATAATCGGCTTGCCGGATTGCAGTTCTTCGCGTGTCAGGCCGTAGTTGAGATAGCGCTCCAAATAAAGCGCCGTCATTTCCGGATCGTCAGGGTTGTTGAACCAATTTCGCGATCTTAATTTTTGCGGGTCGTGTTTTTTCGGATCATGCGGCGGCATCGGATTTCTCCCGGTGGTTGCTGTGCAAATCCCCGGGGTTTTTTAAAATCCGGGATTTTGCCGTGGTTTTGGTTTTCATCATGGTTTCGCCTGGATTTGAAAGTCAGTGGCGTGTTGCAAGGGGAATTATACCGATGAGTCGGCAAATTTCCAAAATTCCCCCCTCTTGCGCAATTCGATAACGGAACCCCGGGCCGGCGCCGCCTCAATAACGAATTGCGCATTCACAAGGTCGTTCTCCCTGGCGCGCTTCTCCGCCGCCTCCCGTGAAAAGCCCTGCTCCAGCCAACGCGCGATGCAACGTGCCTCAATCTCCCCCATCGGCGCATCAAGCCAAAAGGCCAAATCCCAATATTGCGACAGTTCATTCCACGGCGCCCGGTCGATCAGCAGATAGTTGCCCTCAACCATAATGATTTTTTGTTGGAAAATTTCGATGGCGCCCGCGCGCGCCAGATCGGCTTCACGGTCAAAAACGGGCGCATAAACATGTTCTCCCCGCGCAACACGTTCCACGGTTTCAACGAATCCGGCGGCGTCAAAGGTTTCATGCGCGCCCTTTCGCTGCAACAATCCCTTCCGCACCAAAACAGAATTGTCCAAATGAAAACCGTCCATGGGAAGCACCGCAGCGTCTTCACCGTAATGCTCCAAAAGCCGTGCGGCCAAAGTGGATTTTCCCGAAGCGGGCGCGCCCGCGATTGCCACCAGTTTGCGATTCTTGTTCGGCAGTGAATCGATTTTAGCGGCAATCTCCCCAATCATGCGGCTTTCGGCGGTTCCATCGCGCCCGTCATGAGCGCCACCGCATCGGACATCGAATATTCCTTCGGGTCGACCACGCAAAGCCGCTTGCCCAGGCGATGGACGTGAACCCTGTCCGCCACTTCAAAAACATGCGGCATGTTATGCGAGATCAATACAATGGGCAGTCCGCGCGACTTTACGTCCTGGATGAGCTCGAGCACTCTGCGGCTTTCCTTGACGCCCAAAGCGGCGGTCGGCTCGTCCATGATCACCACCTTCGAACCGAAAGCCGCCGCGCGGGCCACCGCAACGCCCTGCCTCTGCCCGCCCGAAAGCGTTTCAACGGCCTGGTCGATGTTTTGAATGGTCATCAATCCGAGTTCGGAAAGCTTGTCGCGCGCGATGCGCTGCATTTCCGCGCGGTCGAGCATTTTGAACCATTTGCCAAGCCACCCCTTTTTGCGAATTTCCCGCCCCATGAACATGTTGTCCGCAATGCTCAGCGCCGGTGAAAGTGCAAGGTTTTGATAAACGGTTTCAATGCCCGCTTCGCGGGCATCCATGGGGGACGAAAAAACAATTTGCTTCCCTTCGAGGGCGATCTCCCCTTCGTCAACCTGCACCGCTCCCGAGAGCGCTTTGATAAGGCTGGACTTTCCCGCACCGTTATCGCCGATCACCCCAAGCACTTCGCCCGGATACAGTTCAAAATCGGCACGGTCCAAAGCCGTTACCTTGCCGTAACGCTTGACCAGCCCCTTTGCCCGCAAAACCGGTTCCACTATGCCGACACCTTTCTTATCCATTGGTCGATGGCGACGGCTATGATGATGAGCCACCCTATCGTGAAAACCTGCCATTGCACGTCTAGGCCCGCCTGGCGCAAACCCGCTTCAAAAACGCCCACGATCAAAGTGCCGAACAGCGGCCCGAGGATCGATCCGCGTCCGCCGAAAAGGGAAATGCCGCCGATCACCACGGCGGTGATGGACTGCAGATTGGCTTCGGCAAACGCGTTGGGAGAAACCGAACCCACGCGTCCGATCGACGACCAAGCGGCGATCGCGCAAATCGCTCCCGCGAGAACATAAACCCAGACAAGTTGCCTGTTGGTACGAATTCCGGAAAGTTCCGCTGCCTCCACATCGTCGCCCACGGCATAGACATGACGTCCCCAGGCGGTTTTATTGAGAACGTACCAAAGCACCGCGAACACGGCAAACATGAGCACCGAGCCGTAAGTGATTTTCGCGCCCAAAACCAAGAAACCTTCCCCAAACCATTTGAGCATGGGAGCCGCCGCGTCAATGTCCTGCGAACGGATGGATTGCGAGCCGGAGATTAGACGGTTGGTTGCGAGGAATATGCTCCACGTTCCCAGCGTTACAATGAAGGGAGGGAGTTTGAAGCGCGTGATCAAAAATCCGTTCAACGCCCCGCAGAACACGCCGATACAGAATCCGAAGAGCAAGGCCAAAGGCGCGTCCACACCCATTTGCACCGCCAGGGTTCCCATCAGCACGGCAACAAGCGTCATGATCGCTCCCACGGAGAGGTCGATGCCCGCCGTCAGGATGATGATGGCTTGCGCCGCAGCCAACACGCCGATAATCGACACCTGCTGCATGATCAAAGAGACGTTGAACGGATGGAAAAACTTTCCGCCCACGACCAGGCCAAAACCGACCAAGGAAGCAAACAAAATAAAAACCGGCACGACCGTCGGGTAGCTGTGCAGGAAATGTTGCAGGCGTCCTACAAAGGACCTGCGCTCCGCCTCAAACTGCACGACGGATTTGTCACCGTCACCAAGTTTGTTTTCAAAATCTTGTCTGGCCATAAGCACTTTCTCTCAGCCCGTCCGCCATACTAGCAAATAAAGCGGGAATTACCCACCTGTGTGTTCAAAATCGGGACCCATGCGTTAGAGTATCTGAAAATCACCTGATTCGTTCCTGATTCCTCAAATTTTCGTTACCAAAAAGCATTCCGTTTTCCGATGGCAATTGTGCGAATGTCCGGAGATGCCTAAGAAAATCATTGACATTTTGTTTAAAATTTCGTAGGATTTTATCATGGTTCGGCGATGATTCCGTTGAAAACGTACCTGCCGTACGGCTCGTGATGAAGCAAGGCGGCGCCTTTGGTATGAACAATATAGTTGGAACATATGGAGGAGTAGGGTAATTACGATGCGGGATTTTTCACCCTGTTGAGTGATAACTGCGACAAATGGCAACGTAATGATCTCATGTCTTCAAGGGGCAAAAACTCTTGTTCAGTTAGCTGATGCTGAAGGGAGAGGCCTGACAAATTTGCAAGTTCAGAAAATCTTATATTTTGCCAATATGCTTTTCATTGGCAGGAGTGGACCTGACAATCCCTTAATCGAAGATAAGTTTTTAACCTGGGTGTATGGTCCCGCTGTTGATTTGCTTTATGAGCGCATAAAAAGATACGGAAAAGATTCCGTCAAAAGAGAAGCATTTGACGACATTATTCCGATAATGAATGAAGACACCCAAGAGCCGGAAGAAGGATATAAGACGCATGTCGAAGTCCTGAAAGATGCTTACAAAAGATGGGGAAAGTTTGATTCGTACAAACTGGTGGGAATTAGTCATTGGCGAAAAGGAGCATGGAAAAAATCCGTGGATAGCGAAGAAAAAGAGATAAGCAATATTTTGATTAAGGAAGAATTTGATGCCCGATACTCACACGAAGGGTGATGAAAAAAGCGAACATATAAGTGAAGAAAAACGGTTTGCAGGGGAATATGTAAACCTTGCCAGGTATATTGGCTTTTCTGCATTCCAGAAAAAAGTAGTTTCGTGCACTATAACAGGAGGGCTTCCCGTTTTGTTGTTTGGCTCGTTTTGCTTTCTTCTATCATTTTTTGTAACATCGCTTTCTTCGTGTTCTGAGTCTACGCTTAATGCTGAACGATTTTATAAGAATCCGGAATCAATGAGCGGTATTATTCAGGCTGACAGCCTTACCCTTTCTCCTGAATACAAGCATGATGAAGAACCTCCCCAAGCAACTATTGGAAACAACGCGGAAAGCCTTACAGGACCGCAAGGGGCGGAATAAAGTCCAGATTATCAAACAATCCGCCTGTGTATTTTTACAACTTTTGGCCAAATCCTTTGGCGCAACACGATGGAAACTTCTCAGACAGCGAAGATATCCCTCCGGCTTCGACTTGCCCATGCGGTGCATTTTACTCCATAATCCCCCGGCTATACAACACGAACATCCGTAAGATTGAAGGAATGATTACAAATACCAACCGCTCCCCGGAAGTTGAATACGTGCTTACCTCGGAAAATGTAAGTCTGCGTTTCGGTGGCATCAAAGCCCTTACCGATGTGAGTTTTCGCGTCCGTCGCGGAGAAACCTTCAGCATCATAGGCATGAACGGCGCAGGCAAGACCAGCATGCTTAACTGCATCTCCGGCCGTTACAAGCCCCAGGAAGGTGAAATCATATATTTAGGAAAAAGCCTGAAGGGCAAATCGATCAACAGCCGCGCGCAATTGGGAATCGGGCGGACATTCCAAAATTTGGCACTGTTCGGTCACATGAGCGTTCTCGACAATATCATGGTGGGTCGGCACCACATGCTGAAGAACAATTTTCTCACCGGTTCGCTCTATTGGTTTGGCGCGCGCCAGGAAGAGTTGCGGCACCGCGCCAAGGTGGAAGACATCATTGATTTTCTTGAACTTCAACAGGTGCGCCATGCGCAGGCGGGCACACTGTCCTACGGTTTGAGAAAGCGGGTCGAGCTGGCGCGGGCCATTGCCATCGAGCCGGAGTTGATCCTGCTGGACGAGCCCATGGCGGGAATGAACCTGGAAGAAAAAGAAGACATGGCACGCTATATCAACGACCTGAATGCCGAGCTGGGCATGACCGTAATCATGATCGAGCATGACATGGGCGTGGTGATGGATATTTCGGATCATGTGGTGGTGCTGGACTTCGGCTGCAAAATCGCCGAAGGCTCGCCCGCGGAGGTGATGGACGACGACAAGGTAAAAGACGCCTATCTCGGCAAAGCGGAAAATATCGCATGACCTCGTACGACCACATTACGCCGCAGTTCACCACCCATGCCCTGCTGGAATACAACGCGGAGCATTTCCCCCTCGACATAGCCCTGCGCGAAAAGAATCTGGGCATCTGGCAGGCGACGACTTGGAGCGAATACAGAGACAATGTCGCCGCGATTGCCCTGGCTTTGAAACAAATGGATTTGGGCGCGCATCCGGCCGCGGCCATCATCGGAGACAATCGTCCCGAATGGCTGTTTGCCGCGATTGCCGTTCATGCCTCGGGCGGCATGTCGCTTGGGATATACCGCGATGTTTTGGAGGAAGAGCTTTTCTACCTTCTGGATTATGCCAAGTCTCCGATAGTGTTTTGCGAAGACGAAGAACAGGTGGACAAATTCCTTAACCTGGAAGGCCGCATTCCCTGGGTGAAGCATATCTTTTACGACGATCCCCGCGGCATGAGAAAATACGACGACCCGCGCCTGCGTCCGCTTTCGGACCTGCTCTCCCGGGGCAGGCAGATACACGCCGAAAACCCGAACGCGTGGCCGGAACTAATCAAAGAAGGCGATGCGGAGCGAACGGCCGTTTTGTGCACGACGTCGGGAACGACATTGCAGCCCAAACTATCGATGATTAACCATCGGGCTTTGCTGCTCCATTCGGTCAGCTATTTGAACAACGACCCCAAGGACAGCGACGACGAATATGTCAGCAGCCTGCCCCTGCCGTGGATTATGGAGCAAATGTACGGCATCGGCTGGAATTTGGTCTCGCGGATGAAGGTGAACTTCGTCGAAGAGCCCGAAGTGACGATGCATGATTTACGCGAGATCGGACCAACGTTCGCCTTGTTCGCCCCCAGGGTGTGGGAGCAGCTCGCCGGCGACGTCCGCGCACGGATTATGGATTCGAGTTGGTTGAAAAGGAAGCTTTATGATATCGGCATGAAGCTCGGCTTGGAAGCCGTCGAAAAAGGCAAGCGTTCGCTGGTTGCCGAATATCTTCTGTTTCGGGCATTGCGCGACCGTTTGGGCCTGAGCCATATGCGCAGCGCCGCCACCGGGGGCGCCGCCTTGGGGCCTGACACGTTCAAATTCTTCCTGGCGATGGGTGTTCCCATGCGCCAACTGTACGGACAGACCGAACTGCTGGGCGCCTACACCCTGCACCGCCCCGACGACGTTGATTTTGACAGCGTCGGAGTTCCTTTCGAAGGGGTGGAATTGAACATCAGAAACCCTGACCGGGACGGCTTGGGAGAGATTGTCACCCGTCATCCAAACATGATGCAGGGATATTACAAAGACCCCGAAGCTACCGCGGAAAACCTCGACAGCGAAGGCCGGCTTCTTTCCGGCGACGCGGGCTATATCAACGAGGCCGGGCACTTGGTGGTGATCGACCGGGTGAAGGATTTGGCGACGACCAGTAACCGGCACCGTTTCAGCCCGCAGTTTATTGAAAACAAATTAAAGTTCAGCCCCTACGTAGCCGAGGCCGTCATTCTGGGGCACGAGCGCCCGTTTCTCGCCGCGATGATTTGCATCCGCTTCACGGTGCTGTCGAAATGGGCCGAAAAGAACCGGATTTCCTTTACAACCTATTCGGATCTTTGCACCAAACCGGAAATTCAGGACATGGTTAAAAAAGAAGTCGCGATTGTGAATGCGACCCTGCCCGAGCACCAGCGCATCAACCGCTTTATTTTGCTTTACAAGGAGCTGGATGCGGATGACGGCGAGCTTACCCGCACCAAGAAGGTCCGCCGCAAGACGATTGCCGAAAAATATGCCGATATCATCAATTGCCTCTATAGTGACGCGGAGGCGGTGGATATCGATACCACCATCCATTTTCAGGACGGAACCAGCCAGCGCATCGTCACCCTCCTGAAAATCATCAGAATGGAAACCGCACGGGACAAGGCCGCGTAGAATGGAATTATTCGTACAGTTAATGATTAACGGTTTGATTGTCGGGTCCTTGTACGGCGTGGTGGCCATGTGCTTTGTGCTCGTCTACAAATCCACCCAGGTGGTGAACTTCGCCCAGGGAGAATTTTTGCTGGTTGGAGCCTGGACCTGCCTGAGCTTGCTGACGTATTTCGAGTTGCCGTTCTGGCTGGGCTTTTTGGTCACATTGGCGTTTATGACAGTGTTCGGCATTTTGTTGCAAGCCTTGGTGCTGCGCCCGCTGATTGGGGAGTCCGCCATCAGCGTGGTCATGGTCACCGTCGGACTCGCCATCTTCTTTCAAGCGGCCCTGAACATGATTTTCGGCAGTTTTGCCAAGCCCTTCCCCCAAGTCTTCAGCCAGGAAACCATTGAAATATTCGGACTGCAAATAGAAACGGCCTATCTGATGAGCATCGTGCCCTCGATCATCATCATGGTCGCCTTCTATATTTTCTTCAAGCGCTCGCGCTGGGGACTGGCGATGCGCGCGACCGCCTACGACCAGCAGGTTGCACAATCACTGGGGATTTCCGTGAAGAACGTCTTCGCAATGGCCTGGGCGATCAGCGCCGTGGTCTCGGGCGTTGCCGGCATCGTTCTGGGAATGGTGAACACGGTCAGCAACGGCCTGGCGTTCATCGGCATCAAGGTTTTTCCGGCAACCATCGTCGGCGGATTGGATTCGATTGTCGGCGCGGTTATCGGAGGATTGATTATCGGCGTTTTGGAAAACATGGCGGAGTTTGTTGACGGGCAGTTCCTGCACTTCGGCAACCTGTATGCGATCGCCCCGTTCTACATCCTGATTATCTTCCTGATGGTCAAACCCTACGGACTGTTCGGCACCAAGGACATAGAGAGGCTCTGATGACCGTTTCCAATCCCCGCCCCTGCGGAGACTTTCGCACGGATTACGCCGGTGACACCCGGTTGTTTTCGGACCGCGCGCACACCGGAGGCTTTTTCTGCCTGCTTGCCCTTGCCCTGGTCGTCCCGTTCGTTTTCGATGGCTACGTCGTTAGTCTGATGATCCTAATCGGCATCTACGGCATCGCCGCCCTGGGATTGAACATCCTCGTCGGCTTCACCGGACAGATCAGCCTGGGACAAGCCGCATTCTTCGGTTTTGGCGCGTTCTCCAGCGCGTGGCTGAACACCAACACCGGGATTCCCGTAATGATCACCATTCTCCTCGCCGGAATAATGACAACGGCCGTTGGAATGATATTCGGCATTCCCGCCGCGCGCATCAAGGGGCTTTATCTTGCGATTGCGACTTTGGCAGCCCAGTTCATTCTGGAGGACTTTTACGCCCGCGCTGAATGGTTTACGGGAGGCAGCGCGGGAAGCCTTGCCGAAACGCCCGAATTGTTCGGTTTCGTATTCGACAGCGACCAGCGTTATTACTATCTGGTGCTCTTCTGGGTCTGCGTCAGTTTCCTGCTGGCAAGCAATCTGATGCGCAGCCGCGACGGACGGGCGTTTATCGCGGTGCGGGATCATTATCTTTCCGCCGAAGTCATGGGCATCAACCTGACGAAATACCGCATTCTCTCTTTCGGCATCAGCAGTTTCTTTGCCGGCATCGGCGGAGCGTTGATGGGACACTATTTGGGCTATGTAAGCGCCGAAAGCTTCACGATTTTCTTTTCGGTTCTGTTTCTCGCGATGATTATCATCGGCGGTTTGGGCAGCATTGCAGGCACGTTGCTCGGCACGGCCTTCATCGTTCTCCTGCCGCAATTCATGGAATTTTTGGTAGGCCTGCTTTCGGGCCCGGTGCCGTTTCTGCTCGACGTGCAACCCTACATCAAGGAAATGGCAATCGGTTCCGCCATCATCATTTTCCTGATTTTCGAGCCCGAAGGACTGATTCACCGGTGGCGGTTGATTCGCGCCTACTGGCGCCTCTACCCGTTTTCATATTAATCTGCATCCACCTCGGAGAATTCACCCCACCATAACATCAACACAAGGAGAATAACCATGAAAAAAATTCTATTATCAGCCCTCGGCGCGTTTTTGCTATCGACGCCCGCTTTGGCCCAAGACAAGGTTTTTGTCGGGCATATGGTTGACTACACCGGAGCGACGGCGTTTGTCGGAACGGAATACGGCCCGGGCGTCCGGGATGCCATAGATTTCGTCAACGCCAACGGCGGCATTGACGGCACCATGATAGAGATGGAAACCGTGGATTACGCCTACAAGATTGCCGAAGCGATCGCCCACTACAAACGCTGGACCAGCCGCCATGGCATGGTCGCAATGCAAGGCTGGGGGACCGCTGACACCGAGGCGTTGATTACCTTCGTCGCCCGCGACAAAGTTCCCGTTTGGTCAGCTTCCTATTCCGCGCATCTGACCGATCCGCAAAAACTCAACCCCAACACCAAAAAGGCTGCGCCGTACAACTTCTTCTACGGACCTTCCTACTCCGACGGCTGCCGCGCGATGGTGCAATGGGCGGCGGACGATGCCAAGGAAAAAGGCATCGACAATCCGAAGTTCGTCTACACGGGCGACAACCATCCCTATCCGAACGCTCCGAAAAAAGCCTGCATGGAATTTGCCGAAGAACTGGGATTTGAGGTTCTCAATCCGGTTATCGTGCCCTTGAAGCCCGGCGACTTTAAAGCGCAATGCCTGACCATCAAGGAAGGCGGCGCCCAATACGCCTATGTCGGCAATCTGGGCGGCAGCGTGATCAGCCTGTTGAAATCCTGCGACACGGTGGGCACGGACGTCACCTACATGGCCAACATATGGGGCGGCGGTTACAAGACCATCGAAGCAACCCAAACCCAGGGTTACATTTTCCCCTCGGCCTCCCCGTTCTGGGAGCAGGAAGCCCCCGGAATGGAAACGGTGCGGGAAATTGCCGCGCTGGCGGACAGGGACGTTGTAGCCGACAAGCCGACCCATCATTACATCCGCGGAATTTGCTCGGCGATGTACATGGTCGATGCCATGAAATACGCCAAGGCCAACGGCGGGATTACCGGTGAAAACATCCGCAAGGGAACGTACGCCACCCAAGACTGGGTTCCCGAAGGAATGGAAGGCGTATGCCTGCCTTCCACGTGGACCGACAAGGACCACCGCGGCACCACGCGTGTCTCGATCAACAGCGGCAGCTTTGTCGATGGCAAAGTTCAAATCGAGAAATTGCGCACCATAGTCCTTCCCCGCCGCGCGGACTGGCTGGGCCAGTAGACCCTGAAGCAGGCAAGGCCGGCACTGCCGGCCTTGCCGCACAGGGATGTTGAAATGGAAGCCGCCGAAGACCTGCTATGCCTGGAAAATGTCGAGGTCGTTTACGACGAAGTAATCCTGGTGTTGCGCGGGCTGTCGATGGAGGTGCCCAAGGGAAAGATTACGGCGCTTTTGGGAGCGAACGGAGCGGGAAAAAGCACTCTTTTGAAAGCGATTAGCGGATTACTTCCCGTTGAAAAAGGCGAAGTGACCCGCGGCAGCATCCGTTATCAAGGCACCAACATCACCCGTCGGCAGCCCAGCGACATTGTGGCTTCGGGAATTTTCCAGGTGATGGAGGGCCGCCGGATCATCCAGGACATGACGGTGGTCGAGAATCTGCGACTGGGAGCGTTTTCGAAGCCGCGCAGCGACATCGCCGGGAACATCGAGCGGGTGTTTGAATATTTTCCGGTTCTGCGGGAACGCACCGGGCTTGCGGGCTATCTTTCCGGCGGCGAGCAGCAGATGCTGGCCATCGGCCGGGCCCTGATGGCCGAGCCGAAGCTCGTATTGATGGACGAGCCGTCCATGGGATTATCGCCGGTTCTCGTGCAGGAAGTCTTCGGTATCATCGAACGTCTGAATAAAGAGTTGGGGGTGACGATTTTACTGGTCGAGCAGAACGCAAACATTGCACTATCGATTGCCAACCGAGGGTACGTGATGGAACAAGGCAAAATCGTGCTGGACGGCGCCGCGCAGGAATTGAAGGAAAACGAAGATGTTAAAGCCTTCTATCTCGGAGGCGGCGAGCGGACGGGTTTCAAAAATCTGAAAAGCTTTAAACGCAGGAAACGCTGGTTATGACGAAGCCCTATGACGCACTGGAATCCCGCAGCAGGGAACAGCGCGAGGCAGACCATCTGGCCTCGATCAACGGATTGCTGCAAAAACTGTCGCAAAAGCCCGAATGGGAGGATCGTTTGGGCGGGGTTGCGGCACTGGAGCAATTGTCGGATTTGCAGAAGCTGCCCGTGAGATATAAATCCGACCTGCCGGAGCAGCAGCGAAACAACCCGCCTTTTGCGAATTTTTTACTGGCCGAGGCGAGCGACCTGCGGCGCATGTTTTTCTCGCCCGGACCAATAGCCGATCCCGAATCCCGCCAGACCGGCTGGTGGGGAACGGCACGTGCGCTCCATCATGCGGGGTTCAAGCGCGGCGACATCGTGCAAAATTGTTTCAGTTACCACTTCACTCCTGCCGGAGCGATGTTCGAATGCGGCCTGTCCGAGCTCGGCATCGCCGTCATTCCCGCGGGAACGGGCCAAAGCGAGCTGCAGGCAAAAGCCGTCGCGCACTTTAAGACCACGGGCTACGTCGGCACGCCGGATTATTTGCGCACCATACTGGAGTGCGCCGACGAATTGGGTTTGGACTCTTCCAGCCTGGACAAGGCGCTGGTAACGGGCGGGTATTATTCTCCGCAATTGAAAGAGTTTTACCAAAAGCGCGGCATTCGCGTGTTCGAATGTTTCGGCACGGCCGATTTGGGAGTGATCGCCTATCAGCGCGAGATGGACGACGTGCTTTGGCTGAACGAAAACATCCTTCTTGAAGTCGTCCGCCCGGGAACCGGAATCCCCGTGCCCGTGGGCGAAGTCGGGGAAGCGCTCATAACGCGCGTGGACGATGTTGCACCGTTGATACGATTCTCAACAGGGGATTTGACTGCTTTTGCAGACTCCGCAGGTTGCCGGCAGGACGCGATTGTCGGCTGGCGCGGACGGGCTGACCAGGCCGCCAAAATCAAGGGACAGTTTGTCCGCCCGCAGCATATTCAGGAAATCTGCGAGCGCCACCCCGAGATTGCGCGCGCGAGACTGGAGATCAGCCAGACCGACGGCAAAGACCGGATGTGTTTGATGATAGAATGCTCAACCGATGATGCCGCACTGTTCGGCGCGATAGAAAACAGCATCCAATCGATTACGAATTTGAAAGGTTCCGTGAAGCGGGTGGAGCAACTGCCCAATGACGGACTGGTTATCAAGGATTGCCGGTCATGAATATTCGCGACCATCAACTTGAGGACGGAATTTTTGCGCGTAGCTGGGAGACAGGCAGCGAGCAATGGTGCGTGTTGCTGCATGATGCCTTGGGGTGCGTGGAACTTTGGCGGGACTTTCCCGAGAAACTGGCAAAACACGGCGGAATGAATGTTTTTGCTTACGACCGCCCCGGCTACGGCCAATCGCGGGACGCCAGAAATCCCAGAGGTTTTGATTATCATGACTTTGAAGGCCGGGTGAGACTGCCCAAGGTGCTGCAATCGGCAGGGATTGGCCGGGCGTCCGTTGTCGGACACTCCGACGGCGCCTCCATGGCACTGTGTTATGCCGCCGCCCACCCCGACCGGGTGAGTTCTTTGGTTGTTTACGGTGCGCACATGGATGTGGATACTGTAACCACGCAAGGATTGAAGAACATGAAGGGCGATGTGGAAAACGCACGAGAAAAAATTCAAAAACTGGAGCGTTATCACGGAAAGAGGGCGCAGTTGCTGTATCAACAATGGCTGGAGATTTGGCTGGACGAGGAATTTGTGGAAACCTTCAATCTCGCACCGATACTGCCCCGCATTGAAAGCCCGTGTTTTATTTTCCAAGGCGAGACGGATGAGTATGCCGATCACGACCATCCCTTTCGCATCAAGCGCGCCGTGGGCGGGAACGCCCAAGCCGTGATTGTCCGGCAAATGGGGCACTTCCCCCACATTGAACATCCGGAGATGGCACTGGGCCTGGTCCTGGCGCATTTACCCCTACACAAGGAAGGTGCTCATGCAGATAAATGATCAAACGGCAGCCGTTATAAGCGGCGGCGCTTCGGGACTGGGAAAAGCGGTTGCCGAACAACTTGCCCGGCGCAAGGCCAAGGTAACAATTTTCGATTACGATACGGAAAAAGGCACGCAGATATCCAAAGAGATCGGCGTTGATTTTGTTCATTGCAATGTCGCCGACGGCGCCGCTGTTGCACAATCATTTGTTCAGGCGCGCAAAAAAAACGGACAGGAACGGATTTGCGTCAATTGTGCGGGCATCGCCCCCGCGGCGAAAACGGTTTCCCGGGGCGAAGCGCACGATCCCGGCCTGTTCGCCAAGGTAATCGATATCAATTTGCTGGGGACATTTCACATGGCAAGCCAGTCGGCTGCGGGGATGAGCAAACTGGAACTTTCGAAAGAACAGGAACGCGGAGTGATTATTAGCACCGCATCCGTTGCCGCCTTTGACGGGCAAAAAGGCCAGATTGCCTATTCGGCTTCCAAGGGCGCGGTTGCGGCAATGATGCTTCCCATGGCCCGCGATCTTGCCAGCCATGCCATTCGGGTCATGGCGGTCGCCCCGGGAATTTTTCAAACTCCGATGCTGGAAGCATTTCCCGAAGAGTTGCAGCAATCGCTTGCGGAAGTAATTCCCAATCCCAAACGTTTGGGTACTCCGGAAGAATTTGCCAAACTGGTCATGCACATCATTGAGAACCCCTATTTGAACGGAGAAACCATCCGCCTTGATGGCGCCGTGCGATTGCCCTAGCACGCCTCGAATAAGGCGCCCTACCAATCAGAGAATCGCTTATTTTTCTCGTAAAATTTTGAAGATCCGCGAGGAATTAAAGGGGATTTTGGGTAAATTCTCGAGAAAATTCAAATTTTCAAATGATTTATTTTGAAAATATATTATTTTGATGGCATATGAGCCGTCAAAATACATCAAGATTGAAATCGCTCGTTGATAAGGTTCCACCGGGCTTTCTGGTTGACACAGCATGGTTGAAGAAACGAGAAGGCATTGACCCCAAGACAATCTATAGGTACGTGAAACATGGTTGGCTGGAGCCAGTCGTTCGTGGCGTGTACCGCCGACCCTCTCCGGAAAGAATGCATAAATCCGCCGGTGTGAATTGGCAAGCAACGTTGCTGTCACTCCAGTGGATTATGGACAAGGAGATACACCTTGGAGGTGAAAGTGCGCTCGACCTCGCGGGCTATGCCCATTATTTACCATTTGAAGACAAAACTCGCGTTCATTTTTATGGAGATGCACCTTCGTGGCTGAAACGTCTACCGACACAAACACAGCTTGCCGTACATAACTGTTCTCTGTTCGGAGGCAATCCTATCGGCCTCATAGATGAAATCAGGTATATAAAGTCTGGTATGCATACTTTGGATACCTGGCGATGGCCAGTCAAAGCATCATCGCCGGAACGCGCAATCCTGGAAACGCTAGACGAAATATCACCAAATAGTGCGGGCTTCGATAATATAAGCAAGATATTCGAAAGTCTTACCTCCCTACAGCCAGAGTTACTCGTTCAACTTCTCAATGTGTGCCGAAGTGTAAAAGTACGACGACTATTCTTCGTTTTTGCCGATCATCATCAGCATGCTTGGCGTAAGTATGTGGATGCATCGAATATTGACTTTGGCTCTGGACCACGAGCGCTGATGAAAGGCGGCAAGTTCCATCCGGTCTATAGGATATACGTGCCCGCTGACTTCATGCCTTTGCCAAAAACAGGTGATATTCATACATAAAGGATTTTCGGCGGCTAGCCACAATGGATTGGCTGTGAACCCCTGCCTGTTGGGGGAAGGGCTGATACTGACGGTTGATGAAGTGTTCCGAAAATCCAGAAAACCTTATGAAGAAGGTAAGCAAATATCGAAAAAAGCCGGCGTAGATCTTGTTTATTGCAGTACCGCCAATAGTCCCGCTATTGTGCAGTCATCTGTTCGGGTGCATACAAGAAACGAACAGGAACAGATTTACATCAACGATGCGGGCACTATCTTAACATGTTAGAAAAAGCACTCTCTTTTTCAGAACTACAGCAGAACTTTTCATGGAATATTCCGAAGCACTACAATATCGGGGTGGATGTTTGCGACAAGTGGGCAGGTCGACAGCCAGAACGTCTTGCGATTATTGAACACCTCGCAGGCAGTACCCCACGAAAGATTACCTTTGGCGATTTAAAAGAACAGTCAAACCGCCTTGCAAACGCTCTTCAGCAATTGGGAGTAAATAGCACCGAACTTGATGGAATGCCCGACCGGATAGGCGTGCTTTTACCTCAATCCATCGAAACGGCTGTTTCCCACATAGCTATAACCAAAATGGGAGCGATTTCCATTCCCCTGTTTATGTTATTTGGGACAGAAGCCCTACTGCACCGTTTGCGGGATTCCGAAGCAAAGGCTGTGATTACCAACACCGAAGGAGCAGAAAAGATACTTGCCATCAAATCCGAATTACCAAAACTAAAAGCGATTCTATCCATTGATGATCCCTGCAAGCCCGGTGTGCAGTCTTTTCACGAACTTTGCAGCAAAGAATCCAGTCGGTTTACCCCCGCAACAACCCGTGCAAACGATCCCGCCTTGCTTATCTATACTTCCGGCACTACGGGAAACCCCAAAGGAGCATTACACGCCCATCGAGTGTTGCTGGGGCACCTGCCCGGCGTGGAGATCAGCCACGACTTCGTGGACCGCGACCACGACCTCTTTTGGACTCCGGCAGACTGGGCCTGGATAGGCGGTCTGCTTGATGTTTTGATGCCTGCCCTCCACCATGGCGTTCCCGTTTTGGCTTACCGGTTTGAAAAATTCGACCCCGCCATGGCTTTCCGGTTAATGCACGATTACCGGATACGCAACGTCTTTTTACCTCCCACCGCCTTAAAATTGATGAAGCAGGTGCCCGAAGATGACATCGTCAAATGTGCCGTACGTTCAGTTGCCAGCGGCGGAGAGACTCTCGGGTCGGAACTCATCACGTGGGGCAAGCGGGTGTTCGGTGTTACTATCAACGAATTTTACGGCCAAACCGAGTGCAACATGATCGTCTCTTGTTGCGGCGCCCTGGAGTCCCCGAAGGCAGGTTATATGGGACGCGGAGTCGTCGGGCACCAGGTGGAAATTATTGACCCCGAAAGGGCTGAAATTCTAGCGGACGGACAAGAAGGAGTGATAGCGGTTCGTGCACCTGATCCGGTAATGTTCCTGGGTTACTGGAATAATCCGAAAGCCACCGAAGAAAAATTCGTTGTTGTAAAAGGCGAAAAGTGGTTGCTAACCGGAGACATGGGGCATCGCGACCCGGACGGACGCATTCGGTTTATCGGTCGCGATGACGACGTGATTAACTTTGCTGGATACCGGATTGGACCCGCGGAAATTGAAAACTGTTTGATTTCACATCCCGCGGTGCGCCTGGCAGGCGTTGTCGGCAGACCGGACAACATCCGTGGACAAATTATCTCGGCCTACATCGTTCTTGCCGACGGATATACGGGAAACACATCCTTGGCGGAAGAAATTGCAGCGTATGTAAAATCACGTTTGGCGGCTCATGAATATCCCAGAATAATCCGTTTTATCGAAAAAATGCCTATGACCACCACGGGGAAAATCATTCGTGCCAGTTTGCGAAAAATGGCCGAGAAAGAGTAACTCGAGGCACTGCATGCACAATTATATTTTTGCGAGCATCGTTGCAATTTCCCCGGGTTGAACATCCTTCCAATCGGCATGTTGCCATTGAGGATTATTATCCTTATCGATAATTGTCGCCCGAACACCCTCCAAAAAATCACCAAATTCCGTTGCACGTGACGTAAAACGGTATTCCCACTCCAGCGCCCGCTCTATTGAGGGCTCTTTGCGCACCTCTCGAACAATCCGCAAGGCACAAGCTGCGGATAAGGGACTTGCACGCAATAACATTTTCAGTGCCTTGTCGGAAAATTCTCCCCGGTCGGAACTTAAAGCCTCAGCTATCCGTGAAAGCTCCGCACGGGCAAAAAAATCGTCTATCCGGTGCTGGTCCCCGGCCATTGCCGACTCGGGCGCGGGTTTGCCGCAACCACCCATCGCATCAGCGATATCCTTCTTCTGCAAATCTCGTTTCAACGTCGGCCAATGTTCTTCGGGGATATAATAATCGGCAAAACCCGCATAAATCGCATCGCCCGCCTGCATGCGCGCCCCGGTGGTTCCCAGATATTCGCCAAGATGCCCGGCAGTCCGGGCCAACAACAACGACCCCCCGACATCAGGTACAAACCCAATGCCGCATTCCGGCATCGCAATCCGGCTGCTTTCCCCGACAATCCGGTGCGAACCATGACAAGAAATTCCAACCCCGCCACCCATGGTAAAGCCCTGTAAAAAAGCAATATAGGGCTTTGGGTAATGATAAATTTTCGCGTTCAGCCGGTATTCGTCCCTCCAGAATTTCTGTCCGTAAGCAAACTCCCCTGCCCGTCCGGTTTCGTAGAGTTTCGCAATATCACCACCGGCGCAAAAAGCGCGCTCGCCGGCTCCTTCTATCACCACATGGGCGATATCGGCATCATCCCGCCATTGGTCCAGAGCCCCTTCCAGTGCCAAACACATTTCATGCGTTAAGGCATTTAACACTTGCGGACGGTTCAGGGTAACCCAGCCGGCATGGCCGTGTTGCGTGATAATAATCTCGTCGTTCATGAATATTCTTTCAACAATTGACGCGCAATGATGACCCGCATAATTTCGTTCGTGCCTTCTAGTATTTGATGCACGCGCAAGTCTCTTACAATCTTCTCTATCCCGTAGTCTGCCAAATAACCATATCCGCCATGAAGTTGAAGACAGCTATTGGCAACCTCGAAACAAACATCGGTCACATACAATTTCGCCATGGCGCAGAATTGCGTTGCATCGGGCGTTTTGCGGTCCAGTTTCCAAGCCGCCTGTCGCAAGAATGTCCGCGCCGATTGTAATTTCACTTCGTTTTCCGCCAAGCGGAATTGCAAACCTTGGAACCGGTTCAAAGTTTTACCGAAAGCTTTGCGTTCCGACATATATTGCAAGGCGGCATTCTGCGCGGCTTGGGCTCCGCCCAAGGATGAAGCCGCAATATTCAAACGCCCTCCGTCCAATCCTGCCATCGCGTAACGAAAACCTTCGCCTTCCTTGCCTATGAGATTTTCGCAGGGCACGCGACAACCGTCAAACTGCACCTGTGCAGTGGGTTGGGCGCGCCAACCCATTTTCGTTTCGAAAGCCCCGAAGGACAGCCCTTCCGATTCCTGCTCAACCACGATTGCCGATATGCCTGAAGGTCCGTCCTCTCCGGTGCGCACCATACTGAGATAGCAATCCGAATATCCTCCGCCGGAGATAAAAGCCTTGCTGCCCGAAAGACAATACATCCGACCGTGTTTGTTCGCCCGTGTTTGCAATGCCGCGGCATCCGACCCCGAACCCGGCTCACTCAAGCAGTAGGAAAAGACCTTCTGCATGCTGCAGGCATCCGGCAGCCATTTTTGTTTCGAAGCCTCGTCTCCGAAGTTCTCGATCATTGCCGCGCACATGTTATGAATCGATAAAAAGGCTCCCACCGAAGGACATGACATTGCCATGGCCTCAAAAACCAGGGTGCCGTCCAGCCGGCTTAAGCCCGAACCGCCATAGCTTTCGGATGCGTAAATTCCCCCTAATCCCTGGGCTGCCGCTTCTTGCCAAAGGGTTCGGGGAATGCTGCCTTCTTCCTCCCATTGGCGGGCATAAGGGGTAATTTGCTGCGAGGAAAAATCTTTTGCCATCTCAAAGATGGCGGTTTGCTCTTCGCTTAAGGTAAAATCCATCGAGTTCTCCTCTTTTTTCGCTCTCCCCTTCCCGAAAATTACAGACGAAAGTTTGCACAGATTCCCAATTACACGTCAGCGGTTCTTCCATTCGGGTTTTCGTTTCTCGGAAAAAGCGGTCATACCCTCGCGCCGGTCGTCAAGGGCAAACGTGCTTTCAAACAAATGTTGCTCGGCTTTCAATCCCTGGCTCAAGGTGGTCTCCATCGCCGCATTCACCGCCTTCTTCGCTGTGCGCACCACGGGACGGGAATATCCCGCGATGGTTTCCGCTAATTTGGTCACTTCCGAGTGTAAATCATCACGGGCAACCACGCGCGCGACAAGCCCGCTCATCTCGGCTTCCTGCGCGTCCATATTGCGCCCGCTTAGCACCAAATCCATTGCCTTGGCTTTTCCCACCGTGCGAGTCAAACGCTGGGTTCCTCCAAGCCCGGGAATCGTTCCCAACTTGATTTCCGGCTGTCCGAACTTTGCCTCCTGCGTTGCAACAATCATGTCGCAGGCCATAGCAAGCTCGCACCCGCCGCCCAAGGCGTAGCCGTCCACCGCGGCGATAATCGGCGTTTTGACGGTCTCGATTTTATTGACTGCAAAAATGAACATCTCTTCCTTCTGGTGGGAGACGAAGTCTCTGGGCAGCATCGCCTTGATATCCGCCCCCGCAACAAACGCCCGCTCCGAACCATACAGCACAATACAGCCGATACTTTCGTCACTGTCATGTCTCTGCAACGCCTCAATCATCGCCTCGACCAAATCTTTATTAAGTGCGTTTAACGCTTCAGGGCGATTGAGGGTTAAATGCGCCACGCCGTTTTTGCAGTTTTCCAAAATAAGACTCATCGGCTTCTCCTTTCTTACTTGCCGTCGGATAATTGGCGACTAATCACCATTTTCTGAACCTGCGAGGTTCCTTCGTATATTTGGCATATACGCTGGTCGCGATAGTAACGTTCCACGGGATAGTCGTTGCTGTAACCGTAACCGCCGTGTATTTGAATGGCTTTGCTGGTTACGCGTTCGGCCATTTCGGAGGCAAACAATTTGGCCATGCAGGCTTCCTTCAAACCGGAGGCCCCCGCATCCTGCAGACTCGCCGCGTGATAGGTTAATTGCCGGGCCGCCGTCACGTCGGTTGCCATTTCAGCTAGCATAAAGGCTATGGCCTGATGTTGGTCGATGGTTTTTCCAAATGTTTTCCTCTCGGCGGCGAATTGCTGCGCGGCTTCCAAGGCCGCTTGCGCAATTCCCACAGACTGGGAAGCTATCCCTATCCGTCCCGCTTCCAGATTGGCCAGCGCAATTTTATAACCCCGGTCAACCTCGCCCACTCGATAACTGTCGGGAACCCGCATTTGGTCAAACAAGAGTTCCGCAGTGTCACTTGCATGCTGTCCCAGCTTTTTTTCTATCCGCACCACATGAAAACCCGGTGTATCGGTCGGAACGACAAAGCAGGTCAGGGTGTTCTTTTCCTCTTTCTTTCCGGTTACCGCAAATATCAACGCAATATCGGCCTCTTTGCCGGTGCTGATGAATATTTTGCTTCCCGAGATCACCCAATCTCCGCCGTCGCGCCCGGCCCGGGTGGCAATTCCCGATGCATCCGAACCCGCGGCGGGCTCGGTTAAACAAAAACACCCCAGTTTTTCCCCCCGGGCCAGAGGAACAAGCAATTCCTGCTTTTGTGTCTCGGTGCCGAACTTAAACAGCACCGCACAAACAAGGCTGTTCTGCACGCTGATAACGGTGCTGGTGCTGGCATCTCCACGGGCGACTTCTTCGATTGTCACCGAAAGGCTGACTTGATCCAGTCCCGCGCCGCCATATTGTTCGGGAATTGTCACTCCCATTGCCCCGAGGGCGGCAAGCCCCTCGACCGCCTGGCGGGGAAAGGTGCGGTTGCGGTCCCATTCGGCCGCAAACGGAACAATTTGAGCGTCCACAAAACCGCGTAAAGTATCGCGCAAAAATTCTTGTTGCTCGCTTAAAAGCATCTGCTCTCTTATTTCCTTCCCGATTGCGTCTTCAAAGCAGGGCCGTTTTCGCTTTGAAGCATCCCGTCCATGGTTACCGCATTTGCCCACGTCCACACGGATTCTATACAGATTGGCATCATGCAACAAGCATCTCCAACAGCCCTGACAATTCGAGACCCGGCCACGGTGTCCTATTCGCTGTTTTGAACATGCCACATCAAGATTAATCCGTCCGGGTTTCGACGGGACCGGCAGACATAGTGTTTGCGGACAGCCTTTTCGAGTTCACGAGTCAAGTTCAAGGAAGCCAAGGCGGGGGTGATTTATCGAAAAACGCTTTAAGCCCTGCCCGGGTTTCCTCGTTGTCCCAGCAGTCGGCGAGCGCGATAATTGCACTTTCAATTCGGGCGTCAAGGTCGCCAGCGGTGATTTTGCGGCACAACTGCTTGGCTCGACTCATGGCTTCGGGAGAGGCCTTGAGCGCGGTGTCGACCTCCCGACGGACAATCGCATCCAACTCGCCGGCCGGGACAACGTGCGACACCAGTCCCAGGCTGCGCGCCCGTGCCGCATCCATGCGGCTACCGGTGATGAAAATCTCGCGCACCCGCGCCCCGCCGGTTTTCGCGATAATGAAAGGTCCTATTACCGCCGGAATCAAACCCAGTCGTGTTTCCGGAAGGGCAAAACGGGCGTTGTCGGCGGCAATGACGATATCCGCCGTCGCCATCAATCCGAGCCCGCCGCCGTAGGCGTCGCCCTGCACCCGTACGATTACGGGTTTCGGCAGGTCGTTGAGAGTCTTGAGCATGCAGGCCAAACGGCGTGCTTCACGAATCTTGCTGTCGCGGCCGGCGCCGAACTGGCTTTTCATCCAGCCAAGATCACCACCGGCGCAAAAATGCGAACCCTCCGATGCGAGCAGAATCACACGGACGGCATCATCCCGTGCGCTCGCCTCCAGCGCTTCGGTCAGCGCGTCCATCATTGCCGCATCAATGGCATGGTGTTTTTCCGGACGATTGAGATAAATCGTCGTCAATCCGTCAGCGGAGGGAACAATGCGGATTGGACTCATGACAACACCTCCTCCGGCATTGCGCGGATTCCGGCAACAAGTTGTTCGGCTTCGGCCAGAATGTCGATATCGATTCCCGTTTCATAACCGAGTTGATGCAGGCGTTCCACCAGCGACCGCGTGGCAAGATTGCCCTTGGCGCCAGGCGCGTAAGGACAGCCTCCCAAACCTCCAACCGCACCGTCAAAACAAGCCAGGCCAAAATCCAGCGCTCGTTCGACATTGGCAACGGCCCGGCCGCCCGTATCATGAAAATGCCCGGCAAGCCGGCTCGCCGGCATGTCGGCGACCATTGCATCCAGCAAACGTGCGACGTCGTCGGGCCGGCCGGTGCCGGTCGTATCGCCCAGTGAAATTTCATAACAGCCCATATCAAGAAGGCGCAACGCCACATCGCGCACCGCTTCCGGGGCGACCCGGCCCTCGTAGGGACATGCTATGGCGCAAGATACATAACCGCGCACGGGAATACCGGAGGTTTGCGCCGCCGCCATCACCGAGGTGAAGCGCTCCATGCTTTCGGCAACGGAACAATTGATGTTCTTCCGGCTGAAGCCTTCGGAAGCGGCGGCAAAAACCGCAACTTCATCAACTCCGGCCTCGAGAGCGGCATCAAAGCCCCGCAAGTTCGGAACCAGCGCGGCGTAGCGGACGCCGGGGTTTCGCGCAATCCCCGCCATGACCTCGGCGGCATCGGCCATTTGCGGCACCCACCGGGGAGAAACGAAACCGGTTGCCTCGATCGTTGCAAACCCCGCCCGTCCGAGAATGTTGATCAAGGCAATTTTGGTCGCAGAGGGAATAACCGCCGTTTCGTTTTGAAGTCCGTCGCGCGGACCGACTTCGTAAACGTTAATGCTTTTGGTCATGACGCTTCCGGTTTGATTTGAATCAGCACCGCGCCGCCATCAACGGTGACGCCCTCGGCGGCGTGGACTTCGGCAACCACCCCGTTGCAGGGCGCCTTAAGGGAGAGTTCCATTTTCATAGCTTCCATTCGCATCAGAATGTCACCGGCTTTAACGGTATCACCGACCGACGCGTTTGCCAAAGTGACCACCCCGGTCATGGGCGCGGTAACAACGGACGCATCCGCCGCAACTTCAGTGACAGCCAGCGGGTCGCAACGCTCAACCAGCATTCGCCGGTCGTTGCAAACCAGGCTGACTTGGTTGCCTCCGGCGACTACCGTCAGTCTGCAGCGGTTTCCGTCTGCGGTGAAACTCCACACCCCCGCGGCCTCTTCGCGGATTTCCCGAACGGTTATGCCGTCTCCGTCACCGAAAATCCGGACAATTTTTTCGCCTCCGGTGCGTCCTTCGAAAACAAGCCGCCTTTCGATTGTCTCCTGCCGCCGCCGGAAAGTTATAAAACTCGTTCCGGCGCCCCAGAGGCGCCAGCCCGGTTCTCCGGGACGGGCGCCGTCACCGCCGGCAAGGGCGCCGTTGCATGCGGCGAGTGCAAAAGCCGCCAAATGCGTCATAAAGGCATCGTTCGAATCAACCGAAGTCAGCGCGTCCCGGTTGCGGTCGATCCAATTCGCATCGATGTTCATGCTACGGACATCGTCATGGCGCACCAGCCCGGCAATAAAGTCGAGGTTTGTCTTTGTGCCGAGAATGTGCGTTTCCAGCAAACCCGCATGGAGTGATGCCAGCGCCGCCGAACGACTATCGCCGCGGGCGGCAATCTTGGCGATCATCGGATCATAGAACGGCGTGATTTCATCCGGATTGTTAATCCCATGGTCAACCCGGAGACGGACTGGAAAGCGCGAGCGGTAAACGGGACCGGGGGCGGGCAGAAATCCGGACTGCGGGTCTTCGGCATAGACTCGCGCTTCGACGGCGTGACCGGAGATTTTGATCTCGTCCTGGCGACGGGGCAGCGTTTCCCCCGCTGCAACCCGAATCTGCCACTCAACCAGATCGAGACCGGTGACCATTTCCGTTACCGGATGTTCAACCTGCAGCCGGGTGTTCATTTCCATAAACCAAAACCCGTCGGGCCTGAGGCCATTCCGTCCGTCCACGATGAACTCGACGGTGCCCGCCCCTTGATAACCGATGGCTTTGGCCGCGCTCACCGCGGCGCCTGTCATCGCGCTGCGCATTTCATCCGTCATGCCCGGAGCCGGAGCCTCTTCGATTACTTTTTGGTGCCGTCTCTGCAACGTGCAGTCGCGTTCATAGAGATGCACCACATGGCCGTGGCTATCGGCAAAGATTTGAACTTCGATGTGCCGGGGCGCAGCGATAAATTTTTCAATCAGAACATTGTCATCACCAAAAGCGGACGCCGCTTCACGACGCGTAGCGGCAAGGGCTTCGACAAAACCGTCCGGCCCGTCGACCCTGCGCATGCCTTTGCCTCCGCCGCCGGCGCGCGCCTTGATCATCACCGGATAGCCAATTGCGGCGGCTTCCCCCATCAAAGTTTTTTCATCCCGGTCGTCACCGTGATAGCCCGGAACGACAGGCACTCCGGCCTCGGCCATCAGCATTTTGGCGCGGTCCTTTCTTCCCATGGCGCGGACGGCCCCGGCTCCGGGTCCGACGAAGATCAATCCGGCTTCTACGACCGCATCGACAAAATCCGGATTTTCCGACAGGAACCCGTAACCGGGATGGACGGCCTCGGCCTTGCTTTGTTTTGCCGCGGCCAGAACCGCTTCGATGTTGAGGTAGCTGGAGGCCGAAGTGTCTCCGCCGATGGCTACGGCCCGGTCGGCAATGCGAACATGGCGGGCATCGCGATCGGGATCGGAATACACCGCAATGGCAGTGATGCCCATCCGCCGCGCCGTTGCAATGATGCGGCAGGCGATTTCGGCGCGATTGGCAATTAGAAGGCGGCGGATCATCGGGCGGGGTTTCCTGCTTTGTCGGTAACGGGTTCGGCGTTCATCGCCATCATGCCGGTAGTTCCAACCGCCTCACATCCGGAAGACGGGAAACACCGTGTCGTCGATCGGGGCATTGGCGGCGACCTCCAGCGACAGGGCGATTACCTCCCGGGTGTCGCGCGGATCAATGATGCCGTCATCCCAGAGCCGGGCCGATGCGTAGAGAGAATCGCTTTGGCGCTCGAACTGTTCGAGAACGGGCTGCTTGAACGCCTCTTCATCCTTCTCGGACCAGGTCTCGCCGCGAGCCTCCATGCCGGCACGGCGAACCGTGGCGAGAACGCCCGCCGCCTGCTCTCCGCCCATGACGGCAATCCGGGCGTTCGGCCACATCCAGAGAAAACGCGGACCGTAAGCGCGTCCGCACATGCCGTAATTGCCCGCCCCGTAGGAGCCTCCGACAATCACCGTTACCTTCGGCACGTTCGCCGCCGATACCGCTGCGACCAGTTTGGCGCCATCCTTGGTGATGCCGCCGGCTTCGTAGCTCGAGCCGACCATGAAACCGGTAATGTTTTGAAGAAAAACAAGCGGAATCTTTCGTTTGCAGCATAATTCGATGAAGTGCGCGCCCTTGAGCGCGCTTTCCGAAAACAACACGCCGTTGTTCGCGAGGATTCCGGCCAGGCGTCCTTTTATCCGGGCAAAACCGGCCACCAGCGTGGTGCCGTAACGGGATTTAAATTCGTCAAAATCGCTGTCATCAACAATGCGGCCGATGACTTCTTTCATGTCAAACGGTGTCTTGGCGTCTTTCGGAACGACGGCCAGGAGATCTTCGGGATCGAGACGGGGCGGAACGGGCTCTCCGCAAGGCGGGATTTTCTCCCCCGGCCCCAGATTGCGGATGATTTGTCGTGCCAAAGCCAATGCATGATCGTCATGTTCCGCAAGCATGTCGGCAACGCCGGACAGCCGGGTGTGGGTGTCGCCGCCGCCCAGGGTTTCGGCATCGACATCTTCTCCGGTGGCCTGCTTGACCAGCGGCGGTCCGGCAAGAAATATCGTTCCCTGTTCGCGAACGATGATTGTCTGGTCGCTCATCGCCGGAACGTAGGCGCCGCCCGCGGTGCAGGATCCCATCACCACAGCTATCTGTGCGATGCCCTTGGCGCTCATTCGCGCCTGGTTGTAGAAGATGCGGCCGAAGTGGTCGCGATCCGGGAAGACATCGTCCTGGCTGGGAAGGTTGGCGCCGCCGCTGTCCACCAAATAGATGCAAGGAAGACGGTTTTCTTCCGCAATCTCCTGGGCGCGCAGGTGTTTCTTGACGCTCATCGCGTAATAGGTGCCTCCTTTCACCGTGGCATCGTTGGATATGATCATGCAGTCGCGTCCTTCAACGCATCCGACGCCGGCGATGAGCCCGGCGGCGGGAAGAGGCTCGTCATAGACATCGTGCGCCGCAAAGAGTCCGATTTCCAAAAAAGCGCTGCCGGGATCAATCAACCCGTCCACCCGTTCCCGCGGCAACCGCTTGCCCCGGGCGAGATGCCGTTCGCGCGCGCGTTCGGACCCGCCTTTCATGACCTCCACGGCGAGGCCGGCAAAACGGTCAATCTTCGCCTGCATCGCCTCGCGGTTCGCCCCGGATTCGCCGGCGGCCGGGTCCAGCATGGTGGCAAGGACGGCCATCAAGCCGTCTCGTTGAATAATTCGCGGCCGATCAGCATGCGTCGAATTTCCGATGTTCCCGCGCCAATCTCGTAAAGCTTGGCGTCGCGCAACAAGCGGCCGGTGTCATAGTCATTAATGTAACCGTTGCCGCCCAGGCACTGGATTGCCTCCAAAGCAATTCCGGTTGCCTTCTCGGCGGCGTACAGAATGCATCCGGCCGAATCCTTGCGCGTCGTCTCTCCCCGGTCGCATGCGGCGGCGACGGCATAGACATAGGCGCGGCAGGCGTTCATCGTCGTATACATATCCGCCAGTTTGCCTTGCATCAACTGAAACGTGCCGACGGGCCGGCCAAACTGTTCGCGTTCATGGACATAGGGAACAACGATGTCCATCGCCGCCGCCATGATGCCGAGCGGTCCCGCGGCCAGCACGACGCGTTCGTAATCCAGTCCCGACATCAACACCTTTGCGCCGCCTCCCTCTTCGCCCAGCACATGGTCGAAAGAAACTTCCACGTTATCGAACACCAACTCCGCGGTGTTTGAACCGCGCATTCCCAGCTTGTCGAGTTTTCGGCCAGCGGAAAACCCGGCCATGCCGCGCTCGATCAAAAAAGCGGTGATGCCGCGTTGTCCGGCTTCCATGTCGGTTTTTGCATAGACCACCAGGGTTGATGCATCGGGGGCGTTGGTGATCCACATCTTGCTGCCATTGAGGATGAACCGGTCGTTGCGTTTTTCGGCGCGCAATTTCATCGACACGACATCCGAACCCGCTTCCTGTTCCGACATCGCCAGCGAGCCGACATGCGCGCCGCTGATCAGTTGCGGCAAGTATCGCGCTTTCTGCCCGGCGCTGCCCCAGCGCGCAATCTGGTTGACGCAAAGATTGGAATGGGCGCCGTAGGACAAGCCGACGGAAGCGCTCGCACGACTGACTTCTTCGATGGCCACGCAATGCGCCAGATATCCCATGCCCGCACCGCCGTCGGCTTCGGGGACGGTAATGCCGTGCAACCCCAAGGTCCCCATTTTTTCCCACAGGTCCGGCGGGAAGGCGTTGTCCCTATCGATGTCCCCGGCGCGCGGCGCAATCTCCTCCGCGGCGAAGCGGCGCACGGTTTCCCTGAGGGTGTTGATCTCCTCGCCAAGGTTGAAATTCAGCGTTGCATTAAACATCGGGGGCATGTCCGCTCGTGTAACCAAGAGTCAATCTAGCCGATTCCCGGCGAATTGATAAATTCCCGCCGAGCGTCATTTCCCCTGCCGAAAGCCCGTGGTCGGGGAAAACAAAGCGGGGATTGTCAGGGGAATTTGGAAACGGCGGGAGAATGAAATAGTGAAGGAGGACTCCAAAGCTCCCGCCGCCGTTTGCATTGTATCCGAATTCTTGGAAGCATTGCCAATTATTTTTTTGGTCACAAGGCCCGAACCCGGGGAAATGGAAGAATTCGGTGAATCACGGACAAATCAGGCGAATTCCCGGACCGGTTCGGGAATTCCAAGTCCCAAAACAATAAAAAACGGGGAGGCGCCGGTTACGGACGCCTCCCCGTTCCGGGAGAATAACCGCCTATGCGGGCAGGCTAATTATCCCCAGCACTTCGCCAAGCCTTCCCTGGAAGTCAGGCTTTCAATGCCGCTTACGGGCTGGTCGGTGATCAATTCAACGCCCGTGTTGAAGAAATCAAGACCAGGCGTGTTTTCCGGTTTTGTACCGTCCACGGCCCATGCCCTAATCGCCTCAATGCCTTTGGAAGCCATCAAGAGCGGGAACTGCATGGAAGTCGCGCCGATTATGCCCTCGGCAATATTCTGAACGCCCGGACAACCGCCGTCCACGGACACAATTATCACGTCCTTTTCACGGCCGACCGCTCTCAACGCCTCGTAAGCCCCTGCCGCGGCAGGCTCGTTGATTGTGTAAACGAGATTGATTTCGGGGTCGATCTGAAGGAGGTTTTCCATCGCCGTGCGACCGCCCTCTTCATTTCCGTTCGTAACATCGTTGCCTACGATGCGCGGATCGTCTTCGTCTCCGATATCGGTCGGGTCTTTGATGTCAATGCCGAACCCCTGCAGGAAGCCGTTATTGCGCAGATAGTCAACCGAGACTTCACTTGCATTCAAATCCAAGAGCGCTATCTTTGCGTTTGCCGCATCGTCGCCCATTCTCGCTGCCGCCCATTGGCCGATCAACTCGCCTGCCTTGAAGTTATCAGTTGCAAAAGTTGCATCAACCGCATCCGCGGGCTCAAACGGCGTGTCGAGCGCTATCACGAGCAATCCCGCTTCGCGCGCCTGCGTAACAACGGGCACAAGCGCCTCGGAATCCGAAGGCGTGATTAAAATGCCCCGTGCACCGGAGGCGATGCAACTTTCAACCGCGGTGATTTGCGTTTCGACGTCGCCGTCAATTTTACCCGCAAACGTCTGCAGATCGATGCCGTTTGCTTCGGCGCCCTGCCGGGCACCTTCCTTCATTTTCACGAAAAACGGGTTCGTGTCCGTCTTCGTGATCAAGCACGCGCCAACGTCCTGGGCCTGTGCCGCCGTAGCCGCCAGAACGCCCATTGCAACAGCGCTTATAAATGCGAATTTCAATTTCATCTTTCCCGTCCTCTTTCTGATGTGTACCCCCCTCAATGCGTTTGCGACGGCAGCCACCTGCCGACGCCCTCTCAAACTAGGATTAAAAGATATATTTGTCAAACAATTCATTACGCCTTCAATTCGCGTTATGCTCCCGACAGGGGCTTGAAAATCAATGATTGGCCACCAAGGGCCGGGTCAGGGAAGAATGGGGCAAAACGGAGAAAACACACCGATCGCGTTTCTGGGAATTGGGTTGATGGGGCTGCCCATGGCGGAGCATTTGCTCGAAGCCGGGATCAATCTTCGGGTTTGGAACCGTACCGCCGCCAAAGCGAAACCTTTGGGCGCCTGCGGGGCGCATGTTGCGGCAAGCGCGCATGATGCGGTCGCGGGCGCGAAAATTGTCATCTCGATGCTGTCGGACGGCGGGGCGGTGTTCGGTCTTGTCCAAGATCCGCTTGTGCAGTCCGCACTGCGGGAAGATGCGCTTTGGATCGATATGTCGAGCACGCGTCGCGATGAAGCGGTCGGGATTTCAAAATCACTTCAGACGCAAAAAGTCGAATTTATCGATGCGCCCGTATCGGGAGGAACCAAAGGCGCCGCGGACGCAAGCCTCGCCATCATGGTCGGCGCGCAGACGCATAATTTTGAACGCGCAAAACCCGTTCTAAAACATCTCGGCAACCCGGTGCATGTAGGTGGCGTCGGCAGCGGCCAGCTCGCGAAACTGGCCAACCAGTTGATTGTTGCATTGACGATCGGCGCCGTAGCGGAAGCCGTGCTTCTGCTTGAAAAAGGCGGGGCGGATGCCGGCGCCGTTCGGGATGCGCTGAAGGGCGGATTTGCCGACAGCGTCGTATTGCAGCAGCACGGACGGAGAATGAGCGAGCGCGACTTTGAACCGGGCGGACTTTCAAGATTGCAATTGAAAGATTTGGAAAACGTGCTTATCCAGGCCAGGGAGACGGGAATTGAATTGCCGATGACGATGTCAATCCGGGACCGCTTCGACCACTATGTGAAAGCCATGGGCGGCGGCGAGAAGGATCATTCCGGGCTGTTTGAAGAACTTCTGGCCCGGAATTAGAAGCCGCGCCCGCTTAGCAAAAAACTCAAAACCCTGCGGCATGCGCGAGATTCCCCCCGAATGTCACGAAATGTCATTAAGCCGACAAAAAAGTTTCTTGCGAATGAGAAACCGTGCTAGAATCGCCGCGGCACATCCTGATTTTCGGGCCGTGCAACAAGGTAACAAACCAGTAGTAAAACTCAAGCAGAGGGAAATCACAATGAAAATCAAAGAAAAACTAACAACGGCGGTATCGCTTGCCGCCATCCTCGCGTTTGCAACGACGCCCGCTCTCGCGCAGACGACCACGCTGAGGGTTCAGACGCATTTTTCGCCCGAGACCCTGTCGGGTCAGATGGCTGCGGAATTCGTTGAGGATGTCGCGGCGATGTCCAACGGCGAAATCCAAATCGAAATGTTCTATTCGTCATCGGTTGTGAAATCGGCCGAGACGTTCGATGCCGCGGTGAACGGAATTTTGGACTGCGACATGACGGGCGGGTCCTACCAGGCCGGTAAAAACGCCGCATTCCAATTCGCCGGCGACTTGGCCGGAGGCTACGCAAACCCCTACCAGCAATATTCATGGTTGCTTCACGGGGGAGGTTATGAAGTTTTGAACGAACTCTACAACCAGTACGACATGGAGTTCGTCGGTTGGTGGATTCCGGGTCCGGAGTCGCTTTCCTCGACAAAACCGATAGCGAACATCGAAGACTTCAAAGATTGGAAGTTCCGTTCTCCCCCGGGAATTTTGGCCGAAGTATTCGAAAATCTCGGCGCCTCCCCGATCGTGATGGATTTCAACGAGATTTTCACCGCGCTTGAAACGGGCATTATTGACGGTGCGGATGCCGCGAACCTGACCAACAACGTCGGTTTGGGCCTTTATGAAATCGCGGAGCACACCAACTACCCGGGCTTCCACTCAATGCCCGCCGACCACTTGGCTTGCAACAAGCGCGTTTGGGACGCAATACCCGCGCACCACCAGGCCATTCTGCGGGTCGGGATGCAGGCCCTGGGGTTGAAGAACTCGACCATCAACGAGGTGAAAAACGCGCAAACGGCAAAAGACCTTCGTGCCAAAGGCATCAATCTTTATGAGTGGCCGCCTGAAGAAATGGCGAAGTTCCGCGTTGCCGTTGAAAACGCGTGGACGACTTACGCCGACACTCCGGAAGCCAAAAAGTTGCTGAAGAGCCATGTGGACTTCCTCAAGCAACTCGGCGCCCTAGAGTAGTCGCTTTCGGTTTCGCAATTCGGACGGGGACGTTCTTCGTCCCCGTCCGTTGCGGGACCACAAAGACAGAAACGCGCAACCGAAGCCGACGGGTTTTCGGAGCATTTGCGGGTTCTGGCGTTTTGTCGTGCGCATTTCGCATTCGTTCAATCGTGTCGATGTTCGACCGTGTTCATGAGTCGGCGGGTTAGGCATGAAGGAGCATAAGCGAACGGGATGGGTTGACCAAATAAGCTGGCGCTTCGGGCGCGTGGCCATGGTTATGCCGTTCATCATCGTCGTTATCATAATATACGAAGTCTTTATGCGCTACGTGCTGGAACGACCGACCATCTGGGTTAACGAATTGAGTTTGTGGATGGGCGGCTGGATTTATCTGACCGCCGGACTTTACACCATGCAGCAACGCGGTCACATCCGCATCACCATCTTGTATGAAGTGGTTCCCAAGCGGATTAAGCGGTTGTTCAACGTGCTCTCGACTTTTTTCCTGCTGGCGTGGGCTGCGGCAACAATCTACGGGGGCTTCAATGAAGCCTCGAGCGCGCTGCTTTCCTGGGAGCGCTACGGCACGGCTTGGAATCCCCCCATTCCGGCGGTGACACAGCCCCTGATTTTGGTCGTCATGCTGGTCATGGCCATACAAGCGGTTTCGAATCTCGTTATGGATTGGAACGCGCTGGACGGCGAAGGCAGCGGCGATTTTAAGCCTTCGGAGAACATTGAGGAAATCATCCGCGCCCAGCACCAGCGGGCGCGGGACTAGGCCGAGCCATGGATATCGGAGCAATTTCTCTCATACTGTTGTTTGGGATACTGGCTCTGCTTGCCATCGGGATGCCGTTGGGTTTTGCCTCCGGTTTTCTCGCGGTGGTGGTCTTGGTGCTGAAATTCGGCCCGGACATCCTCTTTCAAAATTTCGGCTCGGGGCCGTTCAACATTCTAGCGCAGCGAATGTACGGGCTGACGACCGATTACGTCCTCATATCCGTGCCGCTGTTCATATTGATGGCCACCTTGCTGGAGCGATCGGGCATTGCGCGCGACATGTATAACTCGTTTTCGGTTTGGCTTAATCGGACACGGGGGGGCGTAGCGATTGTTACATCGCTCATGGCCGTGGTCATGGCGGCGATGTCGGGCATCATCGGCGGCGAGATTGTGCTTTTGGGTTTAATCGCCCTGCCGCAAATGCTGCGTTTGGGTTACAACCAGAACCTTGCCATCGGCACCATTTGCGCTTCCGGTTCGCTCGGCACGATGATTCCCCCCTCCATCGTTTTGATTATGTACGGCCTTGTCACCGAAAGCTCGATCCACGCGCTTTTCAGGGGCGCGTTTGTCCCGGGATTCATCCTGGCCATCTGTTACATAACCTACATCATGGTGCGCACGCGGATTAATCCCGAACTCGCACCGCTTCCCGAACCATCCGAAGATGATTTGAACGGAAGGGAAAAACTCGTCTACGGTTCGGCGCTCCTTTCGATGATTGGCGTCGTGGTTATGGGTGCCGCCGTTCTGCGCGGCCTGTTCATCAATTACGTCGGCAAGGTTGACGAAGAAACCGTCTTCGTAACGGGCGGCGCGTTTGCGGCCTATCTTGCCGTTGCGGGCGTGCTGCTGGCGTATTTGTTCGGAGTCATCAGAATTGAACGCATCAAAGCCGCATGGGAGGCCGGGAAAGGCCTTGTGGTCCCGTTTGGAATCGTTTTCGTCGTTCTTGGTTCGATTTACGGGGGAATCACCGGAATTACCGAAGCCGCGGCGATGGGAACGGCCGCCGTTCTGCTTGTCATCGTCATGCGCGGCGAGTTCTCGCTAACCTTGCTGAAAGAAGCATTGATGCGCACATTCAAATCAACGGGCGCCATAATTTGGATAACATTCGGGGCGACGGCGCTCGCCGGAGCTTACACCATCGCCGGCGGTCCGACCTATGTCGCCAATTTGATCACCGGACTCGACCTGCCGACGATGGGCGTTTTGCTCATGATGATGCTGATCTTCCTTTTCCTGGGGGCTTTCATGGACTGGGTCGGCATCGTGCTTTTGGTAATGCCCGTGTTTTTGCCGATTGTCGTGAGGCTTCCCGTCGAAGACATCGGGTTGTTTGCACCCTTTGCAGACGCACGCAGTTTCGTTCCGATATGGTTTGGAATATTGTTTTGCCTGAACATGCAAGTCAGCTTTTTGTCGCCGCCCTTCGGTCCCGCCGCATTCTATCTGAAATCCGTAGCACCGCCCCATATCAGCCTGCCCGATATTTTTCGCGGTTTTTTGCCTTTTATAGGGATTCAACTTCTCATACTTATGCTAGTCTTGTTCATGCCTGAATTTACCATGTTGTTTCGCTAGGAGACCGGAATGCTCTCAACCGCACAAAAGGAACAGTTCCAAAAAGAGGGGTATTTGGTTATTGAAAACCTGGTGGACGAAGCCTCGCTTTCCGCCGTCAAGGATGAGTATCGCTCGGTGTTTGCTCGGATTTTCAATGACTGGCACAGCGAGGGGCTTGTCAAACAATCCGGCGAGGGCCTCGATTTTTGGCAAATGCTTGATATTGCGTGCGCTTCGGATTTGGAGTGGTTTCAGCCGCTTGACATCAGCCTTCCCCACGACGGCATCACCGAGGACACCCCGTTCCACTTCGGGCCCGCGGTGTTTGATCTCATCACCGACGAGCGGGTGCTTGACGTAGCCCAGGATTTGCTGGGACCCGAGATTACCTCCTGTCCGATCCAGCATGTGCGCATCAAGCCTCCGCAAAACCGGGTTCCGGAGAGCGAAGTGCGCGCGCACGTTCGCGAGACGAGCTGGCACCAGGACCGCGGCGTCACCTTGGAGGAGGCGGACCGAACGGAAATGGTTACGGTTTGGATTGCCGTAACGGACGCCAACCGCGAGAACGGCTGCCTTCAGGTCATCCCGAATCCCCCCGCGGAAATGTATCCGCATTGCCCCAAGTCCCAAACGACAATGGCCGATGCCTTTGTCGAGGCCGAGCGCGCGATTCACACCGAGGTCAAAGCGGGCGGCGCGGTCATCATCCATCCCCTCACCCCCCATTCCGCGGGTCCGAACGAGTCCGAGGGATACCGTTGGTCGTTTGACATCCGTTTCAGCGCGAGCGGACAACCCACCGGGCGCAGTCAATTCCCCGAATTTATCGCGAGGTCCGCACGTGCCCCCCAAAGCGAACTGCATGACTGGAAGGCGTGGAAGCAAAGCTGGGAAGCGGCACGCACCCATTTGTCCAATTCCGAGCACATTCCGCAGCACCGCTGGGACGGCTCCAGTCCCCTTTGCGCTTAATTTAATATGGGGAAGACCCGTATATTGGTAATGGGCGCAGGGCTTATCGGTGTTCGGCACATCCGGGAAATCCGGGCGCACGAGGAATGCGACCTGGCCGGAGTGGTCGAAATCGATCCTGCGCGCCGCATTGACGGCGAGGTATGTTATTTTTCCGATTTGAAAGATGTTGATGTTGGCGTTGACGGCGTCATCATCGCCACGCCCAACGACTGCCATCACATTCACGGCGTGGAAGCCGCAAATAGGGGCTGGCATGTGCTTGTGGAAAAACCCGTGGCCCAGGATTGCGACGAGGCGGCCGCAATCGAAAAGGCGCTGAAGGCAAAAAACCTGACGGGTCTTGTCGGCCACCACCGGCGCTATCATGATTCCATTGAAAAATTGAAAACCGTTATTGACGGAGGACTGATTGGCCGGGTGCTGGCCACATCCGTGATTTGGGCGGTCAAAAAAAACGACGGTTATTTCGAGGGTAACTGGCGGGTCGACAAAGGCAGCCCGGTTATGATAAACCTCATTCACGACTTGGATTTGCTACAATATGTATTGGGCGAGATAGAAGACGCGCAAGGGTTTTCAAACGAGATTGTGCGCTGCGCGGGGCGCGTGGAAACGGGCAGCGTCGCGCTTAAATTCGCTTCCGGAATATCGGGGGCTATAAGTTTTTCGGATGCCGCCCCCTCGCCCTGGTCCTTTGAAGCGGGAACGGGTGAAAATCCGAACATCGCAGAAACAGGACAGGACATGTGGTGGATTATGGGCAGCAAGGGAAGCGTAAGCTATCCGTCCCTGTCGCTTTGGAGCGGCTCGTCGGACTGGTCCCAGGCTCCCGAAGTATCGAGGATCGATTACGAAAAGGTGAACCCCTTGAGAGCGCAGCTTGATCATTTTCTTGCGGTGATAAGAGGCGAAGAAACGCCGAAAATCACCGTCGGCGACGCGGCCAGAACGCTAAGCCTCGCGCTCAAAATTGACCGTCAATTGGCAACCGGATAAAGGAAGGTAGATTATGAATAATGCATCAAATTCACCCCGTATCGGCTTCATAGGCCTCGGGCTCATGGGCTACGCGATGGTGTCGCGTCTTCAAGACAAAGGATATTCGCTGACGGTTCTCGGCAACCGCTCGCGCACGAACATCGAAGCCGCGGTGAAACGCGGAGCCCGCGAGGCGGAAAACGCCAAGGAACTTGCCGCCGCAAGCGACATCGTCATGATCTGCGTGGACCGAAGCGAAAACGTAGAAGCGCGCATGCGCGGGGAAGAGGGCGTGCTCTCGGGAGTCAAGAAAGGATGCGTGGTCATCGATTTTGGAACCTCCCTGCCGGAGAGTTCCATCGCCCTGGGCAAGGAAGCGCTGGAGCGCGGCGTGTTTTATCTTGACGCGCCTCTGGGGCGCACGCCCGCGCATGCCGAAAAAGGAGAACTCAACATCATGGCTTCCGGCGACAAGGCGGCCTATGAAAAGGTGCTGCCCGTTCTCAACGACCTGGGCGAAAATGTTTTTCATCTGGGCAAGCTCGGGTCGGGCAACACCATCAAGCTTTTTAACAATTTTCTCGGCATGGCGACGGCCAACGCCACGGCGGAGATTTACGCCATGGCCGATCGCGCGGGCATTGACCGCAAACTTGTTTACCAGGTCATAGCGGCGGGGCCGCTGCATTCGGGAATGATGGATTTCATATCCCGGTACGCGCTTGAAAACGACAACAGCGCCCTGGCGTTTTCAGTCAAAAACGCGGCCAAGGATGTTTCCTACTACCTGCAGACGACGAAAGCATTAAACGCGAATTCCAATCTTGCAGGCACCATCAGCACGTCAATGAACGGCGCTCTGGACGACGGTTACGGCCCCAAGCATGTTTGCGAAATGATGGATTATTACATCAGCCTCAAAGATTGAAACCGCTTCCGACGGAAACATGTCAGGCCTTACCGCGCCAATCCTCATGATGCTGTTTGCAAACTTTTTGTTTGCTCTTTCCGACAGCGCGGCAAAATGGGTGGTTCTAGCGGGAACTCCGGTGGTGCAAATTGTTTTTGTGCGGTATTTTTTCCATCTCGGAATTTCGTCGGTTCAATCCGGTTTTTTGGGACTCGATTGGAACGCCGTCGGCAGGAATTGGAAGTTTTTGTTTCTAAGAAGCGCGGCGCTCGTCCTGTCCACGATCGCGAATTTCATTGCATTGCGCTACCTCTCGCTAAGCGTTACCGCTTCCATCATGTTTTGCGCGCCAATTATCGTCTGCCTGATTTCCACCCTGTTCCTGGGAGAAACAATCGGAAGATGGCGGTGGCTTGCCGTTTACGCGGGATTTGCCGGCGTTTTGCTAATCGTCCGCCCGGAGGGCGAATTTCATCCGGCAACCCTTTTATCGCTGGCCGCAGCAACCGGCTTGGCGATCTACGCCCTGTTCACGCGAAAACTTTCCGGCGACCTGCGTCCGCATGAACTGCAGTTTTTCTCGGGACTTCTGGGAACGGTCGGCCTGGCCGGAATTGCAGTGTTCGTCTGGGAGCCCGTTAGTTTCGAGATATTGGGGTTGATGCTCTGGACGGGTTTTGCAGCCTGGCTGGGTCATGAATTCCTCACCCACGCGCATAATTTTGCAAGCGCGGCCGTGT
This sequence comes from Hyphomicrobiales bacterium, assembly GCA_026708545.1. Classification (GTDB taxonomy): domain Bacteria; phylum Pseudomonadota; class Alphaproteobacteria; order JAPOUT01; family JAPOUT01; genus JAPOUT01. The sequence goes on from JAPOUT010000117.1 coordinate 46,163, forward strand.
TGATGCCTTTTTTCTACAGCCTTCTTATTTTCATGACCCTGCTTGATATCGTCATATATCACAACGTTCCCGATTTCATGACCATTCTTGGCGCCTTAATCATCATGCTTTCCGGGCTGACAATATGGTTCCGAGAACAAAAAAAGAGCAACAAGAATTGGAGATTGTATAATTAATTCTGATTCTCGTGCGGGCGCCGAAAAAAGCATCGCTTGTGCGGCTTGGCCGCCGCATCTTGTTCGACCTAATCGAAAAATACGGAGGATCCGGAGCACGACTTCCTGCCACCTTTCCCAAAGAACGCTACGAGAGTGTAACCAATGAGCCTTGCCATTTCCCGCCAGTTTAACGCGAAACCTGCCCACGAAGTCAGGCGGCAGGAAGGATGTAGCCCGACCGCCTTTGCCGATACGGTTGGGCAAGCCTATGTTGCCGAAAAATCAGCAATTCACCGAAAGGACCACGGGCTTTATCTGACCCCGCCTCCCGTTGCCGCATTTATGGCTGCAATGATTACCCCGCGCCCGAAAATACGACTCCTCGACCCGGCAGCCGGAGCAGGTATCCTGCTTTGTGCGGCCGTGGAAGCCTTGGTGAAATCACCGCAACCGCCCGGAAAAATTGACATCGTTGCCTATGAAATAGACCCGGAGTTAGCATGGCACCTGCGGCAGGTATTGGATAACCTGACAGTTTGGGCAAAGACCAAAGTCGTGAAGGTAAAGGTAGATATTCGGTGTTGCGACTTCATTTTGTCCGAAGCCAAATTCTTGAACAGTGGCCTGCATGCCTATGATGCCGTGATTATCAATCCGCCGTATTTCAAGGTTGGAAAGAATGATCCCCGCGCAGTTGCCGCCCGTTCTGTCGTGCATGGGCAGCCAAATATCTATGGCCTGTTCATGGCTGTATCCGCAGCCCTGCTTGTTCCTGGCGGGGATTTTGTGTCCATCACCCCGCGCAGTTTTGCGTCCGGCCCATATTTCAGGAAGTTCCGAGAGGAGTTTTTTGCCATGATGCGGCCCATACGCACCCATGTTTTCGGTTCACGCAAAGACGCTTTCAGCCGCGATGAAGTGTTACAGGAAAATGTAATCCTGCATGGTATCCATCATGTCGGCTGGCACGAGGGCAAGAACAAACACTGCATGACGGTATCCAGTAGCGCCGGGCTATCCGATCTTGGCACCGCTCATGCGTTTGAAATATACCTGTCCCATGCTCTTGATGCAGCCAATCTGGCAACCCCGTTCCGCTTGCCAGTGTCCCGTGACGATACGGCAATCCTTGATGCAATAGACGGTTGGGGCGGCAACCTTAAAGCCTATGGCATGGAGATTTCTACAGGCCCTGTTGTGCCGTTCCGTGCCACCGAATTTCTGTCCGAAAAAGCCAATGGCGTTACCGTTCCCCTGATATGGATGAACCATGTTCGAACAATGGATGTACATTGGCCCAGTGGAGTGAAAAAGCCACAGTGGATTGAACATAGGCCGAAATCCATCCGCCTGTTGGTCACGAACAACAACTATGTAATCCTGCGCCGTTTCAGCGCCAAGGAAGAGCACAAGCGCTTGACTGCTGTGCCCTTGCTAGCCGGACAACTGGCCGGAGACATGATCGGGCTAGAAAATCACCTCAACTACATTCACCGCCCCGGCGGACGGTTGGAAGAAGTCGAAACACTTGGGCTGGCCGCACTCTATAACAGTGCCCTGATGGACGGATATTTCCGCTGCGTGAATGGTAACACGCAGGTGAGCGCAACAGAATTGCGGGCAATGCCCCTGCCCCCGCTAATCGAGATAAAAGCATTGGGCAGGCATCTGCAATCGGAGCCGCATAATATCGGCATGATTGATGAGTTAGTGAAAGAACTGGCCGCAGGAAGTAGCATAACGAATAAGAGGGAAGCGTGGATAAGAAAATTTTACCGAAGCACAATAGGTGTTGAAAGCACTGGACTTGCCCTCGACCCAACAAAACCACATAGCCGCACTCACGTTGCTGGCCTTGGTGGAATTGGGGCCAGATGATCCATGGAAGAACGCACGGCGCATCCGTTGTGGCGTGTCTAATGAGATTATGGCCTTTATGGCTGAACGCTATCAGCAGGTATACAAGCCCAACACACGCGAAACCGTCCGCCGCCAAGTGTTGACCGGTTTGTGCAGACCAAAGTGGCAGACTACAACCCCTTTGAGCCCAACCTGCCTACGAACAGCCCGCGCGCTCATTACGCTATCAGTAAATCCACCCTTGCCGTTCTGAAAAGCTTTGGCACAAAACAATGGAACGATGCCGTTGCCATCTTCATTGCCGAGCATGGTGCATTAGCCAAAACCTACTCGAAGCACCGTTCCACGGACAAGTTAGTGCCAATTACCCTGCCAGACGGTATGCGCGAGTTTAAAAAACACGCGAACGACATTTCCTAGAAAACAGAAGTCTGGCTGGCCGATATCCCCGACCACATGGTCCATTTCAATGGTGATAGGTTTCTGGGGCCGAGGTGAGGGAGCAAAAACAGCAAACAGCCTAAAGAGAACAATCCAATCAAACTCAATATCTTATGCTCGGAAAACCTTGTGATAATTGATGGTTTTTACCTTTGCCCGCTTGGGTGTATGATTGTCTGATATGAAGATGGAACAATGAGTCGGATTTCAGATATAGATGTCGAACTGTTTCGCTTGCCGCTGAAGGAAGTCCTCAGCGACGCGATGCACGGCGACCACACGCACTTTGAATTGGTTGTTGCCGCCGTTCGACTGGAGGACGGCACATCCGGAATTGGCTACACCTACACGGGCGGTAAAGGCGGCCACGCAGTCACGGCAATGATTGAGCATGACCTCAAGCCTTATTTGCTAGGCAAGGATGCAACCGATATCGAAACTCTCAATGAAGGCATGGGGTGGCACACCCATTATGTAGGCCGCGGGGGAATTGCGTCCTTTGCGATTTCCGCGCTTGATATTGCACTTTGGGACATCCGTTGCCACGGATTGGGGCAACCTTTGTGGCAGGTGGCCGGAGGGTCGGGAGACCGTTGCAAAGCATATCGCGGAGGGATCGATTTGAACTACCCGCTCCCAAAACTCCTAAACTCCGTCAGCGGTTATCTGTCCGAAGGATACAACGGCGTGAAGATCAAAGTTGGCAAACCCGATTTGAACGAGGACTTTGCGCGCGCCGGCGCGGTGCGTGACCTCATTGGAGCGGATATTGATTTTATGGTCGACGCCAATTACTCCCTTAATCTTGATTGTGCCAAGCAGGCGGCACGCGTGTTCAAAGAGTTAAACGTTGTCTGGTTTGAAGAACCCACGATTCCCGACAATTATAGAGGTTTCGGCGAGATAGCCCGCGAAACCGGATGTCCGTTGGCGATGGGTGAAAACCTTCACACGATTCACGAATTTGAATACGCATTTGCGGACGCCGGGCTGTCCTTCATCCAACCCGATGTATCGAATTGCGGTGGCATTACCGTTTGGCTGCAGGTTGCCGAACTGGCGCGCAAGCACAACATACCGGTTTGCAGTCACGGCATGCAGGAATTGCATGTCAGCCTTGTCTCTTCCCAACCCCACGCCGGCTGGGTTGAGGTGCACAGTTTTCCCATTGATGAGTACACCACCCGCCCTCTGGTGGTAGAAGACTACCTGGCCGTAGCACCGTCTACACCCGGCATCGGAGTTGCGTTCGATTGGGACAAACTGCGACCGCACAGAATTTAAGGTCGGACAGAGATTTCGTCCCCTGCCCCGTCATCGAAGGAAAAGGCATAAAGACAGTGGTTTTTAGACATTGCGTCCGTTTTTACCGTTGGCGCGACACGAGGGAACGATTTGATTTTGTCCGTACAGGTGCTATGATTGCGGATTGTAGGGATTGCAGGAGATTAAATTGGGAAAACTGACGGGAAAGACTTGTGTCGTCACTGCCGCCGGCCAGGGCATCGGCCATGCGACTGCGGAGATGATGGCCCGCGAGGGCGGCAAGGTCATCGCGACGGACATTAATGCCGAAACACTGACTCGGGTCGCGGGAGTTGAGACCGCCCTTCTCGATGTTACGGACGGCGAAGCCATTACCGCTTTTGCCGAAAAAACCGGCCCAATTGACGTGCTGTTCAACTGTGCGGGTTTTGTGCATAACGGCACGATTCTAGAGTGCCTTGAAAGTGAATGGGACTTTGCTTTCCGGTTGAACGTCAAAGCAATGTATCTGATGATACGCGCCTTTCTGCCCGGCATGCTGGAAAAAGGCGCCGGTTCAATCATTAACATGTCCTCGGTAGCATCAAGCCTCAAGGGCGTACCGAACCGGTTTGCCTACTGTTCGTCCAAAGCCGCCGTTATCGGCCTGACCAAATCGGTTGCCGCCGACTACGTAGCCAGGGGCATTCGTTGCAATGCCGTTTGCCCGGGGACCGTAGACTCGCCGTCGTTGCACGACCGGTTGCGCGCGACCGGCGACTATGAGAAGGCCATGAAGGACTTTGTGGCCCGCCAGCCGATGGGAAGGATCGCCACGGCCGACGAGATAGCCACACTAGCAACCTATCTTGCCAGTGACGAATCCGGATTCACAACGGGCCAAGCCCATATAATTGACGGCGGCTGGGCCATGTAACATGAGAAAGGAGCAATAAAGTATGAAACTTGCACGCTACGGCGATATCGGTGCGGAGAAGCCCGGACTTTTTGATAACGAAGGCGTTTTGCGCGACCTTTCCGGCCATGTTGCCGACATCAACGGGGATTTGTTATCCAATCTCTCGCGGCTAGACGGAATAGATCCGCAGGGTCTTCCGAAGGTTGCCGGCAACCCGCGCCTCGGTCCTTGCATCACGGGCACGGGCAAACTCATCTGCATCGGCCTTAACTATTCCGACCACGCGGCCGAAACCGGTGTAGCCGTTCCAAGCGAACCGGTGATTTTTATGAAGGCGACATCGGCGATTTGCGGGCCGAACGATCCGGCGATTCTGCCGCGCGGATCGGAAAAGATGGACTGGGAGGTTGAGTTGGGCGTCGTTATCGGCAAGAAGGCGAAATATGTTGCGGAAGACGACGCGCTTGAATATGTGGCCGGTTACTGCACGGTCAACGATTATTCCGAACGTTATTACCAGGACGAATGCGAAGGACAATGGACGAAAGGAAAGTCCTGCGACAATTTCGGCCCG
>JAPOUT010000117.1:51593-57836 GCA_026708545.1 Hyphomicrobiales bacterium
GTCGGCGACGTTGTAACGCTCGGAATTGAAGGTTTGGGCGAACAGAAGCAGGTGGTTGTTGCCTCGGATTAATGAATCCCTGAGGATTGTGTGCGGCAGTGCCGGTGTGGTTCCGGCAGATCCTTGCGCTATTTGTTCTCTCGTATTTTAAGGTGCCGACCGTGAACAAACCACTCCAAAACATTCGTGTTCTTGACCTGACCAATGTATTGGCTGGCCCGTTCTGCTGTCACCAACTTGTACATTTCGGTGCCGAGGTCATCAAAGTTGAAGCGGCGGGCCGGGGTGATCTGGCTCGGCAGCTAGGAGCGGATCCAGAATTGAACGGCAAGGGCATGGGCATCTCGTTCCTTGCGCAGAATGCAGGAAAGAAGTCAGTATCGGTAAATCTGAAAAATCCGGATGGCCGTGCTCTTTTTCTCAAATTGGTCGAGACCGCCGATGTTGTGGTTGAAAATTTCCGTCCCGGAGTCATGGATCGATTGAAAGTTGGTTATGGCGTCCTCAAAGAAGTTAAACCGCAGATAATTTACTGTGCAATCTCCGGATTTGGCCAGGACGGCCCGTGGATTCACAGGCCAGCCTATGACCAAATCATTCAGGGTGCTTCCGGCATTATGTCGATTACCGGAGATTCCGACAGTGCTCCGTTGCGTGTCGGCTACCCCATAGCCGACACCGTGGGCGGAATGACGGCGGCATTCGCGATTTCGGCCGCCCTTAACGCCAATCCCCGGGGGTCGTTCATTGATGTATCCATGTTGGAATCGGTTCTGGCTACCATGGGATGGGTTGTCTCCAACCATCTGATTGCAGGGGTTGAACCGGAGCCACACGGCAACGAGAATCCCACATCAGCGCCATCTGGTGCATTCGAAGCGGAAGACGGGCTGGTCAACATTGCAGCCAACAAAGACGAGCAATGGGTGCTCCTGACTACTCATCTTGGCCTTGACGAATTGCGTGACCAGCCAGAATATGCGACGCGGGAAGCGCGCAAGAAAAACCAGCTGGCATTGAAAGTCGAATTGGAAGCCGTACTTAAAACGCGTCCCGCCAGGGATTGGGCCAGAGAGCTTAATCGCATTGGTGTTCCGGCTGGTGCAGTGCTGACAGTTCCTGAAGTTCTCTCCATGCCGCAGATTGCGGATCGTGACTTCTTGGCTGAATTTGAAAACGTTCCCGGCGTTGACCGGAATATTACCGTGGTTCGGACCGGTGTGAAAATTGACGGCAAAGCACCTTCCGTTAACGCACCACCTCCCGTTCTCGGGGAACATAATAGTGAAATTTGGAAAGAATTTGGTCTGACAGATAGTGATCTGGTTGAACTGAAAAACGGAGGTGCCATATGAGCGAACCTACAAACGCAAAGCAGAATAGAGACGTATCCGATTGGTGGACGACTGAAATCATCGACATGGCACCCGGGCAGATTAGGCTCCGCGGTTATCCGGTCGAGGATTTGATTGGCAAAGTATCGTTTCCCCAGATGATTTGGTTGATGACCCGCGGCGAATTGCCAACTGCGGACCAAGCGGAGCTGCTCGAATGCGCGCTGGTTGCAGCCGTTGACCACGGCCCGCAGGCACCTTCCATTGCAACGGCCCGGATGGCGGTAACTTGCGGATTGAGCCTAAATGGAGCAATGGCTTCGGCTGTCAACATGCTTGACGACATTCATGGTGGCGCAGGCGAACAGGCGATAGAATTATATGGCTGGATTGATAATGCTGTTCATAACGGGCAAGAGATTGACATTGCCACAACACAAATGATTGACCGCTGGCAAGCCGAACGAACCAAATTCGTTCCAGGCTTCGGCCACCGTTTTCACAAGCCCGAAGATCCGCGTGCGCCGAGATTACTGGGGCTTGTGGATGATGCTGCGGAAAAAGGCGTGGTCAGTGGTCGTTTTGCCCAGATCGGGCGCAAAATTCAAGATGTTCTCAACACACGCAAGGGCAAACCGATCCCGATGAATATCGATGGTGCAACGGCGGTGATTTACGCCGAGATCGGCTTTGCCGGGCCTTTGGCGAGAGGACTTTTCTGCCTCTCTCGCTCTGTCGGCATATTGTCTCATGCATGGGAACAAATGAATCAGGGCGAACGGAACAAAGGTCCGACCCCGCCTGCCTGTCGTTGGACCTATGGCGGTCCGCACCCAATTGGGCAACCGCCGAGACGGATGCAAGGAACGGAGCAAAGGAGATTAGACCCCTTGAAGTCTTCCTAAGCCGTCTGCCTCGGACAGATGGTGAGGGTTACCGGCATGGATTGGGAAGTTTATGAGACCCCTTCCGGTCATCTTATATTCCCCTAGCCTCCAAAAGCCTATACAGAACAAGAGATAGAAGGATCAGGCTTATACCCATGCCCTGGCCGAGTGACAGATGACCGCCATATACGATTTGCGATACTGTTAGTCCGAACACAGGCACGAGCAGACTGTAACGCACGATTCGCCCCCCGCCGTAGTGTTTAATCAACAAGTTCCAAATCTGATAACCGCCAAAAAACGCAATCAACACAAAGGAAAAAAGAAAAGCCAGGTAACCATATTGGTCAGATGGCAGAACGGCCAGCCTGCCGGTTATCGGCCCGTCCTCAAGACCGGCCCAAAGCGTCATGGGAATACTCAAGATAGCTCCGGCATAAACGATTACGGAGAACATGGAGCGATTTACATCGTCGCGCTGCATCTTTTCAATAGCCAGATTTCCCAAAGCCCAGGATATTGATGCCAACACGAGAAGAACAACGGCCGAGACATATGTTTCTTCTCCCGACCCCTTGGCGGACGACAGGATAAACACACCGACAAGACCTGCGCCCAAAGCTATCAATGAAAACGGCGACAGTCGTTCTTTGAAAAAAAGCGAAAGAAACATCGGAGTAAAAAACGCTTGGAGTTGTAAAAGAACCGATGCGATGCCGGGAGATATTCCCTGGGCCAATCCTAAATTCTGAAATCCGTACTGAAGAGCGCCCGTCGTCAAACCCCACCAGATAACGAGACGAAGATTGTTTGGACGGGTGACAAAAAGCAGAAACGGCCAGCAAGCGAGAAACTGAAAGGCAACAATATTTAACGGACCAACATAGACAATCAGTTCATTAATAACGATAAAATTAGATCCCCACAAAAACGCTACCAATGTTGCCCCGCATATAATGATTAACTGGTCAAGCATCGAGAGCAACCTATCATATTAGGTTCAAATACAAAAATCCCTCCGTTAACCCCCGTCACCGAATGCCATCAATAGTTCCATGCAAACGGGTATATAGAACTCTATGGCTATTTTTGGCTTCCTGGTCTTTCCGGACTGTGGAATGCCCGCCAACACATCTATCCGTTTTTGTGATTATTCGTCGTCCTCGTCCGGGTCATAGGCTTGCGGTGCATCGGAATCAGGCTTGCCATCCCACTCTCTCTGGATATCCCCCCGCAAAGCTTCCAACTCAATGAAGTTATCCGCATGCCTCCTCAAATCATCCGAAACCATGGGCGGGTCGGATTCCAACGTGGAAACGATACTGACGAGTTTGCCGCTTCTTTGCAGCGACGTGGTCAGGCGCGAAAGGTCTCCGTTGCCGGAGAAGAGGACGATGTGATCAAGGTAAGGGGCGGCTTCAAGGACATCGATAATGAGTTCAATCTCCATGTCGTTTTTGACTTTTCGCTTCCCTTCGTTGAAATACTCCTTGGGACGACGCGTAACCACATGGTACCCGTTGTAGTCCAGCCAATCGGTTAGATGTCGCAACGCTTCCTGGTCGGGATAGAGGGTGGTGTAGTAGTGCGCTCGAATGAGTCGGCATCTCTCACGGAAATAATCGAGAAGCTTTCTATAATCAATGTCGAGTTCAAGGTTTCGTTTGGCAGCATAGAGATTGGGTCCATCGATGAAGAGAGATGTTCGGTCGTTTTTTTGAAGCATGGATTTAGAAACCTTCCATTTGAGATAAGCGTTAAACAAAACCTCGGGCGCATCGGCTATCCCAAGGCGGATGGACGAAGCATAAAAAAAGAAACCGCAAATGTCAAAAAACGCCGGATGGCTTCAATCCGCATGCCCTTCATCGTCATTGCCTGCCATTTCGCTTCGTGCGCCTTCTTGGCCTTCTGTGCCACACCACGATGAAGAAGGGCGTGGAAAATATGGGTAAAACAGGCAAGGAAGAAAGAACAGCACACAATGCCAAAAAGCCGCTTGGAACTGATTGGAGACCAACCGAGCGCGAAGTATGCCGAAGGTTGCTGTGGCAGGCTTTCACAACTCCGTTACTTGCTTCACCGACCCCACGTTCAGGGAAAAATGCCGAAAGCCGCTCACAAAGCCAATGGTGGAGGAAGAATCAACTACCCAAGACCAAGGCTTGGGATAAGGCATTGAAGTATGCGCGAAAGGTTGCGTAATTGATTTTGCCGAGGGGATATGAGGAAAAGCAATATTGGGCGATTATGTCTCCTGCCTGTCAAACTGCTTGTAAACACGGCTTTCCCCTCATATTCCTGCATCTCCAAAGACGGTATGGCCACGTATCCCGATTCTGTGCTACACCGCCAGCGTAGAGCAACAAACACAAATTTAGACCACCGATTCGAACAACCGGAGCATCATTACGAATTGCTACAAAACAAGTGGATACAGACATGAAAGTTCTACAACATGCGAGAAAATAAGCAAAAACCGAGAATGATTCCGCCATTGAACGATTTCTTACAGGTGTGGAGCGAGGATTCAACAAACTGTTAATGGTTCTGGTGGGTGTCGGTGTTGCTGCCATAGGTTTACTGTTTCGAGGATTGGCCGGTTAACCCATCACCTGTCCCCAAACGATGGAGACGTTGGCGCAAACGCTCTTCCATGGCTTTCTGCGTTAGTTCAATGGTGTCTTCCCTCTCATAATCTGCTACTATCGATTCGGGAACGGGATACAATCTTATGGATACCTCATCCACAGGTTGGCCTGTATATCCCGTTCCCGCTCTTCCAAAATCTTCGTCAGACACATGAAATATCGTTACCTTCTGTTTGTATTGGCCTTCTTGCTGGTTGCCCTGGTCTTGGTGATTTATCTGCTGCTTACCGGTGAACGCAACTCCGCCCGCCAATCCCAGTTGGCCAGGTCTCTTGACGTAACGCGACTTGACCCGGCCGAGAGCATGAAACTAGGCTGGAATCCAAAAGGACTGGACACTGTTTTCAAATATGCCGCCACTTTGAGCGCCGACACCATGATGATTGTGACTGACGGCCAAATTGTCGGCGCTTTCGGCGACCTTTCAAAGCGCTACAACGTTCACTCCATTCGGAAAGTATTTCTCAGTGCTCTTGTAGGACAACATGTCGGTACCGGCCCTGGCAATGTGCCGCTTAATGCAACATTGCAATCTTTGGGAATTGACGACGCTCCGATACCTTTATCCGACGTGCAAAAATCGGCCACGGTCACCCATCTTCTCGAAAGCACCTCTGGCATAAACCACCCTGCCGCCGCAGAAGGCGGCCTGAACGCAGACAAGAACCGCCGACTGGGAGATGAAGAAAACCAACCCGGAACGGTCTGGGCTTACAACAATTGGGATTACAACGCTCTCACCACGATTTTTGAAAAACGCACCGGTTTAAGCGTAGCGGGAGCATTTTTAAACGGCATCGCGGAACCGGCCGGTATGAAAGATTTTAAAACCGGAGATGTTTCCTATATTACCGACCTTGGCAAATCGCAACATAGAGCAGCGATGTTTCAAATGTCTGCCCGTGACCTGGCGGTTTTTGGACAGATTTACCTGAACGGGGGACGACTCAATAACAGGCAAATCCTGCCACCATCCTGGGTGAAACGTATCACCAACGGGTATACAAAAACCGGCAGGGACGACCTCAGATGGGGTCATAGTGATCTTTGGTGGCTCCCTAATCCAAAAGGAGGTTTTCCCGAAAGCAGTTATTGGGGATGGGGACTGGGCAACCAAGCTCTGTTTGTAATCCCTGCATGGAATACGGTGATCGTCCTACAATCGGATACCACGGAGTTCCTCAAACGCTTCATTCCATTAATCAACAATGAAGAAAAAGACGCGGAATCGGTCTTGGAGGAACTTATCCTCTTCTGTCTCAAACGGGACAACCGTGAATCCGAGTACTGCGTAGAACATCGTTTCACAACATCGCGAGAATTCGAAAAACTCATCCTATTGATCGGAGAAGCACGGTATATGGAATGAAA
>JAPOUT010000097.1 GCA_026708545.1 Hyphomicrobiales bacterium
TCAATTCGATGGTCTCGCCGACGTCAAGATCGGAGTCGTTCACGATGGTGACGGGAATGTCGGCACTCGCGTCATTCGCATTGAATACAACTGTTTTACCGGATAGCGAATAGTCCGTGTCCTCGGTTGCCGTCCCTCCTGTTGCAATGTTGAACGTGACCAACTGCGCCGACATCGGCAAGGGCAGATTGGCATCTATCGCAATGTTATGCACGCCGCCGGTGACGTTCTCGACGACGCGACTGGCAGACTGCGCAAAGCCAATTACATTGTCATTGGCGGGAACGCTGAAGGTAGCAGGGACATTAACCACGCTTCCCCAGGAAGACGGAAAGTTTGCGCCTTCTGCAATGGAGATCTCGAAACTCTCGGTAAGTTCCCCCTCGGCATCGTTGACGATATCGATGTCGAAGACAGCGCCTGTTTGTCCCGCCGGAATTACCTGCTCCGCAGTGAAACTGATATCCTCGTCGGATGCGGAACCCAGCAACGTGGATGCTACGGAATCGACTTGTTGCGGCGTGACCGTCACGGCGACCGGTAACCCGCCGTCCGGCGCGGGATGATCGTCGTCGGAGGTCAGACTTAAGCTTATGGATTCCCCCTCTTCAAACGAATTGCCCGCGAGTGCCTCCATCCGGACGACGTTGTCGTTGGCGGGAATGGTCAACGCGAAAGATCTTTGCCCGACGGAAAAGGCGTTCGCGCCCTCCATGTGGGAATCATGGTCTTCTATCAGGAATTGGACAACCTCGTCCGCTTCCACGGCTGCATCGGCATGGACTGTAAAGGTGACGTCCTGCGAGAGATCCGCCGTGCCCGCCGCGAAAGTCAGCGAACTCGGCGCGTAGCTGACATCCGCAGGAACAAACTCTTCCGAATGCTCTGCAACCGCTATGGGAACGGTGACTTCCTCTTCGGGAGACATCGTCAATTCTATCGCAACAGTGAAAGTCGTCGTGCCCGAATCCGGTTCCGCCTCCTCGTGTTCGGCTTCGGCAAACCCGATGGCAAGATCATCGTCCGTGATGGTCACCCCGTGGGTCGCCGACTCTTGCAGCACCCAGCCTTCAGGCAATTCCCCCGCCGCCGTAAGGCCCAGAAAGACCGTCTCGCTGCCCTCCCCGTCGCGGTCGTCCCTGCCCCGCAGAACGACCATGCCGCTCGATTGTCCCGCAGGTATCGTCACGCTAGGCGGAAGAATGTAATCGTCCTGCGTCGCCGTTCCGCCCACCGCCGCGATGTTCAACACCACAAGCATCGGCGCGGGCAGATGCACGTCAACGACCACCTCCGCCGTGCCGCCGTCCTCCTCGACCTCCGTCTGCGAACTCTCGCCGAACACAATCGTGTTGTCGTGAGCGCCTATCGTCACCCGAACCGTTCCGCTCGAGCGCAACGTGCCCGCGTGCGCGGCGGGAACCTCCGCACGCAGGTCGATATGCTCGTCAACCTCGTTGGTTTCGTCGGCCAGCACATTAACGGAAACCTCAAACATCGTTGTCCCTGCCGGCAGCGGCACCACGCACGGCAAGGCGGGACAATCCGTCATCTCTCCCGGCGGGGGCGCATCTCCCTCGAAAACCCTGTGGCCCAGGGTGAAGTCGCCGTCCGGGCCGTGCGTCGCCGTGCTGGTCGAATGCATCACGAGATGAAGCGCGGCATCCTGCTTGAGCGGCTTGGCGATGACGCCCGTAATCGTCGCCGTGCCGCCCTCGGCAACGCGCACATCCTCCTCCTCCGTCGTCAATTCCACCCGCGGAACCGCAAGGCGCTCCTCGTATAAAACCCGCTTCTCCCGCTCAACCGGACGCCAGAGATCCGGCTTCTCGTAGCCCGAAGGACCGAAACCCGAACCCTGCAGGCCCGGCAGGTCAAACCGGAACGCCAGTCCCATGTTCCAGCGCGAGCCCAGCGAATCCTCCTTGTTGTGATACTCGTAGCCCGCCTCAAGAAAAATTCCGGGAAGAACGCGGAACCCGGCATCCACGCCGAGAGACGGACGCCACTTCGTTGCCTCGTCCTCTTCTCCCTTGAAACGCCACAGCCCCATGCTGCCGTCAAAGCGCACATCCTCCGTCGCCAGACCGATGCGCAGGTCCATGCCACGCTGCGCCCTCTCCTCGTAATCAACCCTCCCCTCCCTCCATCCGCCGCCCAGCGGATGGTAGTAGTTCAAGCCGCCCGTGAAGATTCCCCCCTGGATGTCCAATCCCCCGCCGATGCGCTCAAGTTCCCGATTGAGGTTACGATCGTAGAAGAGGGAAACCCCGCCGACGAGGTCGCGGCTGAAACTCCGGCGAAAGACCAGACCGAGGTTCGTGTCAATCCGCTCCTGCTCCGCATGCCCGGACCAGAAGACGGCGCCGGGCTGCAGAAACAGCACCCTGCCGGTTCCTTCCGCTCCCGTGTTCGACCACAACGGAAGCACCGCATCAAGCGCGCCCCGGACGCTCTCTCCCGCTGTCCAGCCGATGCTCGAGTCGATCCGGAAGCCTTCCTCGAACAACGCGAGACCGCCCTCGCGCAACGCGCCCTCGACGGCATCAACCAGCATGCGCGAACTTGCATTGCGGAGAGCGCGCTTGCCGCATTCGGAATAATCGCGAGATGTTCCCGCCGGTACGGCTCCGCCGCCCGCATCTTCAAAGCCGCCGGAATCATTGAAACGATTCCGGATGGTGAAAGGATCATCGCTTTCGGCGCAACCGAGCACGCCGCTCCACAGCCGCTCGAGTTCCGCCTGCGTTCGCACGAACAGGGCATCATCTGCCCCCGAGGACGACGACAGCCCGGCAAATCCCGACAATAAAAGAATTCCGAGTGGAAGCAGCAGCCTACTGTGAAATAAAAACAATCCTCACGTCCTCTCACACATTAACGGGACAACCGATACAGTCTTTTTTACCACATCCCCGCCCGAAGCGGAAGGAAGCGACGGGGGTAAAAGTCAGTCTTTGACGCTTTCACTAACGCCTGCGGAAGGAAAATTTAATTCGCCCGCCGGTGCGGCAGGCATCCCTGGCGTGTTCTTAGAAAAAACAAATATACCTAGAGACGAAATTGGCTTTGATTGATACAAACCGGTTTCCGAAACGTAGGGATATGCGTCCGCATCCCGTCGGCGCAAGTCATTGCGATTTACGAACGACGGTAAATCGAATGAGTTATGAAAATAAGAGGCTGAAACATAGCCCTGCCAAGAAGTAAAAGGTATTCCTTGCGTTGCGTCCGCGCACGGGGTAACCTAACGAGAAAGATACATGGGAGAAATAAAAATGGAAATAAAAGAAATCCAAACTCGCATAGAAAAAATATCCAGGAAGACGTTGCCGAAAGGTGAATTCGTCAAAGTGCGGGTCAAGGAATACGAAGACCGAGAAGGGGAAGAGGTTCTCGACGTCGTCATCATACTCGAAGGAAAGAGAAAATTTGACGCCAAGAAGAGCATTAAGCTGAGCAGGCTCGTGCGTGATGAGTTGGTTGAATCCGACGAAGAGCGCTTCCCTATGTTTCAATTCGTAATCAAAGAAGAAGCAGGAGAGTTGGGAATTGCAATACCATGAAGATTTGCTCTTGCTGTCGAAACGTGTTTTGGAGCAAGACGGCGCGAAACCCTCGCAAGCCTCTCTGCGCCGATCGGTCAGCACGGTTTATTACGCCCTGTTTCACTCTTTAGCGAAAGCCGGAGCGGATTTATTGGTTGGCGAGACAAACGGTTCTCGTAGCACGCACGCTTGGCGGCAGGTTTACCGCGGGCTGGAGCACGGTCTTGCAAGAACGGCCTGCGGTAGATGGGAGATTATGAGGGAATTCCCTCTACCGATACGGGATTTTGGTGAGTTTTTTGTTGCAATGCAACAGACCCGCAACATAGCGGACTATGACCCTTACAAAACCTTTACAAAGTCCTCCGCGGAGGCTTACATCAATCGCGCAAAAGAGGTGATGAAGGGTTTTGACGAGGCGCCCGAGAAAGACCGTAGAGCCTTTTGTGTACATGTTTTGTTCAAGCCGCGCAAAGAGGAATCCCGGAAGATCTAGAAACCTCTAACGCCTCGGTCATGCAAACGAGGTTTCCGGCGATGTCGTTCCAGTATCCGTCCTCGGAGACACGGTCGACATTGATGTTGATGCCCGCCTTGGAAGCCTGCTCCTGGAAGAGCACGGCCGTATCAACGGCGCCCGCAAAGGCCGCTACCATGTTCCACAGGGCAATTCACATGGGGCGCATTGCAACTAGAGCGGCCTAACGTTTTTGCTTCGTAACTTTTCCCTGGAACATGCACCGTGAATTTTATGCCCTCGTTCAATGGTAAAGGCCACGAAGGAAAAGTATTCTTTGCGTTGCGTTCACACACGGGGTAACCTGACGAGAGGTATACATGGGAGAAATGAAAATGGAAATAAAAGAGATCCAAACTCGCATAGAAAAAATATCCAGGAAGACCTTGCCGAAAGGTGAATTTGTCAAGGTGCGAGTCAAGGAATACGAAGACTGGGAAGGGGAGGAGATTCTCGACGTCGTCATCATACTCGAAGGGAAGAAAAAATTTGACGCCAAGAAGAGCCTTGAGATGAGCAGGCTCGTGCATGATGAATTGGTTGAGTCCGATGAAAATCGCTTCCCCATGTTTCAATTCGTTCTCAAAGAAGAAGCAGGAGAGTTGGGAATTGCAATACCGTGAAGATTTGCTTTTGCTGTCGAAGCGTATTTTGGGAGATTCAACCGCCCCGATAAGGGAGAGTCTTACCCCAAATGTCCGCTTGCGGTGCGCTCCGTGGTGACGCGGTCAAGCCAGTCGGGATCCATTTCGGGAACGGAAGAGAGAAGAAGCTCGGTGTACTCGTGATGCGGCGGTTTGAGCATTTCATCTTTTTCGCCCTGTTCGACGACGCGTCCCTGCAGCATGACGACAATTCTGTCGGCAACCGCCTTGACCGTTGCAAGATCGTGGGTAATGAACAAATACGACAATCCCAAAGTCTTTTGCAGCCGGTTGAGGAGCTTGAGAATATCCTCGGATACCAATTGATCGAGGGCGGAAGTTACTTCGTCGCAAATGATGAGCCGGGGTTCGGCCGCGAGCGCCCTTGCGATGCAAATTCTCTGTTTTTCGCCGCCGGAGAGTTCGTAGGGAAAGCGTTCGGCGTAGTTCTCCGGCAATTCGACCTCGCGCAGCAACTCACCGATGCGTTCGCGTCGGCGCCCTTTTTCCATTCCGAGATAAAAACCCAGGGGGCGTCCGAGAATCTCGAAAATTCTCTGGCGCGGATTCAGGGCGACATCGGGCATTTGGTAAATCATCTGCAATTGCCTTAGGTCCTGCTTGCTGCGCTCGGCAAAGCCTCCGGCCAGTTCCTCCCCCTGGAAAGAAACCTGCCCCTCGTAGGGCGGGAGCAAACCGGTGATGACCCGCGCGAGCGTGGATTTGCCGCTTCCCGACTCGCCCACAACGGCAACGGTTTCACCGCGCGCGACATCAACGCTGACGTTTTCAAGCACGCGCGCGCCTTTGCCGTATCGTGCCGACACGTCCCGGACGCGCAGCACCATGTCCTTCTCGCGATCGACTTGCGCGGGATCCTTTCGTTCGGTTCGAACATTGAGGAGCTGCCTTGTGTATTCCTGCTTGGGCGCCGCGAGAAGCGAGCGCGCCTCGCCTTCCTCGACGAGCCGTCCGTGCCGCAGCACCATGATTCTGTCCGCCATCTGCGCTACCACCGCGAGATCATGCGTGACATAGATGGCGGCGGCGTTTGCGGATTCGATGGCCTTGCGAATGGCGATGAGCACTTGTATTTGCGTGGTCACGTCCAGCGCGGTCGTCGGTTCGTCAAAGATGATGAGGTCCGGCTTGCACGACATTGCCATCGCGATCATTGCGCGCTGGAGTTGTCCTCCGGAAACCTGGTGGGGGTACCTGAAGCCGATGGTTTCGGGCTCCGGGAGATTCATTTCGCCGTAAAGACGGACAGCGTTGTCGGATGCGTCCCGTGCGTTGGAGATGCCGTGCAGGACGGGAGCCTCGACGAATTGATCAAGAAGCCGGTATGCGGGATTGAAGGAGGCCGCCGCGCTTTGCGCGACGTATGCAATGCGCGCGCCCCGGAGATCGCGCAATTTCGTTTCGGACGCTTTTCGCAAATCCATTCCATCGAAGAGGATTTCGCCCTCCCGGATGCGGCATCCGCCGCGCGAGAACCCCATCGCCGAAAGTCCGAGCGTCGACTTGCCCGCCCCGGATTCGCCGATCAGTCCGAGCACTTCGCCGCGTTTGAGTTGAAAGCTGATGGGCTCGACGATGGTTTTCCAGCCGTCCTCGCCGTACCCCTCAATGCAAACGTTTCGCATATCGAGAATCGTTTCGCCGGTGCGGGCGTTGCTGTTTGTTCCGTCAGACTTCATCGCGCAAACCACTTGTTTTGTGAAGCATCCAGTCAACGACGAGGTTGACGCCGATGGTGAGGGATGCGATTGCAAGAGCGGGAATGAGGGGCGTCAGGATGCCGAAGGAGATGGCTCCGGCGTTTTCGCGCACCATGCTTCCCCAGTCGGCGGTCGGGGGCTGGAGTCCGAGTCCGAGGAAACTGAGCGCGGAGATCAGCAGGAATATGAAGCAGAAGCGCAGTCCGAATTCCGCAATCAGCGGAGCGACGGCGTTCGGAAGAATCTCGCGCCTCATGATCCACCAGAGTTTTTCGCCCCGCAGCCTTGCAACCTCGACGTAATCCATGACGACGATGTCCATGGAGACGCTTCGCGCCAGCCGGAACACGCGGGGCGAATCGAGCATGGCGAGAACGACGATAAGCACGGGGACTGACGTGCCGAGCACGGAGAGCAGCATGAGCGAGAAGATGAGAATGGGAATGGAGAGCAGGATGTCGACGATGCGCGAGAGGAGCTGGTCGGTCCACCCCCCGAGAGCCGCCGCCATGAATCCGCAGGTGATGCCGATGAAAAAGGAAAGGATGGTCGTGAGCAGCGCGATGAAGATGGTGTTCCGCGCGCCGTAAAGGATGCGGGTGAGGAGGTCGCGGCCGAGCTGGTCGGTGCCGAGCGGCGTAGCGGAACTCCACTCCTGCCATACGGCTCCGACGATTTCGGTTTCATCGTAGGGCGCAAGCACGCCGGCAAAGATTCCGGCGAAGAGCCACAGGAAGACGATGGCGGCGCCGATCTTGGCGGAGACGGGAGACGAACGCCAAAACCAGCCGAATGCGCTGGCGGATGCGCCGACGGATGCAACAAACGTGCTCATCGAGGATGCAACGAATGCGTTCATCGAGGATGCCTCAATCGCGGGTTGGCGAGGGAGGAGAAGATGTCGGCAAGCAGGTTGAGCGTTACATAGGTGCCCGCGAAGATGAGGCACGAGGCCTGCACGACGGGAAGATTTCGGGCGGAGACGGAGTCAACCAGCAGCTGCCCCAGTCCGGGATAGACGAACACCACCTCCACCACGACCACGCCGACGATGAGATAGGCGAGGTTGAGGACGATGACGGTGATGATCGGCGAGAGGGCGTTGGGCAGGGCGTGGTAGACGATGAGCCGCGCGGTGCCGACGCCTTTGAGCCGCGCCATTTCGATATACGGACTCGCGAGCAGGTTAATGATGGCGGCGCGGGTCAGCCGCATCATGTGCGCCATGACGACCAGCGCGAGCGTGATGCACGGAAGCAGCATGACGTAGATGCGTTCCAGGAAGGAGATGTCGTGCCGCAACGTCGAGATGCTCGGAAACCAGCCGAGCTCGACGGCGAAGATTGCGATGACGATGTATCCGACGAGGAACTCGGGCATGGAGATCGCGGCCAGCGTGGACGAGGAAATGAGTTTGTCGAACCAGCCGCCCCTGTAGATCGCCGCAAGAATTCCCAGCGCCAAAGACAAGGGCACCGCGATGGCGGCGGCGAGCGCGGCAAGCAGGAGCGTGTTGGCGAACCGTTCGCCGACCTGCGGAGCGACGGGACGCTCGTTGGTAAGGGAAACGCCCATGTCTCCCCGGAGGAAGTCCCAGAGCCATTCCCAGTAGCGCTGGTAGAAGGGAAGATCGAGTCCGAGTTGCTTGCGCAGGGCCGCGACCGTTTCAGGGGTCGCGGCCTGTCCGAGAATCGCGGTTGCGACGTCCCCGGGCAGAAGATCGACGCTGGACGCGATGATGATGGAAACGGCCAGCAGGGTGATTGCGCCGAACAGCAACCGCTCTCCGACCATGACAAACAAACGTATCACGCTGCCCCTCTTTTCCTCATCGCTACATCACCGCCAGGGACAACCCTTCCGCCCGCCACAGCGTTTCCTCAGGACCACCACCAACGTTCGGCGACTTTGTGTCCGTCGAACTCCCAGTTGGATGCAACCTGGTCGGGCTTGTGCAAGTCAGCGCTTGCGGCCTGGACGTCGGCGGCGAAAGTAAAGATGACCGCGCCTCCGTCGTCGTGGCAGAGTTGCTGCATCTCGTAATACATCTCGCGACGCTTGTTTTCGTCAAGTTCCTTGCGCGCGGCAACGAGGAGGTCGTTGAAGCGCGGGTTCGCCCAGCGCGTGTCGTTCCAGTCGGCACCGGCCTCGTAGGCGGACGAGAACATGAGATCCTCGGTGGGACGTCCCGCCCAGAAGCACATGCACCACGGACGCACGAGCCAGATGTCGTTCCAGTATCCGTCCTCGGAGACACGGTCGACATTGATGTTGATGCCCGCCTTGGAAGCCTGCTCCTGGAAGAGCACGGCCGTATCAACGGCGCCCGCAAAGGCCGCATCGGCCGCGGCGAGATTGACATCAAGCGAGGACAGCCCCGCCTGTTTCAAGTGGTAGCGGGCCATGTCGGGGTCGTACTGGGTTTGCGGGATGTCCGGGTTGTGGAACCGCATGGTCGGGGCGATGGGCTGGTCGTTTCCGAGTTCGCCGTATCCGAGCAGGATGGTGTCGAGGATGGCCTGCCGGTCAATGCCGTATTTGATGGCCTTGCGCACGTTGACGTCATCGAAGGGAGCGGCGTCGACATGCATGGGCGCGGTGTAGTGCTTCGTCCCGGTGACCTGGAAAACCTGGACGTCCGAGTTGCGCTCAAGCAGATGGACGGTTTTGACGTCGCAACGGCTCATGATGTCGACTTGTCCGGTCTGCAACGCCGCGGTGCGCGAGACGACATCGTTGATGCCGATGACGTGAACCTCATCGAAATGCGGCTTGCCTTCGCGGTAATAGTTGGGGTTGCGTTTTCCTTCCATCCGAACGCCGGGCTCCCAGTATTGCAGGGAGTAAGGACCGGTGCCGATGCCTTTGTCGAATTCGGCGCCCCGCGTTCCCTCGGGGAAGATGAGAAGCTGGTAGGACGAAAGAACGACCGGGAAGTCGGCGTTTCCATCCTTGAGTTTGAAGACGATGGTGTCTTTTCCGTCGGCGCGGATTTCCTCGATTTGCTCAACGAGGTTTTTGGCGCTCGAAGCGCTTTCCTCGCCGCGGTGGTAGTTGAGGGAGTCGATGACGTCGTCGACGGTCATGGTTTTTCCGTTGTGGAACTCGACGCCCCTGCGCAATTTGAATGTCCAGGTCGCGACATCGGAGGAAGCCTCCCAGGATTCGGCGAGTCCGGGCACGGGCGCAGAGTATTCGTCAATGTCGACGAGGTTGTTTCTCAGCATCCCGTAGCAGGAAAGAATATCGAAACTGTCATCGAGAGTTGCGGGGTCAAGAGTGTCGTCGGTGGACGCGGACGGCGCGCCGACGCGCAGCAAACCGCCGATTTTCGGGGTTTGCGCGAGGGCGGAGGTCGTGAGCATGTGCTCGGCCGCGAGCGTTGAAACGCCGAGCGCAACGGCGCGGGTCATGAAATCACGGCGCGAAAGCCTGCCCTTGGCAACGAGGTCGGAAAGTTGTTGTAGCGACTGCTTGGGTGTGTTGAACATTTGTTGCTCCCATCGAAAAAACCATGCGACGAAGCACCCGTGCTCCGCCTTGTGCGCTCGAGGCTACGACAAGTCCGCACACGGCGCAAATAAACACCCCTTTTTGCGGATGTCTTTTCCCGAATTTTCGCGCGACTCCAAGGGGTTCGAGGCGATTCGGCGAATTTGCGCCTCGAGCGAATCACTTGCAGTCTTGATGCCGAGGGCGTAACAAGGATGTCTAAGCATACCCCTTCCAATTCCCTGTCAAAGGAGGCATCCCGTGGCAATTTCATCTCCAACAAAACAAATACTTCTCGGCGTTTGCGCGCTCCTCGCGGCGGGCGCATTCGCAACCCTGCCGGACGACGCCCGCGCCAAAACCCTCGTCTATTGCTCCGAAGGCTCGCCCGAAGGATTCAATCCCTCGCTCTATACGGCGGGAACGACCTTCGATGCATCCTCGCGCTCGATATTCAACCGCCTTGTCGAGTTTGAGCGCGGCACGACGGACATTGTGCCGGCGCTCGCGCGTGAGTACGACGTCTCGGACGACGGCCTCGAATACACTTTCTACCTGCGCGACGATGTCCGGTTCCACACGACCGACGGTTTCACGCCGACGCGCAACATGAACGCCGACGATGTCGTCTTCACCTTTACGCGCCAGTGGAAGGAGGAGCATCCCTACCACAGCGTTTCCGGCGGCTCCTACGAGTATTTCCAAGCGATGGACATGCCGAATTTGCTGCGCGCGGTCGAGAAGCTTGACGACCACACGGTTCGCTTCGTGCTGAACCACCCCGAGGCTCCCTTTATTGCCAATCTTGCAATGGATTTCGCCTCGATACTCTCGAAAGAATACGCCGATGCGATGCTTGCCGCCGGCACGCCCGAGCGCCTTGACCTCGAGCCGGTCGGGACGGGACCTTTCCAACTGGTGGAATATCGCAAGGACGCCCTCATCCGCTACAAGGCGCATCCGGATTACTGGGCGGGACGCTCCCCCCTGGACAATCTGATTTTTGCGATAACGCCGGACAACTCCGTTCGCTGGCAGAAGCTTCAGGCGGGCGAATGCCATGTAATGCCCTACCCCAACCCGGCCGACCTCGATGCCATGGCAAACACCGACGGCATTCGGCTGCTGCAGCAGCAAGGCCTGAACGTCGGCTACCTGGCGTTCAACACGGAGAAAAAGCCTTTCGATGATGTTCGCGTCCGCCAGGCCCTGAACATGGCGACCGACAAGCAGGCGATTTTGGACGCGGTGTTCCAGGGAGCGGGAGCGGTTGCGAAGAATCCGATTCCGCCGACGATATGGTCTTACAATGACGCCGTTCGCGATTATCCCTACGACCCCGACCGGGCGCGCGCCTTGCTGCGCGAGGCCGGAGCCGAAGGCTTGAAGACAAACATCTGGGCGATGCCGGTTCAACGCCCGTACAACCCGAACGCCCGGCGGATGGCGGAGATTATCCAGGAAGACTGGGCGAATGTCGGCGTTGAGGCGGAGATTATTTCGTTTGAATGGGGCGAATACCTCAAACGCTCCAAGGAGGGCGAGCACCAGACGCTTCTGCTCGGCTGGACGGGCGACAACGGCGACCCCGATAATTTCCTGTATGTGCTGCTGGGGTGCGAGGCGGTCGGCGGGTCCAACCGCGCGCGCTGGTGCCACGAGCCGTTCAACGAATTGCTGCGCCAGGCCAAGCGGGTCAACGACAGGGAAGCCCGTTCGGAACTCTATCGCCAGGCCCAGGTCATCTTCAAGGAGCAGGCTCCGTGGGTGACGATTGCGCACTCGGTCGTATACGAGCCCATCCGCGAAGAGGTCATTGACTATCGGATCGATCCGCTCGGCGGGCATGTTTTCTATGGCGTAGACATCGCCGAATAGCGCCTGCCGGTGGAAACACCCCTGCCGGTTTCGGCATTCATCATTGCGCATAACGAGGAGGATCGCATCTCCAGGGCGATATCCTCGCTGCGCGGATGGGTGAGCGAAATCATCGTCGTCGACTCCGGCTCCACCGACAACACCCGCAGGATTGCCGAGGACTTGTCCGCCAGGTTCGTTGAAAACGAATGGCGCGGGTTCGGCGAACAGAAACGCTTCGCCGAATCCATGTGCCGGGAGCGATGGCTTTTCAACATCGATGCCGATGAAGAAGTCACGCCGCAATTGCGCGACGAGATTGTCGCGCTGTTTGCGAACGGACATCCCGCGTGCGACGGCTACGCCGTCTTCGCCGCCGACGTCTTCCCGCACGAAGACAAGCCCGCGGCATGGGCCGGCGGCAAATGGTTCACCCGGCTCTACGACAGGGAGAAGGGCCGTTTTGCCGATTCAACCGTTCACGACAATGTGGCGATGCGGCAGGGCGCGCGCATCCGGCGCCTGAAAGCGCCGCTCCACCACCGCTCGATACGATCGATAGACTTCACCGTCAAGAAAGCGAACTACTACACCAACATGCAAGTCGAAGACCTGCAAAAGCGCGGACGGCGGCTGCCGCGATGGCGGCTGCTGCTTGAATTTCCCGTCGCCTTTTTGAAAAGTTATTTTTTGCGGCGGGCGTTCCTGTACGGTTTTTGGGGATTCATCCATGCGGTCAACTACGGTTTTTTCCGGCATCTCCGGGTTGCAAAGCAATATGAAGCCGAGATAGCAAGGCAAAAACAAAACAAGACGACATGATCCGGTTTCTTCTGCTCCGACTCGCGCAAATCGTTCCCGCCTTTATCGGAGTGTCCCTGATTGCGTTTGCTTTCATTCGGCTTGTTCCCGGCGACCCCATCGAAGTCCTCTCCGGCGAGCGCGGCATTGATCCGGAACGCCATGCCGAACTCATGGCAAAGTTCGGCTACGACAAGCCCCTCCACCTGCAGTATTTCGACTATCTCTACAACCTCGCGCAAGGCGACCTCGGCACATCCCTGGTTACGCGCAAGCCGGTGCTGTCGGAATTCGCAAGCCTGTTTCCGGCAACCCTCGAACTCTCCATCGCCGCAATGCTGTTTGCATTGGTGCTGGGACTGCCGGCGGGCATCATTGCGGCCCTGCGCCGGGGAAAGCCGACCGACCACATTCTCATGGGAAGCGCGCTTACGGGCTACTCCATGCCGATTTTCTGGTGGGGGCTGCTGCTGATCATTTTGTTTTCGGGAATCCTGCAATGGACACCCGTCTCGGGGCGCATCGCCGTCATACATTATGTAACGCCGGTCACGGGCTTCCTGCTTGTCGATAGTTTGATCGCGGGCGATATCGATGCGTTTCAATCGGCACTGCGGCATCTCGTCCTGCCCGCGATAACGCTCGGCACGATTCCGCTCGCCGTGCTTGCGCGGCAGACGCGCTCGGCCATGCTCGAGGTTCTCGGCGAAGAATACATCCGCGCCGCACGCGCCAAGGGACTCCATCCCTGGCGGATCGTTCTTTTGCACGCGCTGCGAAACGCCCTCATTCCGGTGCTGACGACCATCGGCCTGCAGGTCGGAGTGCTGCTGGCGGGCGCCATCCTGACCGAGAGCATCTTTTCATGGCCGGGCATCGGCAAGTGGCTCGTGCATTCCATCTTCAGCCGCGACTACCCTTCCGTGCAAGGCGGATTGCTCCTGATCGCCTTGTGCATCATGGCGGTTAATCTGCTGGTCGACATCCTCTACGGAATGGCCGACCCGCGCATTCGGCACGCACGGGAGTAGCGCGATGGATCCCTCCTTCTGGAAACATTTCCGCCGCTCGAGGGGCGCATTCATCGGGATGATCGTCGTGGCATTCCTCGTGCTGGTCGCGGTTTTCGCGGATGTTATCGCGCCTTACGCGCCGGACATGCAATTCCGCGATGCGCTCCTGCTGCCGCCGGCCTGGCTGGAGGGCGGAAATTGGAGCTTCGTGCTGGGAACCGACCCGGTCGGGCGGGACATTCTATCAAGACTGATTTACGGAGCGCGGTTTTCGCTTTTCATCGGGCTCATCGTGATCGTGCTGTCCCTTTGCGGCGGCGTGCTGCTCGGCCTGGTTGCCGGGTTCTTCCGCGGCGGCCTTGAAGTCGTCATCCTGCGTTTGATGGACATCATCCTTGCGGTTCCCTCTCTGCTGCTTGCGCTCGTGATCGTTGCGATATTGGGACCGGATCTTTTCAACGCGATGCTTGCGATTGCGGTCGTATACCTGCCGCATTACGCGCGGTTGACGCGCGCGTCCGTCATCGCGCAGGCCAAGCGCGACTATGTCACCGCCTCGCGCATCTCCGGCGCGCGAAACCTGCGCCTTATGTTCGTCACCATCCTGCCGAACTGCCTGTCGCCCCTCATTGTTCAAGCGACGCTGGGGTTTTCATCCGCGGTGCTGGATGCCGCCGCGCTCGGGTTTCTGGGCATGGGAGCGCAGCCTCCCACGCCCGAATGGGGAACAATGCTTGCGGACGCCCGCGAATTCATCCTGCGGGCATGGTGGGTTGTGACCTTTCCCGGCCTGGCGATATTGATAACGGTGCTGTCGTTCAACCTGATGGGTGACGGGTTGCGCGACGCCCTTGATCCGAAGATGAAACGCGCATGAGCACGCCGCTTTTGGAAATAGAGGATTTGTGCGTGGGCTTCGCCTCCGAACGCGGCACGTTGCGGGCCGTTGACGGCGTCTGCCTGCACGTTGAAAAAGGAGAGATTTTATCGATCGTCGGCGAGAGCGGATCGGGAAAATCCGTTGCGATGCTTGCATTGATGGGGCTGCTTGGCGCGGAGGCGACGTGGAGCGCAAAAACCATGCGCTTCGACGGCATCGATTTGCTTGCTCTCCCGCCGCAGGCGAGACGCAGGATGCTCGGCAAGGAGATATCGATGATATTTCAAGAGCCCAGCGCGAGTCTCAATCCGTGCTTTCCGGTGGGATATCAAATCGAGGAAATGCTCGCGGCGCACACGCAACTCTCGAGCACCGAACGCAGGGAGCGCGCCGAAGAACTCCTGCGCCAGGCGGGCATTCCGGATGCGCGACAGAGATTGAAGGCGTTTCCGCACCAACTCTCGGGCGGAATGAACCAGCGCGTGATGATTGCGATGGCGATTGCGTGTTCGCCGAAACTGTTGATTGCGGACGAACCGACGACGGCGCTTGATGTCACCATCCAGGCGCAGATATTGAACCTGCTACGCGCGCTTGTGGACGAGACGGGAATGGCGTTGCTGCTCATCACGCACGACATGGGAGTCGTCGCCGAAACGGCGGAGCGCGTATCGGTCATGTATGCGGGACACCAAGTTGAAAGCAGAAAGGTCGAAGCGCTCTTTGATGCGCCGCGCCATCCCTACACGAAAGCATTGCTTGAGGCGCTGCCGGACAGGGCGCCCGCGCACGGACACCTGCCCGCGATACCGGGAACCGTTCCCGGAATTGACAACCGCCCGAACGGCTGCCTGTTTCACCCGAGATGTTCGCGGATGCAGGAGGATTGCCGCGCGCTCGAGCCGCCCCTGCTCGAAGACGGAGACGGATTGTTGCGTTGCTTTCATCCTTGCGGGACGGAATCATGAGCACGCCCGTCCTCGAAGCGAAAGGGTTGCGGCAGACCTATGTCGTCCAAGGCGGATTGTTCGGCAAGCGCAAGCGGCTGCATGCATTGCGGGAGGCGAGTTTCACATTGGAAGCGGGCAGCAGTCTTGCAATTGTGGGCGAGAGCGGCTGCGGCAAGACGACGCTTGCGCGCATCCTGACAATGATAGAACCGCCGGCGGACGGGTCGCTGTGCATCCGGGGCATCGACATTGCCACGTCAACATCTTCACAGTTGCGGGAGTTGCGCACGCAGATACAGATGGTGTTTCAGGATCCGAAGAATTCGCTAAATCCGCGCCGACGCGTCGGCGCGATACTTGAAGAGCCGCTTGTCATCAACACAAAACTCTCGAAGGCCGAGCGCGCCGAAAAAATCGCTTCAATGCTCGAGCAGGTCGGAATGGATGCGGGCCTTGCCGATCGTTTCCCGCACATGCTTTCCGGAGGCCAGCGCCAACGCGTTGCGATTGCGCGCGCGTTGATGTTGAATCCGGCGATTTTGGTGGCGGACGAACCTGTTTCGGCGCTTGATATATCGGTGCAAGCGCAGATTCTGAACCTGCTCGCCGAACTGCAACAACGGTTTCAACTTTCGATGCTGTTTATTTCCCACGACCTTTCGGTCGTAAAGCATATTGCGGACGAGATTCTTGTTATGTATCTCGGCCGCATTGTCGAAACGGGCAAGGCCGCCGACATTCTCGCTCGGCCGAAGCATCCCTATACCGGCGTGCTGATTGCGTCAACGCCTGTTGCCGACCCGGCGCGCGCGCGGGAAAAGCGGGAAGCCGGATTAGCCGGAGAACCGCCTTCACCGTTGTCCCCTCCGCCCGGGTGCAGCTTTCACCGAAGGTGTCCGCTGGCAAGCGAGCGTTGCCGCGGGGAGATCCCGCGGTTGCGGCGTGTCGATGCGTCTTCGCGTCTCGTCGCTTGTCATCACGCCGATTAACCTGACGATGAACATAAAAAGCGTCGGTAATCGCCGGGTTTTATGACACTATTGACGCGATACGGAACAGAGTGGTATCAATTGGGGAACGAATCGAGTCCTAGGCACATGTATAATTCAAAACCTCTACCCACCTGAATCATGCCGATATCCTCTCTACAAGCGGGAAAAGCCCTCTGTGTCATATCTGGTGACAGCCTGAGCAATTTGGAAATGCAGAAAATACTGTATATCGCACACATGCTGTATCTCGGTCTAGACGAAAACAAAGACGACCCTGAACCTCTAATCAACGAGAAATTTCAGGCGTGGGAGTTTGGTCCAGTCGCACCAACTTTATATCATCATATCAAATCATTCGGAGCTAGAAAAGTTTCCAGAGGAGCGTTCTTTACCGTAGTAGGTATAAAATCCAATAGTGAGCAATATAAAGTATTGAAATTTGCCTATGAAATGTTAAAGGATAAATCTGTTAGAGAGTTGGTTGGAATAACACATTGGGAAGGTGGAGCGTGGGCAAAGTCATACATACCTAATTCGCGCGGCAATACAATTTCCAATAAAAAAATTCTGCAAGAACTCCGTGACAGACAATCGTCTACAAGATAGGTTAGTAAAAAGGCAAACCATCGAAAGTAAAGATGGAAAAATCACAACAGAGTGGTTTTCCAATCCTTCCAACTATACGGACGATACAGCTGCCATTCGTGCTGGTGAAAAAGAGACAGCCATCGAAAGAGGTGTTTACCGTTATCACTTTTGTCTGTTTATTCTTTACATCTTCGCAGCAGTTGCTTTAAATCTTATTGCAGCGACTTGGCAGTATTATGTCGAAAATGTATTTGATTACGCTCTTTGGGTCCAAGTGTTTCTATTTTACGTTCTCGCTAGATTTTGGAAGATAGACAATCATATAGCATCGGAAATTGTGCTTTTCTTTAAACGGTTTGTTTAGTTCATATAAAACGCTAAACACTCATTGAATCTTGTGAGCAATCCCCTTATCCGTTTTCGTGTGTATGCGCCTTTTTCCGGCTAGGGGGTTTCTTTTTGTATAAATTACCCTCGCGTCAAACAACCTCGCATCCAAAACGAACCTGCACACGCTCAACCAAAATCCCGTAAATGGCCGTCAGTGTTGCATCGTTAATCGGACGCCTGAGGATAGGGTTTCATGAGCACCTCCAAACATGCTAAACTGGCCAAGCGCTCGAATGATGCGGCGCTCCGGGATACTCAGAAACTGAAGAGAAAAGAAATCTTCGTTCGAAATACCGATGGTAAGCGCAACACGAGTTACAGATTGCGGGATCAAGGGCGATCACAGCATTTCAGCTCATCCGTTTGATGGGACTTCAAATGAATGATTACACAAACGAGATTGAAAAAATCAGACGGCGCATTAATTCACTGTACGCCGAACGCGAGCATCTGCTCGGCAGATAGTGTCTGCGGTATTTACAATAATCAAAAGGAATGGGGAAACAGGATTTCGCCCCTGTGCGATTAATTCAACAAACTTACAACGGCAACACTAACACCGCCAATGGCTATCAAAACCATTATCAGCTTGTTGACTCCCCGCCCTATGTCCGTGCGAAGCTTTTCGAAATCCGTGCGAAGTTCTCCGAAATCTGTGCGAAGCCCTCCAATAGCCTTTTCATGACCGGTTCGAAGCTCTCCAATAGCCTTTTCATTACTCGATTGAAGTCTATCGATAGCAGCCACATTTTCGACAAGAAATGCTTTGTTTTTGGCTTCCATGGTTTCCATCTTTGCCTCCACATTCTCCTTAAGAGAATCAATTTCACGTTTCAGGTTGTCGTCATTGTTAGACATATCGGCATTATATCATGGGAAGACGAGAAAGGCGAATGAAAATTTTATGCCGAAATACTGCG
>JAPOUT010000110.1 GCA_026708545.1 Hyphomicrobiales bacterium
GCCCGCGACATCAATATTACCATTGATGGTTACTGTCATTTCATCGGTGCTTCCCGTGGTATCAATATCCAGCCCGCGAGATCCACTAGCGACAAAAATATCGCCATCGAGCGTAGCCGTTACATCACCCGTGCCAGCGTGTGTGAGCCTCACCCCATGGTAGAAGTTCGCGTTGCTCGAACTTCCGATATCACCGGCAAGATTGAGCGTCACATCGGTCGAACTCGTGTGGGTCGTGCCGATGCCAATGGCGTGATTGCCACTCGATGTGATGGTGGATGTGCTTCGCGTCGTGATAGAAATTGCATCACCGATGCCGTTGCTGCCCGATTGCTGGACAAATTGGATGCCGGCTTTCGCCGAGGTAATGTCACCACCGATATCAAGGGTTACAGCACCTGATGCACCTTGTTGTGCACTTGTTATAACGATGCCTTCCTCGCTGCGCGAGGTGATGTCGCCATCCGCTCCTGTTGTTACATTCATCGCACCAGTGCTGCTCTTGCCAAAAGTAATGCCCTCGTCTTCCACCGTGATGGCACCGTTCGCCGTAACCGAACTGTCCCCCAAAAGAAAAGTCACCCATATGCCCCTTCCGCCGCTTGAGGTAATCGTTCCGTCCGTCGTTACTTCAACTCCGGCGGAAGTGCTATTGTGCCGAATATCGAGAACCCCCTCCGTCGCAAACCCGTTCGCCTCTGCTGCAGCGGCGGCCGTGATGTTGCCATCCAAATCAACGGTAAGCAAAGCGTTAGTATTAAGCGTATTAATCCGAATACCTTCGCCGCTCGCAACTTCATGGACAAAACTATCACCATCCCCCACGGTCACGGAGCCGGTTTGTTGCGCCGTAGGCTCCACCGTTGCGGTGATATCCCCCCCGGCGTTCACTCCACCCGTGCACGTCGACACCCAGCCCGCTGTCGTGTCGCCATCAAAAGCGCCGCAATTCCCCGCTTCAACCGGCGAAGCCGTTGCCAGCAACGCGCCCAGCGCAAGCGTCGATGCGCCAGCTAGAAACGGCGCGAAGGAGACCAGACCTTTTGAAGTTTTCCGAAGCCGCCCGCCTCGAATGAATGTTTCTTTGTTTGTCATCTTGTCCATCTTTACTTTCCTCTCGAGGATTGTTGTTCCGGTTTTAATTCGTAAAGGCCGCCGCCCGTTATCATATCGCGAAATGCCTCGTCCGCTGCATTAATAATTTCTCCGAAGCTTGCATCAAATCGGGCGTGCCGCTTCCCGCAACGCCTTTCCTGGTCCCCTAACATCTGCGTGACCTCCTTGGGAGTGAATCTACCTGTTGCTTCCGTTTACCCCATCCTTCCGAGAATTGCAACCGCTTTCCTGCCGTTGCGTATATTTTTCTGCAAGCCGTCCCGACCGAAGCCGGACAATCCCCCGCGCCGCCCGCAAATTCCCCGGCGCTCCCCCGGGGCGCCCCGTCCCGGACCTCCGCGCCCGCCGGACGGAAAACCCCGCGAAAACCTCTCCTGTTTCCGCCGAAAACGGAGCCGGACCGCGCAAACGCCCCGCGCGCCGCGCCCGAAAGAACGGAACCGGACGGAAACGCCGATTCCCCCCGCACGGGACGGGCCGCGGAAGATAAACCGTCGAATCTCCGGACGACCGCGGAGCAAACGGCGCGATCGGTGGAATTTGCTTGCGAAGCCATAACGCTACTTCTCCTAGGAATGAAAACCGAGAATGCGGACAGGCTAGCCCCCGCAC
This sequence comes from Hyphomicrobiales bacterium, assembly GCA_026708545.1. Classification (GTDB taxonomy): domain Bacteria; phylum Pseudomonadota; class Alphaproteobacteria; order JAPOUT01; family JAPOUT01; genus JAPOUT01. The sequence goes on from JAPOUT010000110.1 coordinate 1,729, forward strand.
CCTCCGATGTCAATAGCCGGCGGCGCCTCGACCCCCTCGCCGTGCAAGAATTGCAAAAAAGGCGGAAGGCTTCCGGGACTTCCGGAACTCTCCTTTGCGCGGCTTAAACAAAACATGCGCGCAAAAGACTCTAGACCCTGCGGTGTTTCCCGGGCGTCCCGCCAAAACCCTTCATCGCCGCTTCCGCGCAATTGGTGCAAGTCTCCGCAGAGAACTTTGTAAGGGTTCCGCAGGGATCATGGTCCGCCCCATTGCGAGTTTGCCGCGTCCCGAAAAAAGCCTGCCAAAATCCCGCATCGGCTGCGGAAACTCCCTCATGCTCTCTCTTCGGCAAACCGCTCTTGCACGGCCATGCTCCGGTCCGCGACAAACCCGCCGCCAGGCATGCTTGCCGCGAAAGCCGCTCGTCCCTTCAATTAACAAATCCCAATTAACAAATCCCCTCCGGTCTTCTAACAAATCCCCTCCGGTCTTCGCCAAAGTTCGAAAGCGGGACGCAACAAACCCTGCCGACCGCCCGGCGCAAAGCGGCTTGCGAAGGGGCTTTGCATTGTCTTGCTCCAAAATGCACCGCGCCGGTGAAAGCAACTCTCCAATGGCATCGCAATTCCCTTCTCCCCGGCTTCTTCCGTGATAGCAAAACCGGCCATCGGAAAACGTTTCTCGCCGCATTTCACAATCCGTCGTGCGCGGGAGTTCCCGGCCCGGAGGTCTTCTTGGGATTCAATTTCCTTTTTCCCCCGAACACAATGATACAATGGTGATGTCGGGAATCCCGTCCCCTTCCCGGTCTTCGTCTTCCTTGACCAGCACCTTGGCGGGTTCGCCCTTCGGCGGTATCTTCCCGGACGGTTTTTCGATGCGGGTTTGGATTTCTTTTGTTTCCTTTTTTTCATTCCGCTTCCTCTCGTGCCTCCCTCCCGTCGATCACCCTGCATGCGGATACCCCGCGTGCGGACGCAAAGCGGGAGGAATGCTTCCTCTTCCGCGAAGACGTATCCGCCCCTCGTCCGCGACCCGCGCCGTCCCGCCCTTCAACGTTGCCCTTCAACGCCGCCCTTCTCCGCCCTTCCCAAAATCCCTTAACGAATTCCGTGCCGGCGACAGGCGAGCATCGCGGGAAAGCCCCATCCCCAACTTCGCAAAATTTCCTCTTTTGAAATTTCCCCTGCGGGTCTTGCACCGTGCGGTTGGCCGATGCGCCGAACCCGCACCGGCCTCAAATGCGGACACGCCCCGGTAAATCGTTGGAAATACCGGGGCGTCCCTTTGAGTCGGTCTGCTCTGACATTGCCAACAAGGCCCCGGTTCCGCCGGAAACGCAAGCTGTTTTTTCAGCTAACCCGGGAACTTGCAGTATTTCAGGGGATTTTCCGCGATATTCGGGCGATTCCGGGAAATTAAAAAACCGCGGAAAATGGCGGAATTTTGCGAATCGATTCGAAACCCGGCTGCAAAACGGCCGTAATTTCCTCGCTGATTCCGGGCGGTTTCAAGCTTATCGCGTAAATCCTTCCGGGGTGATGTTCCGGAACCGCCAACAAACCGACGGGCAAAAACACCGGCTCCCTTGGATGTGTCTCCCTGAGACGGCCGGGAGGGCGCAAGCACGGGTGACAATGTCGAAGTTTTCGTTTTCAGCGACCACTCCGGACTTTTGGGTGATTCTGACATTCCTGGTCGACAGGGTGTGTCGTGACGGTTATCCGAACGCTGGCGAGAGTGACCCCGTCTTCGCGCTTTCGAACGCCTTGCGATATCTCGGCTTGCACTGCGAATTGCACAAGGGGACGGCCCATCCGTCCTGGTCGGTAGAGGAAGCGGCAAAAAGGCTTGATGCAGCGATGCGGGCGACGCATGCCAAACGCATCCACCTTGTGCCGCTCGACCTGGCTGCCGACCTGCCATCGGTCGCGTTCGGCTCCGCGAAGGTGAATCGGCTGACCGCGGACGAATTGCGGACCCTCGTTGATGAGACGAGGTTGAAGCGGTTTTATCCGCGGCAGGACTTTGATGCCGAACGCTTTTCGGAATTTCACCGGCTTATTGTCGAGCAAACGGTGGCGCTTGACCAAATGCAGGAGGCGCGCCCCTCATCCCGCCAAAGTCCTGGGGCTTCGGCCAAGGGCTGTCAGAAATCAGCTTGGGCACTATGGGGCCGACCGCCAGAGTGATTGACTTGAGATTGCAATTGTGAGTTCATGATTTTATGTGTTAAACTCACTGAATCATGGGGGCGTGGCGCAGTGACGTGCGACAACTTCATCACCGGGTTGCCACGTCTCCCGCGCGAAAGGAGGACACGGCATGGCTGACAGCGTTGCGCCACATTGGCGAGAGGCTCTCGCTCTTGATCGCCGCTCTGCGCCGGAGTTCTATACATCCGCTGTTGAGGTGGGTCCGGGGCCGCATTCGGAAGAGGTCCGTTTCGCGTTGAACGATCTCGGCTTGGCCGCGGTGTTCTGTATTGAAGGAGTGCCAACCGTTGGATTCCTCAATGAGCCCGATGTGCCGCTCGCACGCATCGACAATTTGCACAAGATCCTCTGGAACCAAGGGCTGATGAGTTTGTTGCTCGTCCTCAAAGAGGATGAGCTGGCGGCCTACTCTCTTGTTCGGAGGCCTTTCCGGCGCGAAGAAGGACAACGAAACGACCCGCGATTGATTACCACTCTTTCGCTGCTTTCTGACGCAATAGCGCTTCGTGAACTAATCGACTCCACCGAATCTGGGCGTTTCTGGTTTGAGAACGACCAATTCTTCGATCCTGATGACCGTGTAGATAGCGTCTTGCTCTCGAATTTGCTCGAAGCGTTTCGTGACATGCGCGACGAACTGGGAGGAGAAGCTGCACAGGCACTTTTGATGCAGACGATGTTCATCGCATATCTCGAGGACCGCGGGATCATCAAGAAGGCGGTGTTTCAAGGCGCGTCCAACAAATCATGCTCCAGCCTGGCGGAAATGCTGGAGGCGGATACCCCTTCACACTTCGAATCCCTGTTCACGTGGTTGAAAGACGCCTTCAACGGCAACATTTTCAATGCACCTTGCGCTTTTGAAAAAGGAAAGGCAAAGCCACCAAAGCTGGCCGTCCGGCATCTGCAAACGCTTGCACGATTCCGGCATGGCCGCGAAGAAATGCCTTCTGGGCAGTTTCGCCTGTGGGGCTACGATTTTCAATATATGCCCATCGGCCTCATCAGCGCGGTTTATGACCGTTTTCTGAAGGAAGAGGCGGAAAAGAAGAGATCTGACGGTGCGTTCTATACGCCGATGTTTCTCGCCGATGTCGTTGTAAATCAACTTTGGGATGAACTCACCGACACACAACGGGTGAGTGGTAACTTCTGTGATCCAGCATGCGGGTCGGGAATTTTCCTCGTAAGGTTATTCCAGCGCCTCGTGGTGCATCATTGTCTCGTCAAAAAGAAAACCCGTGCCTCATGGGGTGATTTAAAAGCTATCGCTCATCGCCTGCATGGAGTGGACATCAATCCCTCTGCCGTCCGGGTGGCGACCTTCTCGCTTTATATTGCCATGCTCGAGCAGGCCAATCCACCCGATTTGCCGGCTCTCATCAAAAAGGGCAAGCTTCTGCCGCTGCTCTACGAAGATACCCTTTTACCTGCATCCGATTTTTTTTCGGCCGAGGACCAACCAAAGTACGATGCCGTCATAGGCAACCCGCCCTGGAAAGGTCGCAGCGGTCAAATTACGACGGCCCAAGCTTGGGCGCAGTTGCATCGCTATCCCTATCCTGCCAAAGACATTGCGTGGGGCTTCGTCTGGAAGGCTCTAAAAGTCGTCAAGCCAGACGGGATTATCGCGTTCCTGCTCCCTGCAATGGGCGTCTTGCACAATACTTCGAGCAAAGCCCAATTGGCTCGGCGGCGGCTCCTTCAAGAATCCCGAGTCAAGCGGATCATCAACCTTTCGGACCTTTGTTTTCAGTTGTTCGACGATGCGCAAAGACCCACTGCATTTATGCTTTATGCTCCATCAGGCGATGGTCCACTTCCTTATCGCTTCGAATACTGGGTGCCGAAAGCGGACCTTAACCTGCGACTAAAGCGCCTGATGACCTTGTCACGTGCGGACCGGATTAGATTCCGGTCCGATTTGGTGGAAGAAGACCCGACACTGTTCAAGCGTCGGCTGTGGACGCGAGCGCCAGAAGAAAAACTGTTTCAATATTTGAGAACCATCTCTCCGCTCAGCGCCTTCATTCGTGAATACAAGAATTTTCGGCGGGCAAAAATCTCGATCGATCGGGCAAAGGATTGGGTAATTGGACAAGGATTCAAGCCCGCTCAAGACAATCGGCTAGACGATCCATATTATACGACAACGACAAACGAGGCCGTTACGCGTTACCCTTACTTGGATGCCAACATATTCCAGACGATAGCGCTCCCGACAATCGAGACTGATCCTTGGCCGACACATGTCGTTCACAGCGCGGGTTTTGCTGAAGGCTTCATTGGACCGCACATCTTGATTCCTCAAGGAGTCGTGCGTTCGATTGGACGCGTTCGTGCAGCTTATTGTGAGCAAGACGTAGCATTTAAGCATTCCCTGCAGGCTATCGTCTTTCCGGAGAAAGAGAGAGGCACCGCCAAAGTCCTGACGGCTGTCCTTAATAGTAGCCTTGCCGCATGGGTCTACCTCCATGATACGGCGAACTTTGCTGCTGACCGCGCCAAGGTCCATCAGGGCGAGTTACTCAAACTGCCGTTTGACGTTCCTGATAGAATGCCAGACCCGGCAAGGGCGGCAGGTGCCGGGGAAAAGATCGTTCAACTCATTGATAGCGAGGTTGCAAATGCAGATGAACTTCGGTCCTCGCAATCGACTCCGCTCAATGAAATCGATCAATTAGTTTATGATTACTACGGGCTTGATGAGCAGGAAATTGTGCTCGTCGAGGATACTTTCCGCTATATTATTCCGGCTATGCAGCCTCGGCGCAGAGCAGGGCGGCAGGAGATTTGGAACAATAGCCAGGTTGAGCATCGATCGGATTATGCATCCATGCTTTGCGATGCCCTCGAACCGTGCTTTCGGCAGCGCGTTAGCGCTTCGCTCGCTGCGAAGTCCGGCGATGTTGGTGTTCTTAAGCTGACTATAGGCGCAGAAGTCGGCAAATATCGGGAAGAAACATCGTCAGAATTCGGACCGTTTCTTCAAGACATCAGGAACAATTTACCTGTACCCCTCCCTGGCAATGTTCAGTTGGTGCCCGACCTCCGCTTCGTGATCGGAGCAGACATGTATCTCGTGAAGCCCATGCAACTACGGCATTGGCTGAGGTCGACCGCGCTTGCCGATGCCGAGAACATTGTGGCCGAGTTTAGCGATGCAGTTGCACGCGATAGCCAGAGTGATAATGCACGTGCTGTCCGGTAATCTGGATGATTGGCTTCCTCATTTTCGAAGCCTCGAAGAACGCGTCGCAAGTGCAGTAGAGGCCGCGTGGCCCGTCTGTGTCGCACCACTTCGATCAAAGAAGAACGCAATGACTCACGAGGATCACATCACTGAACACCTCGTACAGTCATTAATCCGTGCGAAGTCTCTCCCGGGGCGGATCATTTATCAGCACACTCTTCTCGCCGAAGACAAGAATAGCAATGTATCGATGTCTGGCAATATCGACTTTGTTTTGACTATCGGTGACGATGAGGACGTCTATTTGGCGTGCGAATGCAAACGATTGAACATTCCGTATAAGACCGGAGTGAGGGGGCTTTTCGCTGAATATGTCGACGAGGGTCTCATGCGCTTTGTTTCCGGGCAGTATGCTAACGGTTTGCCCGCAGCCATGATGCTGGGATATGTGATGGACGCTCGGACGGACCGGGCGCGCCGTGGTGTGAAGCGTGCTATGGAATCCCGATCAGCCGCCATTCGTCTTCAATCTGTTCGAGATGCTCCAGTCATAGCTGGCCGACCGCTGCGATTTCACACTACGCACCTATGTGCGCCTGGACATGTAATAGAGGTGGCGCACACCTTTCTGGCATGGCATTAGACCTTCCACCCGTAAATTTGCTAGAAGGTAATGTTTTGGAGGGAATGTGCCTTTATGGACAGTTTTTCGAGGCGGGTTTGGATTTCTTTTGTTTCCATTTTTTCATTCCGCTTCCTCCCGTGCGTCCCTCCTGTCGATCACCCTGCGTGCGGACGCAAAGCGGGAGGAATGCCTCCTCTTCCTCGAATACATATCCGCCGCTCGTCCATCCACCGAACCAAGACCCGCGAAGATGCTGGCAAGAGGTTTAAAGCGATAGACGGGTTTGGAATGACGCGAATGATATAAGTCGACCACCGAATCACCTCTACCACATCACAAACCCTTCATATTTCAAAATTTAGCTAAGACCCGATAAAGACCGCCCCTCTACATAAAGCCGTTGAAAGCCCTTCTTGGAACGATTACGGCGCAATTATCGGCAATGTTCGGGTATGGATGCGATGAGTTCGGGAGTTTATCTGGCAGGCAGGAGAAAAGAAGCTACACCAAATTCAAGGAGTTTAGACGGGCCGATTCTACCGTCATTTGCGCCTGCACGACTGTATCCTCGGTCATAATCACGAGAACAGGCAATTTGTCATACCTGGACTATACAGTCGATGCCGACGGTAGAATCCCCACATCATTCGGCAAAGAACCAATTGTGAACAAAATTAATATCAGGGAAATCAAGGGTAAACGCGCCTTGCTTTTTTGTTGGAATAGGCTTGTATTTTTATCCCATAAAATTGATACCATCGTCTGCATACCAATCAAGGAAATTATAAACTATGGCAAACTATATTGTTATCTTCGATAAAAAGTCGGATGAGAACGGGCGAAAGGTTACCGAGCTTTACCCTGGTGCCTACAAACATGATACACAGATATTTTTTGTCAGGAGCGGTGAAGTTAGCGAAGTCATTGCTTCGAAGTTGGGAATTAAAGGGGAAGATAGAGATACAGCTGGTGCGGTGTTTAAAATAAGTTCAGCTTATTCGGGATATACTAATAAATCTCTTTGGGAATGGTTGGGTATGGATGAATAACTCGGATAAAGTAGTAAGACCGGATAATTGGGGTGCTAATCCAAGTCACGGTGGCGGTAGCGGTGGCAGTCATGGTGATTTGCCTGAGCGTGTTGCAAAACTGGAGGTAGAATTAAAACATTTAGCCACAAAGGCTTGGATCTTAGGCAGTGCACTATTTGTAGTAGTTAGCGTGGTAGTGACTGTGGGTGCTGGTGTTTGGTATCTGTCGGGAACACTTGCAACGATGGACACCAAACTTACGGCGGTTGAAGCCAGTTTCGATTCATATAAAGAATTTCACAACAGAGAACACGATATATCACGGTAAGACGAGAAGGGCGAGTGAAAATATTGGCCTGCTCCCTATAATCTGACCCAGAATTTACTCTTTTCTTTTCTTGTTTTCTCTTTTTCTCTCCTATGAGTGTTGGGCAAAAAAGGCTTGCATCCGCATCGCAATTTCTTGAGGGATTTCTTCGGCCATGTAATGTGTGGCGTTGAGCGCTTCACCAGAGACATTCGACGCCCGTTGTTGCCAAAGTGCCAGGGCATCGAAGCATTTTTCTATAACTCCACGCTTGGCCCAATAAACCCGAAGGGGAACATCCAGACGGCGGTCGCAGTCCGCGTTGTCGTGTTCGATATCGATGGACGCCGCAGCACGGTAGTCCTCACAACTGGCGTGGATGGCTTCCGCGCTTTGGAAAGCGGTTAAATATTCTTCCAATGCACTTGGATCAAACGGATTGTCTCCATCCGTTTGATTGAAACATTTTTTCTTCCAAAATCCAGCCGGATCTTTGCCGATGATGTCTTCCGGCAGAGGATATTTTTGAATCAGGAAAAACCAGTGCCAGTACGCGGTGGCAAAAGAGGCGGATGTCTGACCAAACATTTCGCGGGTCGGGGCAATGTCGAGCAATGTCATGGCTCTTACACGTTCCGGGTGGTCAAGACCAAGTCGGTGGGCAACCCGAGCACCGCGGTCATGGGCACCGATAAAAAAGGTATCATGGCCAAGGTTCTCCATAGCCCGCACAATGTCGTTCGCCATCGCTCGTTTTGAATATGCCGCATGTCTATCATCAGATGCAGGTTTGGTGGATCGCCCATAACCCCGTAAATCCGGGCAAATGACCCGGAAGTCGTTCGCCAGCAAGGGAGCAACCTGATGCCACATAGCAGACGTTTGCGGATATCCATGAAGCAGCACAAGAGGCAGGCGACCTTCAGCGCCTGCATACCGGACAAATAAAGATGCTCCTGCTCCTTCGATGGTATCTTCGATAAATCCTTCGAACATCGGTAATCTCCCATTAATCCCTCATTGGAAGGGGATTATATGCCGGACTGACCAAAACGCCCAAATTTCCTGCGATTTCCCAAGAGATTTTTTTGAACGGGAATTTTTGGTGGAAAATGTTAGATTTTTGCCGATTCGGCCAGTTCGGCACATAATCCCCCGTTAGAAAGGTGCTATTAATACGGGCACCCAAACCCTAATTCTGGAATGGGACTCACCCCATAATCCTGCGATAATCGCGGAAAATTGTTTCTCATCCACGCACATTTCCGAGGTTTTTGCGGGTGCTCCGATTTTAATCGGAAAAACTAATCAATATTTACGATTAAATCTTCACGAATGTTTCTGTATAATGTATCCTCACAGCACTTTAGCTCTGTCGTTAATCCTTTGTGAGATAAAGTGCATCTGACTGAAAATAAACAGGAGGCAATCATGAGAATCATCGTTTCGGCAGTCGCCGCTATAGCAATCTCTTTCGGAGCAACACAAGCCTATGCCAAGTGCGATCCGGGCGAAACAGTTATTAAATTCAGCCTTGTCACAAATATGAACAAACACCCGAAGGGCATCACGGCTTCACTGCTGGAAAAACGCGTAAACAGTGAAATGAACGGCAGTGCGTGTATGGAAGTTTATCCAAACTCCACCCTGTATAATGACGACAAGGTCCTGGAAGCCCTGTTGCAAGGGGATGTGCAGTTGGCGGCACCGTCACTTTCGAAATTCGAAAAATTCACCAAACAGTTCCGTATTTTCGATCTGCCGTTCATGTTCAAAAATATTGAAGCCGTTGACGCTTTTCAAGCATCCGAGGCTGGTCAAGCGATGAAAGACAGCATGATAAAGCGCGGCCTTAAAGGTTTGGCCTTTTGGCACAATGGCATGAAACAAATGTCGGCAAACAAACCACTGATTGAGCCGACAGATGCCGACGGGTTGAAATTCCGGGTCATGTCTTCAGACGTGCTTGTTGCCCAAATGGAGGCAATTGGCGGATCGCCGCAAAAAATGGCGTTCTCCGAAGTGTACGGTGCCCTGCAACGGGGTGTCGTCGATGGTCAAGAAAACTCTTGGTCGAATATTTACGGCAAGAAATTTTTTGAAGTGCAAGACGGTGTCACTGAAACCAACCACGGCGTACTGGACTATCTGGTTGTGACTTCCGTGGATTGGCTGGACTCTTTGGACAGGTCCGTCCGCGAACAGTTCTTGAAGATTCTTACCGAAGTTACCGAAGAACGAAACTCGCACAGCTTTCATGTCAACCAGGAAGCTCGCCAATCCGTCATCGACACTGGTGAAGAAATCCGTCAACTGACACCTGAACAACGGGCCGAATGGATAAAGGTGATGAAACCAGTATGGGAGCAATTTGCCGACGACGTTGGTCAGTCCAATATCGACGCGGCCCAGGCCATCAATAACAAATTCTAACAAAGCTATTGTGCGATGGGACCACCCTGTCCTGCAATTTTGTTTACTAACCTGCCTGGGCGCTTCGGGTGGCAGCAAGGGGGGCTGTGACGTGGATCATACGAAACACTTTACGGACCGTATCGAGGAAAAATTGATTGCCGTCATTCTCGGTCTCATGACAGTGATCACATTTGCAAACGTTGTTGCCAGATACGGCTTCAATTCAAACATTCTCTGGGCTTTGGAAATGACGGTCTTCTTATTTGGCTGGCTTGTTCTACTGGGTGCGTCCTACGCCGTTAAGAAGGGGGCGCACATTGGCGTGGATGTCGTAATCAACATAGTTTCAGCACCAACCCGGCGTATCCTCGGGTTGATCGCGTCAGCTGTTTGTATTGCTTTCGCTTTATTGATGCTGAAGGGCTCTTGGGACTATTGGGCTAATTTCGCAAATCTGCCAGCGACCGAAGGGCGGTGGTTCCCGACCGGTTTTGAAGAAAAGTTTCGGGAAAAAGGTTGGTATGAGGTCAACGACATCCCGATGCCGGATTTCTTGCGCTGGATGGAAACTGTGTTCAACGCCGGAGAAACCTACGAGAAAATCCCCCGTCTTATCCCTTACTTCGTCCTGCCTCTCTCCATGGCACTTTTGTTGTTCCGTTTTCTTCAAGCCGCCTGGGCAATTTGGTCTGGGAAAACAAGCCGAATTATTGCCAGTCACGAAGTCGAAGATGAACTCGAAAAGTTCGCAAGCAATTAGGACAACATAACTGATGGAAATCGCCATCCTTTTTGGCCTTGTAATCGGCCTTCTGTTGATCGGCGTGCCAATTGCTGTCTCATTGGGCATGTCGTCCGTTCTATTTTTGCTATGGTATTCGGATAGCTCCTTGTCGTCGATAGCACAAACGCTTTTTAGTGCCTTTGAGGGACATTACACGCTTCTCGCAATTCCCTTCTTCATTCTCGCTTCATCCTTTATGACGACGGGCGGCGTTGCTCAACGAATTATTAGATTTTCAATTTCTTGCGTCGGCCATTTTCCCGGTGGCCTGGCAATCGCCGGCGTATTCGCCTGCATGATGTTCGCATCTCTTTCAGGGTCGTCTCCATCAACTGTAGTGGCGATCGGTTCTATCGTGATCGTTGGCATGCGTCAGATGGGGTATTCAAAAGAATTTTCCGCAGGCGTGATTGCAAATGCGGGAACGTTGGGTATTTTGATTCCCCCTTCCATCGTCATGGTGGTCTATGCAACATCTGTGGAAGTCTCCGTTGGCCGTATGTTCCTGGCTGGTGTGATACCCGGAATTTTGGCGGGTGTGATGCTGATGGTATCCATATATATCATCGCAAAGATCAAAAACCTGCCGAAAGGTGAATGGAAGGGCTGGACAGAAATTTTCGAGTCTGGGCGCGCAGCGAGCTGGGGGTTGTTCCTTATCATCATCATTCTGGGGGGAATCTATGGGGGTATTTTCACCCCAACCGAAGCTGCCGCTGTGGCCGCCGTGTATTCTTTTATCATCGCAAATTTTGTCTATAAGGACATGGGGCCTTTGGCTGAAAACAATACAGGCTTGCTTCGGAAACCGCAGGCGCTCGTTACAGTTTTCTTTCATCCAGATACGCAGCACACATTGCTCGAAGCGGGCAAGCTTGCGGTCATGTTGTTGTTTGTGGTCGCAAATGCATTGATTCTGAAACACGTCTTGACGGATGAACAGGTTCCCCAGCAAATAGCCAACGCCCTGCTGTCCGCAGGATTGGGACCGGTCATGTTTTTGGTTGTGGTGAACGTTATCCTGTTGATCGGTGGTCAGTTCATGGAACCGTCAGGATTGCTGGTGATTGTCGCGCCATTGGTCTTTCCCATCGCCATCGAACTTGGGATTGATCCCATTCATCTGGGTATCATTATGGTCGTGAATATGGAAATTGGTATGATCACCCCACCAGTCGGTTTGAACATTTTTGTCACATCAGGTGTGGCAAAAATGCCAATGATGAGTGTTGTTAAAGCGGCGTTGCCATTTCTTGGCGTGCTGTTTGTGTTCCTGATCATCGTGACATATGTTCCGTGGCTCTCGACCTTCCTGCCCAACAGCGTCATGGGACCCGAAACCGTAGTGAAATAACTGAGAGCTCTTTCTAAACAATTTTTGTCTAACCAACTAGCGGCATTGAGTGCCGCCAGTTGTTCTATGATTGTTGAATTTCAGTATTTGGCTATGAATGACGAGAGGGTTCAATTTTCACCAAGCCCGCTATTAATGCCAAAACGGCATAAGTGCCTTACGTGGCTGGACATCCGCAAAAACCTCTTGCTGAGAAGCATGATTCATGATTCATTGTATCTCTGCTCAAAAATCAGAGAGGCATATCATGAATCCGAAGAGTTTATTCAGTCTCAACGAGCATCTTGATGTGTTGAGCCAATCTGGTGATCCGTTGGAAACACTTGCTACGGTGGTGGATTTTGAAAGTTTCCGCGCCTTGCTTATGGAACGGCTTGGTTTGGCATTCCAAAAAACATGGTTGAAGAAGGCTGGTTCCGACGCAGGGAAAAAGGTGTCACGTATCTGGTCCCGTCAAGTTCCATGGTTGCCAAAGAGTATTACAAAAAAGGGACAAAGCGTCATCTTTCCGGCAACATCAATGGTGCGTTTGCCGACTTGGATGAGTGCATTCGTTTAAATCCAAATCACGCCGATGCCTTGATAAGACGAGGCATGATACGTGCCGGAAAAGGCGAATTAGACGAGGCACTCAAAGACATGGCGAAGGCAATTTTCCTGCTTGCAACGCGGGAATTTTTTTGTCTCGCTTGCATCTGTCCCTTACCATTTCAGATTCTTCGCAAACCGGGTTGCAAAATTGTTGAGAAGACCGTCTAACGTGGTATGATGGGTTGGCGACAGGGTGGATTTTTGGTTCATTGGATCCATTCTGTCGTCGGCCTTTTTTTCTGGTGGCGGGGTGTTTTCATACATACTTAAATTTCCTCTGGCATCCCGCCGCTTCCCCCATCCGGCCGTTGCCGGATTATCGGCGGCCGTCCGCCGACACTTCCGGCCGTGCGATGAAGTCGGATAAAACAATCCTTCACCGGCAATATCACACTCGTTCTGCCGAGGGAACGACACTATGTCCCCCTGCCCGCCAAACCGGTGTAAATGCGCCTTATCTCTTATTTCCGCATCTCAGAAGGTTTTATGACCCCGTATCCCAATCCTGTGCTACACTGCCGGTATGAACGAACAAGATTCAGACGGCAGGCCCGAGAAACCGGAGCATCCGCGCGAATTGCCGGAAACACAAACGAAGGCGGATGCGGGAGTTCTGCAAGCCGAAAGAAAGGAATCAAAAGCCGAAGGTGAATCCGCCATTGAGCGGCTTCGCCCGGATTACGAAAGATTCCGCACGGATATAGAACGAAGATTCAACAAGCTATTAATAGTCTTGATAGGCGTTGGTATTGGTGTTGCTGTCATGGGTTTGTTATATCGGGGAATCGGTAGTTAGCGCCGTTGATAAAATTGCCGAAAATCGCTATACAATCATCCAGATGGCAAGATGCGGGTTTCGGGTCCATGATACCATCCTTTCCTCGTGTCTTGCCGTCTACCTATAACGTTGTCTCAAATCCAATCCATAAATGACGGTTAATACCTTGCGACCACCGACTCCGTTAGAACCTCAACCATCCTCAAACAAGTCTATAGCCTCCACATCGAGGGCTTCCGCAATCATGTATAAGCGCGAAGCCGACACCCGATTGAAGCCGGTTTCGTATTTCCGGACGGGGTTATGACTGCTTGGAATGGCTCTGTCCAGCTTATGGAAGGGAAACGATTCGGTGATTCTTGCCCTTCTCGTCATCCCTGTGATACAATGCGACATGTCTGATTCTGACAATAACATGAGACGTGAATTTGATTCTCTTAAGGAGAACGTGGAGGCAAAGATGGAAACCATGGAAGCCAAAAACAAAGCATTCCTTGTCGAAAATGTGGCTGCTATCGATAGACTTCAATCGAGTAATGAGAAAGCTATCGGAGGGCTTCGGTCGGACCATGAGAAAGCTATCGGAGGGCTTCGAACGGATTTCGGAGAACTTCGTACGGATTTCGAAGAACTTCGTACGGACTTCGAAAAGCTTCGCACGACAATAGAAGGGAATTCCAAAACCCTTATTTTCCAGATGATAGGTATGGTTGCTGCTGTTGCCGGTATTGTGGGTCTATTAATCAAATTCCTTTGAATTAGACATTCCATCTCTTCCATTACCCGAAATTGTCGATAATTTTGTCCGTATCCTTCCAATAGGGCTTTCAACGGCTTTATGCGACAGGAGCGGTCTTTATCGGGTCATCGATTCGTTGTTGCCAGATACCGTTTGAATTTCGTACGTGGCGAGGATTGATTGCCGAAGATTGCCGTATGATGCAATATTTTATGAAGCCTGCCACATTACGGCGATTTGCCAATAACCGGATATCCGAAAAAATCCCAAGAAGGCACCATGAACAAGGATAACCTTCTTCCGTTGCCGGGATTATGATACGGGATTAATTTCAGAATTGAGGTTTTTGCGATGTCCTGATTGTCGTGAAACCCTCCGTTGCCGTCAGGCGCCGTATCCGGAAATTCAAAGTCCGCCGGCACTGCATGCATCTTGAAACCGCCGTGCTCGCCCGCAAGCCCCCGGACGGTCACGGGAAAAAGGAGGTGATGAAACGCGACAGGGTCGAAAAAATACCGGCACCCGCAAAGACGCACGGAATCGCCGGTCCCGTCACGGAACATCAACAACAACACGAGACGTGTCACCGATGACCATGCCATCCGGCACGCTGTAAATCCGGATGGTAAACCTGCCGCGCCGGTGGATGCCAAATTTAATTTCCCAGTCGGTGGGCGTATCTGCATCTTTCGACAGAGACGCTTTATAATTAAGCAGGACGTCTGCACCGGTAACGCGGAAGTCAACGTGGGGATTTCCTTTGTCTCCAGCGTCTACAAATCCGCAACAATTGAAGAAGTAATCAGTGCCCGCGCCAAGTCTTACGGGCTGGCCCGGCGGGCGTAGATTAACCCGCACGGTGACAGGTTCACGCCGCGGCGGCGTGAAGAGCAAGCTGCCGGTAAGGTTCCTTATTGTATGACTGTTGGAATCCTTGGTGGAATCGGTATAGGCGGTAAGGAATACGCTCGGCAGCCTGTTGTCGCGCATGAATACCGTCGAAGACCCTTGCGAGCCCGCGTAATAACCGTCCGGCAGATTCTCCCGGTCGACGGAGAAGACAACCCTGTCGTTGTCGTAATCGACATCCTGGCGTGCCTGTATCTCAAGGGTGACAAAAGTCATGTCCCGGTCAAAGCGGAGCATGTTGTCTTCGAAACCCGCATCGGGGGGCGTGGTGCCGACCACGTCCCATGCGTCCCGGTCGCCGTTTACCAAAATCGGAATGGCGACGGTTTCCCCTTCTTCCAGCGGCGGCCCCGAGAGTTGGATGCTTATGGCCGTTCTCTTCCTCTCGTCCACTTCCACCCGCTCCTGTATGAAACTGAGGGTTCTCGCTTTGTCGTCGAGGATGTCAATCGTCCAGTGGTTGTCTTCGCCGATGACAGTGTAGCGGGGCAGCGCGACGTCGGGAGAAACCTGTTCCAATGACTCGATGTGCATTTCAATATGCTCGCGAACGGCGTCCTCGTCCGGCACCGACTCGATGGTGAGGGTGACGCCGCCGGCATCAACGCTTTTGTCGGTGCGAATTTCCGCGTATGCATCGGTCAGGACGTCGGAAGGAACGGAAGACCGGTCTATCGGTTGAAGCCTTTCGGGTTCGGTGTTCGAGCCTGCATACAAATTGAAAGCGTCACTGTCCCCGGATATTCGCAAGGGAATCACCAAGTCTTCCGTGATGAGCGGCGGCGAGATTCGCAATTCCATGCTGACACGGTCCCCCTCCCCCAGCCGGCTCCTCGCCTCGCCCAGGCTGAAAATCCGGTTCTTGTCTTCGATGGTGACGTCATGGGCGTTCCGGCCGATGCTCCAGCCTGCGGGCAGAACATCGGCGCCGGAAAGCTCCCAGATCAAAATGCCGACGGTGGCGTGGCCCGTAACATTCCCTGCGGAAACGACATTGAAGACGACCTCGTCCTCCCCGGGATTGATGGTGAGTATCTTTTCGTCCGCGTCGTAGGAGCCGCCCGTT
>JAPOUT010000005.1 GCA_026708545.1 Hyphomicrobiales bacterium
GCTTCATGCAATTCGAAGCCTCTTGCCAGCAGCACCGCAATCGCCGATGCCAGCGAGCACCCTGTTCCATGCGTATGCACCGTATCAATGCGCTTGTTTGGAAACCGTACGCTCTCCCCGCCCTTCAGCACCAACACATCAACCAGTTCGTCTCCTTCCCCGTGCCCTCCTTTCACCAACGCCGCCCTGGCACCCATTTCCAAGAGTGCTTCTCCGGCTTTGCGCGCATCCGATTCGCCGCGAATCGTTATGCCGGTAAGCTCTCGTGCTTCGGGAATGTTCGGTGTGACGACATCGGCGAGGGGCACGAGCATTTCACGCAATTTCCCGACCGCATCAGGCGACAGCAATGCGGCGCCTCCTTTTGCGACCATGACGGGATCAAGCACATAAGATATTTTTCGGTCACCTTTGAGAGCATCGCGTATCTCTTCCGCGACGGCTTCAATGATTTCGGCGTTAGCGAGCATGCCGCTCTTCATGGCGTCGGCACCGATGTCCTCGAGTACAACGCGCATTTGCGCGCGCACGAAGTCCGCGGGGACTCCAAAGACTCCGTGAACACCTAGGGTGTTTTGTGCCGTAAGGGCGGTGATTGCAGAGGCGGCATAGCCTCCTAGTGCGGTAATGATTTTACAATCGGCTTGGAATCCCGCGCCGCCGGAGGAATCGGACCCGGCAATGACTAGCACGCGCGCACGCGCGTAACGGTTCATGCGGCTTGTTCGATGGCGTTCGCGACGCTCCCGACGACATCGTGGACGAGCGTTTCGTCTTCGCATTCGCCCATGACCCGGACGATGCTTTCAGTGCCGGATTTTCGGATGATAAGGCGTCCGCGATTTTCGAGTCGCTTGTGCGCACTGTCGATGGCGGCTTGCACGTTGTTTTTTTGCAGCGGGTCATCAGATCCGATGGGGACGTTCCGCAACAATTGCGGGACGGGATCGAAGAGTCTAGCGAGTTTGGAGAGCGGTTGCTCGGATGCTTGTTGAACAGCAAGAATCTGTAACGCGGCAACAAGCCCGTCGCCGGTTGTTGCGAAATCGCTCATGACGATGTGTCCGGATGATTCGCCCGCGAGGTTGATGTTGCGGCTTCGCATCTCCTGAACGAGGTACCGGTCGCCGACGGGAGACCGGTGAAGTTTGAGGTTGATATTGTTGAGGTATCGCTCGAGTCCGAGGTTGGACATGATGGATGCAACAACGCCATCGCCGCGCAAAGTCCCCTTGTTGCTCCAATGTGTCGCGATAAGGGCGAGTATTTGGTCACTATCGATGAGGGTTCCGGTTTCATCGGCGATGATTACGCGGTCGGCATCGCCGTCAAGTGCAATGCCGATGTCGGCCCGGTGCTTTCGCACTTCGCTGCACATGTATTCCGGGCTTGTGGAACCGCATCCCTCGTTGATGTTGAAGCCGTTGGGCTGGGACGCTATGGAGACGACTTCTGCACCAAGTTCCCAGAGTGCGGTGGGAGCGACTTTGTATGCGGCACCGTTTGCGCAGTCGAGGACGATGCGCATGCCCTCGAGGGAGCGGCTGCCGTTGAAGCATGATTTCGCGAATTGAATGTAGCGCGCGTGAGCGTCAACAACGCGCTTAGCTTTGCCGAGCTGCTTGGGCTCGACAAGATGGTCGTTGATGCCGTTGTCCATATGTTTTTCGATTTGGAGTTCGATGTCGTCGGAAAGTTTATGTCCGTCGGCGCCAAAGAGCTTGATGCCGTTGTCTTCGAAGTTGTTGTGCGATGCGGAGATCATCGCGCCCATGTCCGCGCGCAGCGTGCGGGTGAGAAAAGCGACGGCGGGGGTCGGCAGGGGGCCGACAAGGAAGACGTCCATGCCCACGGATGTAAACCCTGCCGTCATGGCGGACTCGATCATGTATCCGGAAAGCCGCGTGTCTTTGCCGATAAGGACCCTGTGGCGGTGGGCACCCCTGCGAAGGGTGTGTCCTGCCGCCATGCCGAGCCGAAGGGCCATCTCGGCGCGCATGTTTTGAGAGTTCGCGCGTCCTCGAATCCCGTCGGTGCCAAAGTATTTTCGTTTCATAACCTACTCTGCGCTTTTGCGCACGACTCTTCCGTTACTTCTGTGACTGGTTTGTGCGCCCTTAGGCGCGAGAGTGACAATACGGGAGGTTTGCATTTTATGGAATTGACGATTTTTTACCGATTCTTACATTGGGTTTCGGGGATTGGCGCCGGGATGTGGACGGTTTGAACCGGTGCTGTTAGGACCTCTTCGGGAGACACAAACAAGAAGGCGGGGGCGGGGAGGAATGTTGCGGGTGTGCTTCCGCGTGTGGAAGAGAATCACAGGGAATTTGGAGGTTTTTCCACGAAAAATGGCGATTTTTTAGAATTTTGCGGGAATTGTATTGAATATATTGTTATTGAAATAATGTCCATTATCACTTACACTAAATATGTTAACGTAACCGATAATGGACATTATGATGAAAACATTCGAAGCCACAATCCCGATTCCCGCCCGCCGTGCCTTGCGAAAATTTGGCGCGGACATTCGGAATGCGCGCAGACGTCGACGCATTCCGACGATGGTGATGGCCGAGCGAGCCTCCATCAGCCGTATGACCCTCAACAAAGTCGAGAAAGGCGATCCGAATGTCTCTCTCGGCATTTACGTTAAAGTGTTGTTTGTCCTCGGCATGAACGACCGCTTCGCGGAACTCGCGGACACCAGTCATGACAGTATCGGGCTGAGCTTGGAAGATGAAATTTTGCCAAAGCGAATCAGGACGCCTGGCGCCAAAAAACCAAGAGGGTCCAAGTAATGGAGAAAGAGATTTTCGTTTATGTTGATCTGGCAGGTGCGCCCGCTCTTGTCGGGCGATTGTGGTCACGTGTGCGCAACGGACGTGAAAGCGCAACTTTTGAGTATGATCAAACTTGGTTAAAAAACCCGCAACGCTTCGCCTTGGAGCCTGCGCTTGCGCTTACGCCGGGCCCGTTCCATACATCGTCGGGAAAAGAATTGTTTGGCGCGCTCGGAGACTCTGCACCTGACAGTTGGGGTCGCGCAATTATGCGGCGTAACAAGAGGCGACGTGCCGAGCGCAAGGGAGAAACCCTGTCCTCGTTTCCCGAGGTCGACTTCCTCCTCCTTGTTGACGATGAGAGCCGCCAAGGCGCCCTTCGGTTCAAAACTGACCCGGAAGGAGCGTTCCTGACAACTGGGGAGCAATCGCGTATTCCGCCGTTGGTGGGTCTGCGGCAGTTACTCTCGGCAGTTGAACGGGTCGAAAACAATACGGAAGATGACGAAGACCTGCGGTTGCTGATAGCGCCTGGCTCTTCTCTCGGTGGTGCGCGCCCGAAGGCTTGCGTAAGGGATGAAAACGGTCATCTGGCACTGGCTAAATTTCCGGGCCAGCAAGACGACTACAATGTTGTTTCATGGGAGGGCGTCGCCCTGTCTCTTGCCAAAAAAGCCGGTATTGATGTTCCCGATTGGCGCATCGAGCAGGTTGTCGGAAAACCCGTCATTTTAATTCGCCGTTTTGACCGGGTGAAGAATGGGCGCATTCCGTTCCTCTCCGCCATGAGCATGCTGGATGCGAGAGAACGTGAAACCCGTTCTTATCTGGAAATAGCCGACGCGCTCAGGCAGCACGGTGCTGCAGCCAAGACGGATTTGATGCAACTTTGGCGCCGCATCGTGTTCAATGTTCTCGTGTCTAACACGGATGATCATCTGCGCAATCATGGATTCCTCTACGTCGGCGACAAAGGATGGCGGCTTTCGCCGGCTTATGACTTGAATCCTACGCCCGTGGATGTTCGTCAGCGCGTTCTTCGTACAGCCATCGACTTGGATGACCCTACGGCCTCTATTGATTACGCCTTGGAAACGGCCGGGTATTACGAACTAAAACCGGCGGATGCGAAGGGTGTTGCTGCCGAGGTCGCTTGGGCCGTGTCCGGTTGGCGGGAAGAATCTGCCCGTCTGGGCATCGCTGCTCGTGAGATTAACTACATGGCATCCGCCTTTGTTCACGAGGATTTAGAAAAGGCTTTGCGTCTAGCTCCGGGAGGGTAGTGGAGCGGGAACGGTCGGACCCCTGTTTACACAGGTGACGCGATGGCATCAAAGTGTTGCCTTCCTGTCGCGGGGCTCAAATTCTCTTCCGTGTCGGGATGGAGGTGAATCGAGTGGAAAAGCGGCGAATCGGACGCGAATCAGTTTGTGGATAATCTCCAAATCCTTTTCGCATCCGGTTTGGAATTTTTTGGCGAATCTGCAAGGTGCGGAGGGCGCGGGTTATGTGCGCGGCACTTTTGCCGTGCGACCGAGAATATCCACTCCCTGCATCATCCAAAAATGCAGCAGGTCGATGAATATCCAATTTTCCGTCAGTTTGTCGCCGTCCCTGCGATACATGTCGATGACCCGCATGTCGCCGGGTTTTTCGCTGGCCGGCATGCCCATGAAGCCGCCCGTGGGAGTCAGGGTCAGATTCGGCCAGCCGAAAAAACCGCCGTAGGCACCTTCGGCAATGTATGCCACATGGCCGTTGAAAATACGGTCTTTGAAGCCGGCCCGGAACGGGCCCGCATGCTGTTCGGCATAGCGTTCAATGGTAAAAGTTGCGCCGATGCCGGCGGGGCCCCACCAAATCATGTCTTCGTTCCAACTGCGGCGCAGTTCGTCAACCAACGGCTCTTCCTTGCTGTCTTTCCAGGTTTTGAGGTCGTTGACCATGTAGTCAATGGCGGCCAGGGTTTTTCGACCTTCTTCCGGAGGCTGCGGCGCAAACATGACGCCGTCATGGGTCATCGGGCCGGGTTGCACCAGATGCGCGCCTGTTTGGGGCGGGAACGGGTTCAGCCCGGCCTGCATCATCAGGTGCGGAATGTCGAAATACATTGCCGTTTCAGCAATTTTGTCGTCGGCAATACGATGAAATTCCGCATAGCGCAGCATGGCGATCTTGCCGGTGGGGACGATGCCGAGCCAGGGTTTGTCAAACAGCCCCATCAGATGTCCCATGGAAGCCACCCAGATTTCCGCTTCCGAATCGCCTTCAACCGAGTTGTTCCCTGCCATGAAAATATCAAGCCTGCGCTGCATGGCCGTGAGCGCGGTTTTGAGCGGCAGCCAGAAGGTTTCAGCGACGGTTTCGGCGCCGTTTAATTCATTAAACGGATGGAATCCGCGCCAGCGGTAATCGGGGGTTGCCGTCCCACTGAGGACGTTTTTGGCGCCATCCGCCCGCGCACCGTCCATGGCAATGTAAAAGTCGCGGATTATGGATTTTTCCCGCTGAAAATCGTTCATCATGGTCTACTTGAAAATGGAGAAGTGAGGACTTATGATTACCATCTTGCCGAACCAAGCAGGCCGTGTCTAGGGTGTTTGCATGCATACGAGCAAATTGCCTAAGACGTGGCAGTCGAAGGGAGCCGAATGAATGGCTGAAATTCAGTTGCGTAAACTATCCAAACGCTGGGGCGATTTTGTCGGTGTCGACAGTTTTGACCTGATGATTGCGGACAAGGAATTCCTTGTTCTGCTCGGGCCTTCGGGATGCGGCAAGACCACCACGATGCGGATGATAGCCGGTCTCGAGGAGGCCACGGAAGGCGATATTCTGATTGACGGCAAGCGCGTCAACGACCTGGAGCCGAAAGACCGCGACGTTGCCATGGTGTTTCAGAGTTACGCCCTTTACCCGAACATGAATGTCTACGACAACATCCGCTTTCCGCTCAAGGTGCGCGGCATTGATTCGTCCACCCACGATGAAAAGGTTCGCCGCGCATCGGCCATGGTGGAACTTGACGAATTTCTGCACCGCAAGCCGGCCGAACTCTCCGGCGGTCAGCGGCAGCGCGTCGCTCTCGCGCGCGCCATCGTGCGCGAGCCGAACGTTTTCTTAATGGACGAGCCTTTGTCCAACCTTGACGCAAAACTGCGGGTTTCGACCCGCGCCCAAATCAAAAATCTCTCGCACGAACTGGCGGTCACCACTATTTATGTCACCCATGACCAGATCGAGGCCATGACCCTTGCCGACCGCGTTGTCGTCATGGAAAAGGGCGTCGTCCAGCAGGTCGGCAGCCCGACGGAAATCTACGACACGCCCGCCAATACTTTTGTAGCCGGCTTCATAGGCAGTCCGGCAATGAATCTGATTAACGGCGAGGCCAAGGGCGGGAATTTCACCGCCGAGTATACCGCAATCAACAATCTCGGCGTTGCCGACGGCGGCGTGACCCTGGGTTTTCGCGCCGAAGACGCCCGGGTTGTTTCGTCAAGCGGCGATATCAAGGCGCCGGTTTATTCGATTGAACTTTTGGGAGATGCTACCATGGTGACGGTGCGGATCGACGGGGCGCTGGTCAGCGTCAAGGCCGATAAATCCTTCCGTGCGGAAATCGCCGACATGGTTGAAATCCATATTCCCGTCGAACACTGTCATTTGTTTGATGCGCAAACGGGTGAGAGACTGCGGGCCTAGGGCCCATAACCACCCGCGCAAGCGGGGCCAACGGAATGCCGGGAAAGGCATTCGCAACAACAAGGAGACAAACATGTTTTTGAAAAGAGTGATTTTAGCCGGTGCCGCGACCCTGATGTCCGGTGCCGCAATTCTGGTGTCGGAGCCTGCGGCGGCGTGCGAAATCGACGGCCGCGTCAGCATCATCGGCAACGAGTTTCCGGCGATTCATGCCGTCGCCGACGGTGCCAAGGCCTGTTCAGGAGGGGAAGTCAAAGCCAACCTGACCGCGGACCACCAGAAGATCAACGTTGCCGGCATGACGGGCAATCCGGCGGAATACACCACCGCCATCATCGCCAATTCGTCAATCGTCGCATTGATGAATGAAGACGTCATTCGTCCGCTTGACGATTTGGTTGCAAAACACGGCCGTTCGCTGAAGCCGAATCAGTTGATCAGAATCAACGACGAAGTCATGGCTGTCGCCTTCATGGCGAACGCCCAGCATCTGGTTTACCGCTCTGACATTCTCGAAGAGGCGGGCATCGAGCCGCCGGAGACGTATGAAGAAATGCTCGCCGGCGCCAAGGTCATCCGCGACAAGGGTCTGCTGCAATACCCGCTTGGCGGCGCCTACAAGGCGGGCTGGAACCTCGCGCAGGAATTCAACAACATGTACATCGGCCATGGCGGAGAGTTCTTTAAGCCGGGTACCGCCGAAGTGTCCATCAACAACGAGGCGGGCATTGCCACGCTGGAAATGCTCAAGGCGCTCAGCGAATATATGAATCCCGATTTTCTGACCCATGATTCAAATGAGACTTCCGCCGAGTGGAAAGCGGGCAATGTTGCGATGATGAACATGTGGGGTTCGCGCATGGAGCCGCTGAAGGATCCTGAACAATCCTCTCCCGAAGTGGTTGCTACGACGACTCTCGGCGCGCCGATGACAGTTGCCGGCGGTTCTGTTCCCGCGACCACCTTGTGGTGGGACGGCTGGACCGTTTCCAAAAACATCTCCGATGCGGATGCCGAAGCCACTTTCCTTGCCATGATGAATGGCATCAGTCCCGAGCGCCTTGACGATGAGATGGCATTGCTTGCGGTCTGGTTGATCGAGGGTTATGAACCGACTCCCGCCGCTACCGGCGTTTTCGCCGCCGCCAACATGGATGCGGTTCCCTACCCGATGCTGCCCTACCAGGGTCTGCTGCACACGGCGCTGGGGAACGAGCTTGTTGATTTCATGCAGGGCAAGGAAGACGCCGCAGCCGCGCTGGCCGACGTCGAAGCGGCTTATACAGCCGCGGCGCGCGAAAAGGGCTTCCTGAACTAAATCCGTCCGTTCCGGGAAGGGGTTTTCCCTTCCCGGACCGATGGGTTGTGTTTTTTTAATTATCCCGGGCGCGGTAAGCCATTAAGCACAGTTCTTTCACTTGGTTCATTCTGCCGACGGCAACGGCAATGTTGTTGTTCATTGCATTGCCCATTCTTTCCGTTCTGCTGCAGTCCGTCCATACGCCCCATGATGCGGTGCTGATTGAAATCGAAAACTGCGGGCCTTTCGGCTGCACCACATCGACCACCATGGACCAGGAAGCGACCCGTGCCCTCAGGGACGAACAGCCGCTGGGCAAATTCGTCGGACTTGATATCTATTTCGACCGCGGCCATCTTGCTGTTCGGGAAGTAGTGCAGGTATGGGCCGAATCCGAGGGCATCGGCGATTTTCTTGCCAGTCTCAACAATCTGCCGTTTTACCGGGCGATGGGTTTTACCCTGACCTTTACCTTCACGGTGACACCGTTGATGCTGATCTTCGGCTTCATGATTGCCCTCGGGGTTAATTCGCTGCACCGGAAACTGAAGGGCTTTTTGATTTTTTTCTCGCTGCTGCCGATGATCGTTTCGCCGCTGATAGGCTCGCTGGTGCTGTTCTGGATGATCGACAGTCGCGGCATTATCGGCTCGGCACTGCAGTGGATTTTTTCTGACCCCGATTTGTCCTTGAAGGCGTCCACCGGTCTGACCTGGGTGATGCTGATTGTTTACGGCGTTTGGCACGCGGCGCCGTTTTCCTTCATCGTTCTGTACGCCGGATTGCAGACGTTGCCCCAGGACACGCTGGAAAGCGCCCAGATTGACGGAGCCTCGCGCTGGCAGCAGGTGCGCTATGTCGTCATTCCGCATCTGATGCCGTTGATTACTTTCATTGCGCTGATACAGTTGATGGATAATTTCCGCGTCTTTGAGCCGATTGTCGGATTTAATTCCGCAGCCCACGCGACTTCCCTTTCATGGTTCATTTTCAATGATCTCAGCGGGGAAACGCGGCTTTTGTCTTCGGCGGCTACCTCCTCGGTTTTGACTATCATCGGCGTGTCGATTCTGCTGGCGCCTGTTTTGGTCCGCACTTGGCGCGATTTCAACGCAAAGGGTTAGCACCGTGTCGTCCTACTCCCTCTCTGAAAAACGCCGGCCCCTGAAATTAAAAATCCTGATATGGGGATTGGTCGGCCTGTGGCTGGTCGTCGCGGCATTTCCTTTCTTTTGGACGCTTTGGGGATCGTTCAAGGTGGAAGCGGATTTCTTTTCGAAAGCGGATTGGGCCAACGCGCTGACGGCGCCTCGCACGGTTGCCGAACACGGGACGGCCTTTATCGGCGAGGCGTATCACGGTGCCTGGGTGCAGGAAGAATTTTGGAGGGCGGCCGTCAACACATTCCTGGTCTGTTTCTTTGTCGTCTGCACGTCGCTGACCATCGGCACGCTTGGCGGCTATGCCCTGTCGCGATCCAGTTACCGCTACGCTTTTTGGCTACTGATTGCGGCGCTGATTTTCCGCGCCATGCCGCCCATCACCCTGGTTGCGGGTTACCTGTTGCCGTTCTTTGAATGGAATTTGTGGGGGCATCTCGCGACGACGATAATTGTATTGGTGGCAATCAACCAGCCTTTCACCCTGTGGATGCTGCATAGTTTCTTTCAGAAGATTCCCAAGGAACTTGATGAAAGCGCCAAGGTGGACGGTTGCACCCAGTTTCAGGCCTTTCGGCATGTCATCATCCC
This sequence comes from Hyphomicrobiales bacterium, assembly GCA_026708545.1. Lineage (GTDB taxonomy): Bacteria > Pseudomonadota > Alphaproteobacteria > JAPOUT01 > JAPOUT01 > JAPOUT01. Next base: position 9,540 of record JAPOUT010000005.1, read on the forward strand.
GGTGATGTGGCCGGGCGTAATCACCACGGGGCTGTTTAGTTTTCTTCTGGCCTACAACGACTTTGCTGTCACCTCGATATTGCTGTCGAAGGAAAACCAGACCATGGTGCCGAAGATTGCCAGTTTTCTCGGCACGACCCAGACCGAAGGCAACGTGATGTTTGCCGTAGCCGCCGTGGTTTCCGCCACCGTGCCCCTGTTTCTTCTGGTGTTGTTCTTTCAGCGCCAGATTGTTTCCGGACTGACGCAGGGCGCGGTGAAAGGATGATTGGGAGAAAACAACAACCGACGAAAGGATGATGCAATGAAAGGATTTCGCCCGGAACAGGCGGCGCTGAGCCGCGATACCGACATGTCGAAGACGGAGGAAACCCGCGCCGTGATTGAAGGCATGGTGGACGGACTGAATGACCACAGGATTGACGACATCGGCCAGTTTTTCGCCGAAGGATTCCGCTGGATGGGTAACACCGGCTGCGGCACCAAAGAAGGGCTGAAAGCGTTTCAGGATAATTGGCAGCGTCCTTTCCAGGCGGCGTTTTCGGACAAGGTCTGTACCGATGAAGCCCGTCTCTATATGGGAGAGTGGGCGGCGTCGTTCGGCCGCCAGGAAGCGGTGCATTCCGGCGAATTCATGGGCGTCGCTCCCACCGGCAAGAAAGTCGAGATTCGCTACATGGATTTTTGGAAAGTTAAAGACGGCAAGATTGTCGATAATTGGGTCATGGTTGATTTTCCCCATGTCCTCTCGCAGCTCGGCGTCGATGTGTTTAACGGCGAGGGCTGGGAGGCCTATGACAGGGGAGAACGCGTGCCGCCGTCGCCGAGGAAAATCTGAACCTCCCGCAAGGGATTCGCAACCGCCGGGACTTGTTCCCGGGCAACAAAAAAGGATGTGACCGATGGCCATCGAATATTTGAAACGCAGCAAACCGGAAGCCGAAATCGCCGATGATGATGCGAAGACCCGCGTCGTCGTCGAGGCAACGCTGGCCGACATTGAAATCCGCGGCGATGCCGCCGTTCGCGAGTTGTCCGAAAAATTCGATAATTATTCACGCGAGAATTTTCGCCTCAGCGACAGCGAAATCGAAGCGGCGATGAATAAGGTGTCTTCCCGCGACATGGAGGATATTAAATTCGCTCAGGCGCAAATCCGCCGTTTCGCCGAGGAACAGCGCGCCAGCATGACGGACATTGAAGTCGAAACGATTCCCGGCGTCATTCTCGGGCATAGAAACATTCCCGTCCAATCGGTGGGTTGTTACGTTCCCGGCGGCAAATTTCCCATGGTGGCGAGCGCCCATATGTCCGTGCTGACCGCATCGGTGGCCGGCGTGCCGCGCATTATCGCCTCGGCGCCGCCGGTGAAAGGCGAACCGCACGCCGCCATCGTAGCGGCAATGGCCATGGGCGGCGCCCATGAAATTTACGTCATGGGCGGAATTCAGGCCGTCGGCGCGATGGCGCTCGGCACCGAAAGCATTGAGCCCGTGCACATGCTGGTGGGGCCGGGCAATGCCTTCGTCGCGGAAGCCAAGCGACAGCTTTACGGCCGAGTCGGGATTGACCTTTTTGCCGGTCCCACCGAAACCATGGTGGTTGCCGATGAAACGGTGGATGCCGAAATCTGCGCGACCGACCTGCTGGGGCAGGCGGAACACGGCTACAATTCACCCGCCTGCATGATCACCAATTCTCGCAGGCTGGCCGAAGAAACCCTGGTTGAAATCGACCGGCTTTTGAAAATTCTACCGACCGCGGATACCGCCGGCGTTAGCTGGGCGGATTACGGCAGCGTAATCCTTTGCGACAGCTATGACGAGATGCTCAAGGTTGCCAATGACATGGCGTATGAACATGTCCAGGTGATGACCGAACGAGATGACTGGTTTCTTGAGGGGATGCATTCCTACGGCGCTTTGTTTTTGGGTCCGCGCACCAACGTGGCCAACGGTGACAAGGTCATCGGCACCAATCACACTTTGCCGACAAAAAAGGCCGGTCGCTACACCGGAGGTTTATGGGTGGGAAAATTCCTTAAGACGCATTCCTATCAGAAGGTGACAACTGATGAAGCGGCGGCGAAGATTGGCGAATATGGGTCACGTCTGTGCATGCTTGAAGGGTTTGTTGCCCACGCTGAGCAATGCAACGTGCGTGTCCGCCGTTATGGCGGGCGCAATGTGCCTTATGGCGAGGCGGCGGAATGACATCATTGTTTCCAAACAAGGTTGCCTGCAAGACGGATTTTTCAATTTCAATTGCTTCGGCAGCAACTTTGGAAAATATGGCGGTTTGCGATGAAATTTAGAAAAATTTCGAGAAATTCAACTGTAATTCTCCAATGACATGGTTCCCAAAAGAACTTGAATTTAACATATGTCAAGTTATCATAGGCAGCCTGTGGGCGAAAAGAAAGGATTGTAGCCATGGCTACCGAGCAAACTGCGGCCACCGAGCAATTGACCGCATCTCTGGAGTTTGATGTTCGGTTATGGATTGATGAAGCGGTCCGGTCCGGCCAGATTACTGATACGGGTGCTTTTATTTCAGCCCTCATTCGCGATTACCAAGAGAGGGTCCGGATTGAAAATCTACTCTTGGAGGGACTGGCGAGCGGGGAGCCTGTTGCGCCCGATGCGGGGTTTTGGGACCGCAAGAAGGAAGCGTTGCGAAAACGAATGTCTAAGTGACAGTCGGCATATACAGAATTCGTCCGGAGGCGGTGGCCGATTTGGATGGTTATGCGGACTATATTGCGGAGGATAATTCGGATGCGGCCGACCGTCTTTCTCCACGCGAAAATGGATAGGGACCCAAGGACTACCCCCTGTTTTCTTCATCCCTAAGCGGTTGCCAAATTAATTTTCACAGGCTTCAGGAGTAAGCCTGCTACTTTTGGTTGCGATGTTGTATAGTTTCTCGGTAAAGGAAGTGAGATATGAAAGGTTTCAGTCAGAAATTCAAAGATTTTCCGGATTACATTCTCGGCATTACCAAGGAAATTTGGGAAGACCGGGGAGTCGCGACTTTGAATGAATATTACGGCAAGGACATGGTGCTGCGGATGCCGCTCGGAGTGTGCCGGGGCAACCGGGAAGTCATCGCCAATACCATGTCGACCCTGGCAGAATTTCCCGACCGCCAATTGCTCGGCGAGGATGTAATCTGGAGTGGCAATGATACGGACGGCATGCTCAGTTCGCACCGGCTTTATTGCACCGGCACCAATCTCGGCGCCGGCATGTTCGGAGAGCCGACGGGCAAGGTTGTGCATTTCCGTGCCATCGCCGATTGCTATGCGATTAACAATGCTATCACCGATGAATGGCTGGTGCGCGATTACGGCGGCATTGCCAGGCAAATGGGATGGACGCCCCGCGAGGTGGCGGCAAGATTAATTGCCGACGAGGGCGGCACCGAGCATTGCGGAAAGCCGCTGACCCCGGCCACCGACATCGTTGGTCCCTATACCGGACGCGGTAATGACGATGAATGGGGTCGGCGTTACGCCGATGTGCTGATGCGGATCATGAATGCCGATTTGGCGGTAGTCCCCAAAGCCTATGACAGGGCCGTCGGGGGCGAATATCCGGGGTCAGCGAGTGTCCGCGGTTGGGACGGGGTTGACCGTTTTTGGGTTGGTCTGAAGGCGGCGTTTCCGACGGCTGAATTCAACATCGAACACCAGATTGGACGTGATGATGCGATGATGCCGCCGCGTGCCGCTCTCCGCTGGTCGCTGCAGGGCAGGCATGACGGTCTAGGATGTTTCGGCAAACCGACCGGTGCCGATGTCTATATCATGGGCATGTGCCACGCCGAGTTTGGCGCGCTGGTTGCCGACGAGCCGAAGATCCGCCGCGAGTTTGCGCTTTATGACGAAGTTGCAATCTGGAAGCAGATATTGATGCAGGTCGGTTGATAAGGGAGCAAAGAGTATACAGTCCATGACCGCACATGATATGGAATCCCGCATTGTCCGCTATGGCGACTTGGTGCCGTGCCGAACGGCTTTCATCGATTCCCATACTCCGGGTTCGGACCGGAAGGAAAATTTCACCATCATCGGAGGCGGCGTTTCCGAATCCGTCAACCAGCATGTCCATATTAAGGAAACGCCCGGATTTAATATCGGTGCGGCGGGCCAGCCGCCGAAATGCCGCAACTCCCTTCATGTCCACCGCACTGCCGAAGTGTTTTTCGTTTTGTCCGGACGTTGGCGGTTCTTTTGGGGCAGCACCGGCACGGACGGCGAGGTCGTTCTGAATGAAGGCGATGTCATTAACATCCCGACGGGCGTTTTCCGAGGCTTTGAAAATATAGGCACGGATTACAGCATGATTATGTCCATCCTCGGCGGTAATGACGCCGGAGGCGGCGTCGTCTGGGCACCGCAAGTGATTGAGGAAGCCCGAAACCACGGACTTGTTCTCGGCCGAAACGGCGTGCTCTATGACAGAAAGAAAGGCGAAACGCTGCCCGAAGGAATGGACCCAATGCCGACGCTTAATGATGACGAGATGGCGCTTTTCCCCAAGGTCGGCACCGATGAATTCGTACCGCGCTTCGTTGCCCGCTACTGGGACATGATGGCGCTCGCCGATTGCCGTCCGGCTCCGGTAATCGGCGCAGAAGGCATACTGAAAGACCGGCCCGGCTTTACCCTTGAGTTGGTTCGGGACGGTTCGCTCAATGATGCGTCCTACAGCACCGACCGGCATGAAGTTCTTATGGTCATGCGCGGCCATTGGACGGTGCAGTGGGAAGACGGCCGTACGACTTTGGCGCCAGGCGATGTTTTTGCCGTGCCGCCGGGGCTGTCGCGCCGGTTGATGCCCGCCATGAGCGGCGAGTCCAGCTTGTTCCGCGTGCGTAATACGGATGACGAGGCCGGACCGACCATGGATTTTGAAACCGCGGCGCCGTTGCGCCGCTGACGATAGAAGGAAGAGATTAAAATGTCCAAAATCATGACAAGCCACGTAGGCTCGCTGCCGCGCAGCCAGGAGGTGGTGGATTTTATTTTCGCCCGTGAAAACGAAAAGCCTTACGACCGGGCGGCTTTTGACGCCTGCATGACGGCGGCTTGCGCCGAAACCGTGCGGCGCCAGGTCGAGGCGGGGGTCGATATCGTTTCCGACGGTGAAACGTCGAAGATTTCTTATGCCACTTACGTTAAGGATCGCTACACCGGTTTTTCCGGCGATAGTCCGCGCAACGCGCCGGGCGACCTGAAACTCTTTCCGGGGTTTCTCAAACGTCTTGCCGATGAAGGCGGCACGCCCCAATATGCGCGGCCGATGTGCACGGGCCCCGTTGAATCCAAAGGCCAGGACGAACTAAACAGTGACATCAACAACTTGAAAAGCGCAATGGCGGCGCATGGCGTAACCCGCGGCTTTATGAATGCGGCGTCGCCGGGTGTGATATCGCTGTTTCTTCAGAACGAATATTACGCTAATCGCGAAGACTATCTCGCCGCTCTCGCCGATGCCATGAAGGCCGAATATGAAACCATTGTCGGCGCCGGCCTTGACCTGCAACTGGATTGTCCCGATCTTGCTCTGTCACGGCACATGTTGTTCGGCGATCTCGGTGATGATGAGTTTGTTGCCGTTGCCAGCATGCATGTTGAAGCACTCAACCACGCGCTGAGGGATATTGATCCCCGGAATGTGCGGGTGCATATCTGCTGGGGCAATTACGAAGGCCCGCACGTCTGCGACATCGGCATGGACAAGGTGTTCTCGACCCTGATGAGCACCCGGTCGCGCTATATCCTGTTTGAAACGTCAAATCCGCGCCATGCCCACGAATGGACGGTCTTTCGCGACCGTAAATCTGAAATTCCCGATGACAAGATTCTCGTGCCCGGGGTTGTCGATACCACCACTAATTTTGTCGAGCATCCCGAACTGGTTGCGCAACGGATCGGACGTTTTGTCGACATTGTCGGAGCCGATCGCGTTATTGCGGGTTCTGATTGCGGTTTTGGAACGTTTGCCGGTTTCGGTGCGGTTGACCCCGACATTGCCTATGCAAAACTGGCCAGCCTTGCCGAAGGTGCGGCGCTGGTTTCAAGCCGCGTTTGAAGGAGTGACGCTTGACCTGCGAACTTTTGTTAATGCTGCCGGGGATGATGTGCGACCATCGATTGTTCGCTCCGCAGATTGCCGTCTTGGAGAAGTCGCGCGATGTCGTCGTCCCGCCTCTCCATGGCGCCGATAGCGTTGCCGGTCTGGCACGTATGATTCTCGATGATGCGCCGGAGCGTTTTGCGCTGGCGGGATTGTCCATGGGCGGCATTGTCGCTATGGAGATTATGCGCCAGGACCGGAATCGAGTCACCCGGCTGGCGCTGATGGATACCAACCCCTTTGCCGAAGCGCCGGATCGACGGGCAATTCGTGACGGCCAGATTTCGAAAGTTAGATTGGGTGGCTTGTGTGATGTGATGCGCGACGACATGAAGCCGCACTATCTGGCCGACACGCCCAATCGCGCGGCGATTCTCGATGTATGCATGTCGATGGCGCTTGATCTCGGCGATGAAGTTTTCGTTCAGCAGTCCCGGGCCCTGGCCGGTCGACCCGACCAGAGTGCAACGCTCGCCGAGGTTACGGTGCCGGTGCTGATTCTCCATGGCGCCGAAGACATGCTTTGCCCAGCGGAAATGCACCGCGCCATGCACGACTTGATTCCCGGCGCGGAACTGGTGACAATAAATTGCGCGGGGCATCTGCCCTGTTTGGAAAATCCCGTTGAGACAACCGCGGCGTTGCAACGCTGGCTGGAGGCATAATGGACGAAACACTACTGGCGTTGTTGCGCCGCATCGATACGCCGAGCGTTTGCAATGCGATAGAAACCGCCCAGGGCAAACGCGGTTTCAACGCCTTTACCCGCGGCACGATGCTGTCTTCGGATCCGGCGGCATCCGCGATTGTCGGCTACGCGCGAACCGCCAAGATTGCCGCCCTGGAGCCGCCCATGGATGCGCCCGAAAAGGTCAGGTCCCGCCGCATGGATTATTACAAGCATATGTCCGAAGGTCCGCGCCCTGCCGTGGCGGTGGTTGAGGATGTGGATTTTCCGGATGCCGTCGGCGCGTTCTGGGGTGAGATCAACACCACCGTCCATAAAGGCTTCGGTCTTTCCGGCGCGCTGACCAATGGGGTGATGCGTGATCTTGGCGATTTGGCCGATGATTTTCCCGTAATAGCCGGGTCAATCGGCCCTTCCCATGCGTTCGTCCATGTCCGCGAGTTCGGCACGCCCGTGAAGATTTTTTCCATGGCGGTCAAGGACGGCGACTTGGTTCATGCCGACCGTCATGGCGCGGTTTCAATTCCCGCCGATGTGATTCCGAATTTGGAAGCTGCCATCGCGAAGATGGTCGAAACCGAAAAACTGGTCATTGAACCGGCGCGGGCGGCGGATTTTGATTTTGAGGCTTTTCGGAAAGCTTGGGAAAAGTTTGAGGCCGCCCGCACGTGATATTTCGGGCTTCGGGAACATAACCGGGGGGTCGCCGCGGGCTATCATGCATCCTCCGTGTGCCCGGAGTTGCACGGCGGAGTTCTGGTTTGTGCCGATTCGGCCAATTTTCGCCTATTTTGCAGCGAAAAACCGCCCAAATTCTGCCGAAAATTTTCTGAAATCTCGCAAGTGTCCGAACTAGCCGCAAAAAAAAAACTTGAGTCCCGGGTGGAACCGGGGCCCAATGGTAAGGTCTGCAAACCAACCCAAAG
>JAPOUT010000010.1 GCA_026708545.1 Hyphomicrobiales bacterium
TTGCACGCAAGCACTATTTCCGAATGGCTTAAACCGGATGATTTTTCCAAAACGGTTTTCCAATCAAACCGGACGGATTTGAATGTTCCCAGCCTGTTGGAAATTAGATGGGATAGCTACTTAAGTAGCCGCTACGAACCCTACGATATACGCAGGGTTTTCACTTGTCAATCGATTCGCAGTTGTAAATATGCCCCCCTCGCGTTAGGGTGATTCGCAGGGTGTGAGCCGATGCGGGCTCGTCCCAGATTGCCAATGACGATTACAATGCAAAGACCAAGTATTTATACATTCAAAACGATCCTAAATAACTTGTATGTTATTGAAGAGGTTGTAGCAATGGAAAGGAGAACAAATCGAGAATGGGGGGGGGGGGGGGTAATCTATGAGTACCCCCAATTTCGTCAATCGAACCCTATTTCAGGGGGACAATCTGGATTATCTTCGTTTATTGGAATCTGAATCTGTTGATCTGATTGCGACTGACCCACCGTTTAACAAGGGTCGAGACTTCCATGCTACGCCTAGTTCACTTAAAAGAGAAAAAAGTGGTGGAAGTTTTGTAGATAGATGGAGTTGGAAAGATAACGTCCAAGATGCATGGCTTGACGAGCTTGACGATACGAATTTGATAACTGCCATTCGAGGAATTCGTGATGCACACTCGGATGCTATGGGTGCATATCTCTGTTATATGGCAGTGCGGTTGTTATCAATGAAGCGGGTTCTTAAGTCGACAGGAACAATATATCTTCATTGTGATCGGACAGCTTCGCATTATTTAAAAATGATTATGGATGTGATATTCGGCAAAGAAAATTTTAGGAATGAAATTGTTTGGTGTTACAGTGGTGGTGGAGTTCCAACAAACGATTTTGCAAATAAACACGATATAATTTTTCGTTATTCTAAAAGTGATGAATATACATTTAATCTTGATAAAGTTCGAATTCCCTACTCAGATTCGGTAATGGAATCTTCTCCGAGTCGTTATGATAAATCTTACAGAACTAATAAGGTTTATTCTGGATACCGACCGAATGAAAAAGGAAAACATCCCGAGGATTGGTGGGTAATACAAGCAATCGCCCCTTCATCAAAAGAACGAAAAGATGCGAAGGGTTACCCTACGCAAAAACCTTTATCCCTCTATAAACGGATTATAGAAGCATCCAGTAATCCAGGAGAGGTTGTGTTGGATCCGTTTTGTGGGTGTGCAACGACATTGATAGCAGCAGAAACAACAGGGCGAGAATGGATAGGAATTGATTTATGGGAAGAGGTTTATGACACGGTTGAACATCGACTTGTGAATATGAAAGGAGTCGAATTAGAAGGTTCGACTGGTTTGAAAAAACGGGAAGGTGAATTACCGATGTTTGATTTAGGGAAGATAACAAAAATTACCGACACTTCCCAGATTGAAAACCCATATAGGGGAGAACCTGCATCTCCATATCAAGAGTCGATTGTCCGCTATAATGTTGATAAGGAGCCCTGGCAGAAAATACCAAAGGGTAGAATGGTATTAGAACTTGCCTATAACGAACAGATATCGGAAAAGAAAGACGAGGCATATTGTGGTGGCTGTGGACGAAGCGTATATCACCGATTTATGCAACTAGACCACATAAACCCGAAAGCAGACGGGGGAGCAAATGACCTCTCCAATCGAATCCTGCTATGCCCCCCATGCAATAACATAAAAAAAGACCACAGAACGATACGGGGTTTATGGGATTACAATAAAAAGAACAATTGGATGCATGATAAGAAGATAGCTGAACGAACAAGGGAAGCCGTAAAGAGTTGTCACTTGCGGGTAAAAAATATGATGACGAAAAATGGAGGGGTGCTTCCTCCTCTAAATATCCGATAACAATCCCCTAGCCCTTCTTCCTCTTCAACGCCTTCAACGTATTCATAAACAATTTCAATAGTTTCTGCTCTTCATCATCCAGGTTGTTAAAGTCATTGATATACCTGATAGCCTGACGATTATTGATAACGGCTATTTCAGGGTTATTTTTCCCAGAATACTTACCGAATAACACAGCAGGAGGGACTCCCAACGATTTCGCTATCATCACCAATCGGCTACATGATACCCGATTATGCCCTGCTTCATATTTTTGAATTTGTTGGAACATTACTCCACTTCGTTCTGCCAGTTCTCGTTGCGTGATACCTTTAAGCCCTCGAACCTTTTTGATGTTCTCACCCACATGAACATCAATTGGGTCTGGTCCGTCCTCCCTCATTACCCGCGTTCTTTTTGCTGTTTTCCTTTTCGTTCCTACCGGCATCTTTATTTCCTTTTTCTTTTCGTTCTTTGAAGTCCGGAGTTATTGCCATTTGCTTCACATCCGCATACAGCTCATCCAAGTCAATCAGTTTTTCATTCATGTGCTTCTCCATCCATGTGTTAATCCTAGAAGGGAATCTCGTCATCAGGCAGAGGATCCACCTTCGGCTGTTGCTCCTGAACGTATGCCGCTTTTTCCTCTGCATCAAGCTTTTTCAGCTCCTTCAATTCCTTGTAAAGAGCATCCAGCCCCTTCGTCTTTTCCGCAGCCTTCAATGCCCTTATCTTCTTTCTGGTGAAGAGAATCTGCTCCTTGATGGAACCACCGATAGGACGGGCGAAGTTATCCAATCCCCTGTCTGCAATCAGCACATTGTAGGGAAGTTTCACGCCACGCATGCCCTTCGCCAGTTTGTCCATCTGTTCGAAGGTGTCCTCGTTCCTGTCATTCTGCCGACCTGCAAACTCCTGCGCGTAAAGTTCTGTGTGCTTCGGGCTAATCTTGTAGAAGCTCCCGCTTATGCCGTGTTTGAATGTCGACCAGAACGACTCGACTCCGGCAACATGCGCCTGACCATCAACATACTTCTTTGCCGAGTGATTGACTGCAAGGTGTTCCCGATTCGTCATGCCCTTGTAGCCTCGTGCCTCATCCGTCATCACCGTTGCACCGGGCAAGGTTGTTGCATACACCAAGCCCTGCAAGGTTTCCTTATCCCTCGCCTGTATCACCTTCGGGACGATCTTGCCAGTCTCCCTCTCCTTCGCGGCTGCAAGGATAACCTTCCCACCCCAGCCAGTGCCGCCACCACGCTCTTTGAAATTTCGCTTCGTCTTAGGGGACATAAACTTCGCCTTCCCACCGATAGCCGTTTCGTCAATCTCCACCGTTCCCTTGAACTTACCGAGACCTGCATTGTTGTTTGCGAAGGCAGTACGAATCCTGTGGTTCATGTGCCAAGCTGTCTTGTAGGTGTGACCGAAGTCATTCATAACCTTCTTAGCAGGACGGGAACGCAACTCGCTCGACATGGTAAACAGCATCTCCGCCCATTCCGTCAGGGGAAGTTTGGAACGCTCCATGACCGTGTTGGTGCGAATGGAAAAGTGCTTGCGGCAATCCCGGCATCTCCAGGGCATCGTAGGGTGCTTTGCCTTCAGGTTGATGTTGGTGGAACCGCAACGGGTGCAGTGTATCTTATCCTTGCCACCGAAAAAGGCATTGATAAAGAAATTCAGGGCTGCTCTCTCCGTGGCGAAGAGTTTGCGGGCTTCGGGAAGGGTCAGTTTCTTACGTGTGTTTGTCATCGGTCTATCCTTGATGCTTGTCTAGTTTTATTAGAATCAGGTTAGACCATTGACAACCTAGAGTCAACATCTTTTTTTGATACTGGCAGACCCCGATACGTGCTAGGTTTTCAAGGCGAATCGGCTACTTAAGTAGCTATCCCATGAAATTAGGGCTTGCTTCTCTTTGTCTGCAGGCCTTTCATAATAAAGAACATCATCAAACCTTCTAAACAGCGCCCTGTCCAAAAGTTGCGGGTTGTTGGTGGCTGCAATGATAATGCTGTCCGAAGTGTCTTGCTCGATGAACTGCAGAAAGGCATTCAGAACCCTTCGCATTTCTCCGACATCATTATCCATGGAACGCTCGCCGCCTATGGCGTCAAATTCATCAAAGAAGTACACGCCCAGATTTTCTTGCATAAAATTGAAGATCTGCCTCAGCTTTGCGCTTGTTTCGCCCATAAATTTGGTCACCAAACGATCCACCTGGACAGTATTCAACGGAATTTTCATCTCGTGCGCGAACACCTTGGCGGTCATTGTTTTTCCTGTTCCGGGCGGGCCAATGAGTAGAATTTTCCGACGGTGGGACAGCCCATGAGATTTTAATTTAGATCGCTGGCGATACTCATGAATCACTTGATTGATTCGCCCTTGAATATCATCACTCACTACAAGAACCTGCTTGGATGTCTCCGGCTCTTCGGTGAGCACCAATCCTTTTAAATCTTGTGGAAACGATAGTACGCGCGGGCCGCGTTTCTTGCGCTCCACGTCAACAATGTTGCGGATGTCGTGAGCAAGATCGGAATGCCCCTTTTTGGCCTCATGTGCGGCAACCTGCAACGCGATCGTATAAAACCGCTCGGGCTCGTCCGAGAAATGAGATCGTATCAATGATTTTATCTGGTCTGCTGTGGCCATGGCAGCGCCTCCAAACTCTTCAAGGGAACTACGCGTCCCTTCTTGCCATTATACGGCAATGACAAGTTCTTTTCATTCCTGCGGTTATGCGTGCAGATGTGAATTTCACGCCGCGCCGGACTCCCCTGAACTCCCGGTGTGAAAACCGGGATTGGAAACCGCCGTTGCCGGACCCTCTCCTGCGCCGTAGAAACAAAACCTTCTTGTCTTGAAATCGGAATTTCACGAAGCCGGGACGCGACCCCTTTTCATGCGGCCTTTACGGAAGACCGCGCGACCCTGTGATGACACGCCCGGCAATCGTTAAATCTTCCGTCCAGTCCTTCTCCTCGCCGGTGTCAATTTCGTAAAACAGCACCTGCTCATGGCCGCGGGTGGCGCAATCGCCGACGCCTTCAATCTCAAAAGGCTGATATTCAATGCACATGGGGATGTCGCCGCTCCATTCTCCCGCTTGATTATAGTCGGCGGCATAGAGATAATAGTAGCGGGAGATCAACTCCCCGACCAAAATGTCCTGACATTGTTGCGGCCGCAAATTCCACCAGCCCAACGACGACCAGCTCGTGAGGTTGTGGTGTCCTATGGCCACCCCGACAGGATTGTTTGTTTGGTTGCAAACCTGAAACCCCGCCTCCGCACGCGAAAGCATTGCAAAAAGGCAGACAAAAAAGAATATGAAAACGGGAAGCCTATGCGTCATAACGAAACTCGCCGAAATATCTGGAACGCTCTCGCCATGGGCGCTAGCATAGCATCAATGCGAGATTTTTCACAACCCCTTTGTTTAAGACGATGAATGCGCCGCCTTTCTCGATTCGAAACGGCGGGGCCAAATCCGACCTGCTGATTATCTGCGACCATGCCTCCAATTTCATCCCCGAACATTACGGCCGGCTGGGACTGCCTCCCGAATCCCTCGAGCGCCACATCGCCTACGACATCGGCGCCGGGGAGGTGGCTGCCGCGCTGGCCGAACGTCTCAACTGCGTCGGCCTGCTTGCCGGATTCTCGCGGCTGTTGATTGACGCCAACCGGGGACTCGATGATCCCACCCTGGTGATGAAACTCTCCGACGGCGAAGTCATCCCGGGCAACCGGCACGTTGATCCCCATGACGACAAGAAGCAGTGGCAGGAGCGCATCGACAAATACTACGCCCCCTATCGCAACGAGATCGACCGGCGCATTGACGCGTTGGAGGGCGAGCGTCCGTTCGCGCTGTTTTCGTTGCATAGTTTCACGCCGATATGGAAGGGATGGCGGCGCCCGTGGGATGCCGGATTGCTCCATGGAATCGACGACCGGTTCGCCGTCGCGCTCATTGAGGGCCTTCGGGCGGAAGGGAATCTCGAAGTGGGGTGCAACGAGCCCTACCCCGGAGGCATTGCGGGCGAATCAATCGAGACGCACGGATACGAGCGCGGACTCCTCAACGTCACTTTGGAAATCCGCCAGGACCATCTCCAAAGCGCCGAAGGCCGAGCGGAGTGGGTCGAGCGGCTCGTCCACGTGGTTCCCGAAGCGCTGGCAAGAGCGCGAGCGAGCAAACCTGGGTGGATGTGAAACTTTATCAGGGTACGGCACAAAACCTGATTAGCGTGCAAAACAGACACCCGCCGCCTCCGTCCACATCCATGCCATTGATGTTGGCAATCCTCCTTTTATAAGCGAATCAGTTCTGAATTAATTCGAGGATGTCTAGACCATCCCATAGTCGTTGTGTGATGGCTTCAGGGATACAGCATGGAAACGGATGTCGATAATACCCTGCATTATCATTTGTCGAATCGGTTCAATTGGGTTGTCGTCACTAGCTCCTTAAAACGAATCAGGAGTGAAGCTTTCCTATAATTTATAAAAAAACCGCCACTTTCCGAGGTTTTCAAAAATTTTCAGAAATTTTCAGAAAGGCTATTGCAATCTCTGAAATTGTTTGCGAGAATAATTTCATCGAATGATTCGATATTCAAACAAAGAAACAGAGAGTGAAAAATTGTGAAAATGTCTCCAAAACGTAAAAAATTTCGCCAACTTGCGGAAAAAAGAGTGGATAGGACACTCGCCGCAATACGCTCAATAGGTAGCCTCTCCAATGCTGATATATATGAGTGGGAGCAGCAAGAGATAGACCAGATAATGAATGCCATACGTGAAGCTTTGGCTGTCACAGAGATGCGATTCGATAACCCTGTTGCTCGGGGCAGTCACAGATTCAAACTGACCCCAGAAATAGAACTGCCCGATGACATTTCACCTTAGGCAAATGGAGGACAACAACGCGGCTTAGCTTAACGGATAGAGCACCCCACCGCTAACATACAGGCTGTACGTTAGCATACTCTAGGGGAGATGCAGGTTCAAGTCCTGCAGCCGCAACCATAAAGTGCTGAAGGCCGGGAGAGCGGGTCAAGCGACTCCCGGAACGCTGGCAAAAGCGCGGGCGTGCAAGTCCACGCGGATGCGAAAATGGCACACTGTCACCGTTAAAACCCCGGGCGCGATAACCTTTACCAGGAGGACAGAGGCGTTCCCAGGGTGCAGAAGCCCACTCTACTGCGGGAGGGAAGAGCGAATCAAGCTCTCCGAAAAATAAATGAAAACTTGCGGACAAAAGCGCCGCAAAAGTTCCGTTGGAGAAAATTCCCGAATCGAATCGGCTTGCGGCCGGGCGCGCCCGTATTTCGGGGGTGGATGCGAATCATGCGAATCAGGGGAAAACCGGCCATTTTTGGCGGTTTTCCGGCAATTTTCCGGCTGCCGAACGTGCGCGCACGGCGCGAATCGAGTGCAAGGATAAAAAGCGGCAAATAATCCCTTGAAATTTCTTGCAAAAAGGGATATAAACCATGCTGAACCGACAAGAGAAGCGTGGGAGGCTCTTGCCCCTCAAGCGTCTCGGTTTTTGAGTTTTTGGTTGTCGGAGAAAGAAAGACGGATCGGCATGGCAGAAGCCGGTGGCCCCGGGCGGCCGCCCGGAGCGGAAAACCGCGTGGTTTGCCGGAATTGCTGTGCGTCCGCCGAGTATTGAGTGTAGCGTATGAGTAGAAAAGTAACAGCAAAGAGTCCGGAGTCGCGCCTCGTCGGCGCCCTCTTCGGCAATGTTATCCGGCCGGACGGGCGAATTGTTGCACGATTGCAACAATCCCGGGAAATTCCGGCAACGGAAAACCGCTTCCCCACAACTAAATTCCATCCAACTCACGGGATACTCTATGTGACACCCTCCTGAGTTTGCGGCCATGCAAAGCGAGAGCAAGGGTCGCGCCATGGGGATGCCAGGAAACCCGGAAAAGACCGGAACAGGGGGATTGCATCCTCCGGCGCCCGAAACCGGCGGGAAACAAAAGGAACAATTCGCCCGGCCGCGCGGCGGGACGGCGGCACCGGGAAAGGCTTTCCCGGCGGGCGCGGCAGCCGTCCTTCGCATGCGCGCCCTCTTCGGGCGCATCCTGCGGCCGGCATGTTTTGCGCTGTTGCTTCCCTTTGCGCTGCCGCCCTCCTCCTCGGGGGCGGACGATGTCGCGCCCTGGCGCTCGGCCCTCGATATGGAGAGGCTTTGGAGCGGCGTGCTCGGTTGCGCCGATGCGGGCGACGACGGGCAGGCCGCCAAAAACGCGCTAGCCGGCGGCTACGCGACCGGCGGCGCGCGGCGCGACTATCTCGATTGCGGCACGCGCGCCCTTCGCGCGGCAGCCTCGAGGATGCTCGTTGGCACCATTGAGGACTCGCTGCGCCGGGGCGGCTTGCGTGCATTCGACCAGGAATTCCGCCTGGAGTCGGACCTGTCCTGGGAGCTTGGCGGAGATTTCCGCGGCGGGCTGGACACGATACTGCCGGTTGGCGGGGTGCTGCACGATAACGGCACCGGGCGCGCCTTGTTCCTCCAGCAGGGCATCACCTTTTGGGAAGGCAGGAACAACGAACTGCGCGCGGACAGCAACACCGGGCTGGTGTATCGCGGCCATGTCTCGCGGGACTGGATTTTGGGAGGTTCGTTCTTTTTCGACTACAACTTCCAGCGCGAGCATGCGCGTTTGGGCGTCGGCGCGGATGTGCAGAACGACATTTTCTACGGGGGCTTGAACTATTACTTCCCGCCGCCGGGCAGGAAGGAGTGGCGCAGGGGCCGCACCGGCTACGAGGAGCGCGCGCTGGAGGGCTGGGACCTGCGCTGGTCTTTCACATGGGAGCGCGTGCACGTGGGCGGCGCCTTCGGAACCTGGGTCTTCGACGGCGAGCTGGACGGAAAAGGTTCGGGACGGCGCCGGTCGGCAAGCATATCGGCCGGCTACGAGATTTATCCCGGCGTGTTTTTCAAGGCCGGCTATGAATACCACAACGACCGCTCGGTGGACGAGGATTGGAACCTGGGCCTGGCGTTCCGCTATTCCCTGCCGGGGATGGAAGGCATCGGAGGGGGAGGCAGCGGCGGGAGGGCGCCGGACCTCTGGCGCATCGTCGACAGGGAGAAGCGCATTCTCTACGAGGAGCGCCTTGCGCGCGCGCGGGTGAGCGCAACGCTGGCGGCGACGCCCGCCCGCGTGGAGGAAGGCGGCGATGTAACCGTGCGGGTGGTTTTGAGCGAGGTGATCGAAGAGGATGTTTTCTTTTCGGTGGCTGCGGCGACGGGCGGCACGGCGCAGGCGGACGACTACACGCTGCCTCCGGGCATCACGGTTCCGGCGGGCGCGTTGTCGGCGACGGCGGCGGTCAACATCGCCGATGACGACAGGAGCGAGCCCGACGAGGTTCTCGTTCTTGAGTTGAAGGTTTCGCAGGAGTCCTTCTTCCTGGTCTCCCGCGGCAACCCCCATCGCGCGCGGGTGGTGATCGGCGCAAGCGATAATTCGCGCGTCGGGTTCGCGACGGAATCGACGCCCGTGACCGAAGGCATTGACGTGGACATTCCCCTGGCACTGGGCGAGCCGGCTCCCGCGGGCGGGTTCGTTCTTCTGGTGACATCCTCGGACGACAAGGAGGAAGACGTCACAACGGACGCTTCGATGCGGATAGTCGAGGGCGCGCAAGACGGCCAGCACATTCGCGTCTCGGTGATCGACGACCATGTTCCCGAAGGCACCGAGATGGTGCGGATAACCCTCGCGGAGCCCCGGGAAGGCCTGCCGGAGGGATGGCGGATCAACCGGCGCGAGCATGTGCTGATGATTCAGCCCCATGACCTCGACATTGCCTTCGAGTTGTCCTCTTCGGAAGTCGGCGAAGACGCCGGCATCGTGAATCTGGCCTTGGTTCTGAACGGACCGGCGCCCGCGGGGCTGGTGCTGAACATATCATCGGACCTGGGCGAAGACGCGGTGCCGGTGCATTCGACGCTCACGGTTCCCGAAGGGGTGCGGCGAGTCAATCTTCCGGTGGAAATCATCGACGACAAACTCGACGAGGGCGACGAGGTTGCAACCATCCGCATCTTTGACGCGGGGGCGGATTCCATGCCGAAGGGCTGGAACGTCGGTCCGCAGTCCGCCCACAGATTGACGATTAAGGACAATGATTTCAGCCTGGGCTTCCGGCATTCGAGTTCACAGGTTCGCGAGAGCGACCTCTCGACGGGCATTGAAATCACGCTAAGCGATATCGGCGCGCCGACGGGCGGAATCAACCTCTCGGTTACGGCGCAGGGCAACGACGACAACGACATCTCCTTTGCAACGCTCGTGCCGATATCCGCGGGCGAGAATTCAAAAACTCTCAATGTCATGATCGCGCAGGACGGCATCGCCGAAGACGCCGAGCGCATCCGCCTGACTTTGTCCGGGCAGCTGCCGGAGCCGTGGAAATACACGCAGAAAACCCACGACCTGACGATTCTGCCCAACGAAACCGGCATCGCTTTCGAAACGCCGTCCTCGCGCGTAGCCGAAAACGCCGGAACGGTCGAACTGGCATTGGTGCTGGACCGTCCCGCGCCCGCCGGGCTGGTGCTCGCACTTCGTTCCAGCGCGCCGGCCGATGCGGCGCCGGCAAGCCCGGTGCTGCGGATTCCCCCCGGGGCGACGCGCGTGACGTTTCCCGTCCGCATAACGGACGACAACATCGGCGAGGGAAGCGAAACCGTCACCATCGGCATCTCGGAGAATTCGACAACGCCCCTGCCGGAGGGCTGGCGCATCGGTTCGCCGGACGCCCATGAATTGACTCTGGTGGACGATGATCTTTTCGTGGGTTTTGAACGCTCCTCCTCGCAGGTTCGCGAGAGCGACCTCTCGACCGACATCGGCATCATACTGAGCGAAATCGGCGCGCCGGACGGGGGAATCAGCCTCACGGTCACCGCGCAGGGCAACGACGACAACGACATCTCCTTTGCGACGCTCGTGCCTGTATCCGCGGGCGAGAAAAGAAAAACCCTCAGCGTTGCGATCACGCAGGACAATCTCCCCGAGGGAGTCGAGCGCATCGTGCTGGCGTTGTCCGGAACATTGCCGGAGTCGTGGCAGTACGGACAAACGACCCACGAGTTGACGATTCTGCCCAACGAGATTGACGTTGCCTTTGAGACGTCGTCCTCGCGCGTCGCCGAAAACGCCGGAACGGTCGAACTGGCATTGGTGCTGGACCGTCCCGCGCCCGCCGGGCTGGTGCTCGCACTTCGCTCGAGCGCGCCGGCCGATGCGGCGCCGGCAAGCCCGGTGCTGCGGGTTCCCGCCGGGGCGACGCGCGTGACGTTTCCCGTTCGCATAACGGGCGACGACATCGGCGAAGGCAGCGAGACCGTCACCATCAGCGTATCGGAGAGTTCGACGACGCCCCTGCCGGAGGGCTGGCGCATCGGTTCGCCGGACGAGCATGAATTGACTTTGGTGGACGACGATCTTTTCGCGGGTTTTGAACGCTCCTCCTCGCAGGTTCGCGAGAGCGACCTCTCGACCGACATCGGCATCATACTGAGCGAAATCGGCGCGCCGGACGGGGGAATCAGCCTCACGGTCACCGCGCAGGGCAACGACGACAACGACATCTCCTTTGCGACGCTCGTGCCTGTATCCGCGGGCGAGAAAAGAAAAACCCTCAGCGTTGCGATCACGCAGGACAATCTCCCCGAGGGCGCCGAGCGCATCGTGCTGACGTTGTCCGGAACATTGCCGGAGTCGTGGCAATACGGACAAACGACCCACGAGTTGACGATTCTGCCCAACGAAAACGAAATCGCTTTTGAGACACCGTCAACCGAAGTCGAAGAGGGCGAAGGAACCATCAATGTGGCCTTGCGGCTGAACCGTCCCGCGCCCGACGGGCTGGTGCTGGCGTTTGATTCAAACTCGCCGGATGATGCGGTGCCAGCAAGCCCGAGCCTGCGGATTCCCGCCGGAGCAACGCGCGCAACGCTTGCGGTTCGCATAACGGACGACGGCATCGGCGAGCTGGGCGAGACCGTTACCATCAGCATCCTGGGGAGTTCGCCGACGTCCCTGCCGGAAGGCTGGAACATCGGTTCGCAGGACACCCATGACCTGATAGTGACCGACGACGATCTTTTCGCGGGTTTTGAGCGCTCCTCCTCGCAGGTTCGCGAAAGCGACCTGGCGACGGAACTGCGGATTGTCTTGAGCGAAGTCGGCGCGCCGGAGGAAGGGATGAGCCTCGCGGTTACGGCAGTCGGCAACGACGACAACGACATCTCCTTCACATCGCCCGTGCAGATCTCCGCGGGCGAAAAAGGGAAAACCCTCAGCGTTGCGATCACGCAGGACAATCTTCCCGAGGATGCCGAGCGCATCGTGCTGACATTGTCCGGGGTGTTGCCGGAGCCGTGGCAATACGGACAAACGACCCACGAGTTGACGATTCTGCCCAACGAGATTGACATCTCTTTTGAGACATCGTCCTCGCGTGCCAACGAGAACGCCGGAACGGTGGAACTGGCATTGGTGCTGGACCGTCCCGCGCCCGCCGGGCTGGTGCTCGCGCTTGGTTCGAACGCACCGGCCGACGCGGCGCCGGCAGATCCTATGCTGCGGGTTCCCGCCGGAGCAACGCGCGTAACGTTTCCCGTCCGCATAACGGACGACAACATCGGCGAGGGCAGCGAGACCGTCACCATCAGCGTCTCGGAGAGTTCGACAACGCCCCTGCCGGAGGGCTGGCGCATCGGTTCGCCGGACTCCCATGAACTGACTCTGGTGGACGACGATCTTTTCGCGGGTTTTGAGAGTTCTTCCTCGCAGGTTCACGAGAGCGACCTCGCAACGGACCTGCGGATTGTTTTGAGCGAAATCGGCGCGCCGACGGAAGGAATGAGCCTCGCGGTTACGGCCGCGGGCAACGACGACAACGACATCTCCTTCACATCTCCCGTGCAAATATCCGCGGGCGAGAAAGGGAAAACCCTCAGCGTTGCAATCACGCAGGACAATCTCCCCGAGGGCGCCGAGCGCATCGTGCTGACGTTGTCCGGGGCGTTGCCGGAGCCGTGGCAATACGGGCAGACGACCCACGAGTTGACGATATTGCCCAACGAGCAAGCGGCGATGTTTGCCGAAGCCGGCAGGACGGTGAACGAGGGCGACGGAACGATATCATTCCAGGTGACGCTCTCGGAGGACGCGCCCGCGGGCGGTGTTCCCCTCGAGGTGGCGATTACTTCGGGCAACGACGATGATGACGAGGACGTCACGTTCACGACGCAAAGCTTTACGATAGCCGAAGGCGGCCGCGGGCACATGATTTCGGTCGCGGTTGTCGATGACGGTTTGAACGAGTCGAGCGAGGTGGTTACGTTCACCCTGTCGAAGGGGGGAGGGTTTCCGGAGGAATGGGGCGGTCTCGGCACGCAAACGTCTTTTGACCTGACGATAGAAGACAATGACCAACCCGACACGCCGGGTCTATGCGAGGACGGACTTTATCCGGACCCGAGAAACAAGGTAAACGGACCGTTTCGATGCACGCCGATACCGCCGATACCGGCAAGATGCGGCGTAAGATTTCAATACAAAGGCCAGGTGCTTCCGGAAAATTTGGAAACATGGCATAGATTTGATGAAATTTATGACCGGGAAGGCAGATACCACATAACAGAAGAAGGGTATCAGGACAGATTCGACGATTTTACCGTCGGCTTTGATGACACCAATTGTCCCGCACTTTGGATAAATGTTGTAAAAACGGCGAAGGACGGCGTAACGCCTCTTAACCCTGATGATATCAGATGTCGTTGCGGGCTCCCGCAAGATACAAGAACCGCAGCGGGCTTCAAAAGAATAGGAGGTCCGACAGGACACTTTTTCGGCACTCATTCACTCCGCATAATTGTCTGGAGGGATGGAACAAAATATACCGACCCGCTCAAGGAAGAAGGCCGCGAAAGAGTTCGGCTGAACGCAATTGACAGGTCCGGTAGGATTCTCGCTTCCTTAACCTGGTTTATTAACGCCAACTAACCATAAGAAAGAGACCGGTCGCCCCTGAAACGGACGGCACGAACCGGGCTGCCGATGCCGGTCGGCCGGGGACGATGTTCTTCGGGGCAGGCAGGCGGCAATGCGCAATTCCTCCGGGGCCCCGCGACAGCCGCGGGCAAAGACGGCAGGAGAGAAACCGGACCTCGCAGTCGGGACCGCCCGCCCCGCGAGGCGGGCCGCCGCCGCGGAGACCTACAAGCCGGCTCGCCGGACTAGGTACGTAGTGACCCCGTATAGGAGAGGCGACGACCCGGAGACACTTTACCCCGGCATTTATGTTCAAAGCAAGTTCGGGAGGCAGGCACGATGGAACGTTATACCGGCATTGATTTCCACACCGACGGTTTCACCGTTGCTGCGGCGGCACCCATTGAAGGCTTTCCGGCGGAAGGGAATCTCAAAACGGGGCGCAACGAACCCTGTCCCGAAAGTATCGCGGGCGAGTCAATCGAGACGCATGGATACGTCTACCGGCTTCCCGACATCGGTTTGGAAATCCGCCGCGAACGCATCCATGTCTCCGACACTCTGACGATCCGCCCTTAAAAACAAAATGGGGGATTGGTTGCTATAACATCAACAGATTCTGATTCCAATAAACGAAGGTAATTTAAATTTTCTCCATGAAACAAAGTTCGATTGACGAAATTGGGAGCATTCATAGATCACCCCCTCCCCCCGAGTTTCAATTTGTATACTTTTCGCCAATACTTCAACTTTATCCATAACATATAGATTATTTAGGAAGTTGAAAGTATAAAATTTATTCATCTTTATTGCGCCTTTTTGTCTTGTAATTGTCATTGGCAATGCGAAGGTAGTTTGTTGAACTCTTGGGTAAAACCTCTCAAATCAATTGGTAAAATCTGTCTCCCTTGCCGGAAAATATTAATCTCCGCTTCCATAGTTAAGTATGCTTTCATTTTACCAGTAAGTTTTTTGAAATCACGTTTTGTGCTTGTGTACAATATGTCAGCCTTCGCACCATCTATATATTTTACTCCAAACCATTCTGGCTTTTCAGAATCAAATTTTATTCGTATTCGATCTTCACTCGAACTATCTATAACATCAGCAATTATAAAATTAACATCACGATCATTAGGGTTATCCTCTTTACAACTAATCCAAACTGCAAAATCACCCCCGTCAGAATGACCCGAAAATGTAACCTCATACGTCACGTCTCCATCAAAATCATCTACTTTTTTTTCATACTCCCAATTTGATAAAGATAATGCCGTTAGTGCGGTAAACAAAACCGCAAGGGAACAGACAATTATACGTTTCACAATGATTCCTTTCGTTGTTGATGGCAACGGAGACGGACGGGGGAAGGATTTTGTAGCAGAATCACCCCGTCCACCATATCAGTTGGTTCCATAGGCGAACCACTTCTAGCACAGGACGCACGAATCGGCAAAATCAGGCGAATTTTCTGCGACTATGGACGGGTTTTACGAACCGGGGCTTCTGAGTCATAAAGTATATTACCCCCTTTTATTGGCGGTAAAGTGAAAAACATGAGCAATCAAAAGAGAAAAGAGATTGCAGAAAAGTATGGCAACATGCAGGGAGGTGCGGTAAGTCAATCGTCATCGGAATCAAGGATCGCCCGACTGGCGAGGTTCACATGCAAGTCATCCCGAATCGTCAAAAGCCGACCATGCAGAATTTCATTGTTGAGAATACGAAAGAGGGAACGATAGTATTCATGGATGAGCTGATCGGATACAAGGGGCTCGATAAAAGGGGATACAAGCACAAGGCTGTCAAGCACAAAGAGAAGAAATTTGTAGACGGGATGGCTCACACGAATGGAATCGAGTCGGTGTGGGCGATGGTCAAGCGGGGATACGAGGGGATTTACTACCACATGAGCGAGCAACAGCTTCACAGATACCTCTACGAATTCGGAGGCCGCACACGGTCTAGGGATTTTGACACAGACAGGCAGATGGGCTACCTTGCCAAGCAGATGAAAAAGAAACGGTTGAAATACACTGACTTAATTCGAGACGGCTATTAGGCTAAAAAGAGGGATGGGGCGGGAGCCTAAATAAAGGAGATGAAGATGCCGAAGGAAAAGCATAACCCGACTGACAATGAGCTTGAAGAAACTTTCGAACTGACACAAAAGGAATATGATGCTATTGAGGGGAATAGTGTTCAAGAGAAGTTGGCGAATTTTGTAAGGATGATTATGCCGGGTGCTGTGGAGCCTGCCGGACATTTTGAAGATTTTGACAACGATTATAGAAATGAAAGATAATGAGAATTTTGTTATCCCTAGTATTTGCCGCTATATTAATTAGCGATGCGAATGCACAGAGTCCTATATTACTCAAAGCTCTTACCGGTGACAAATCAGCCAAGTTAATTGTTTGTAGCGAGATGTGGCCGCCACATAAACGAAGCAGAACAGAGAAAAATATTTGGAAAATTTTTGAATGTAGTAAATACTTCGATGACGAAGGTAATTATATCGAAGAGGGGGAAGTGTCAGGTTTAAGAAAATTTTTAGATAGAAACAGGAATAATAATAAGAATTGAAAATAGAATGGAAAAAATGGCATGTGGGATGTAGTATATAATGTTTTATTTTTTGTCTGGGATCTTTTTTTGCTCGGCCTAAGGGCTGGATTTTGGGTCATAGTATTCGGCGGATTTATGCTGGTTGGTTACGGGATTGTGGCTATTTTGAAGTGGCTTAATCTTACCGCTTTTTTGGACAGATTTAATATTTCCGAGTATGGTATTTATGCCTTTTTCTTTGGTTGGTTGGGGCTAGGGTTTTACGCGTGGTTTCGATGTTCGTGTAGAGGGTGTGAAGAAAAATCATGGTGTTGGTTGCTCGGTCACCCTTTTTGATGCTAGTGGATTGGGCTACTTTTGTATATAGTCCCCCTTAAAACCGTTACCGTTACAAAGTTAGGACCCTGGGCGCGATACCTAAAAGGCAGAGGCGTTCCCAGGGTGCTCAGGCTGATTCTACCATAGGAGGGCGAAACAAATCAAACTCGGATATCGAATGCCGGAACCCTTGCAAAGGCGTGACACATAGCGGGGGAATCGGCTACACTGGGAGTGTTATGATTCCGCAAGCCTCCACGCCCCTCGTTGACCCCTTCGGGC
>JAPOUT010000109.1 GCA_026708545.1 Hyphomicrobiales bacterium
AATCCTCGTCATCCAGCCTTTCAAAGAAAACCTCAACCATTTCTGGCTGTCCATGTTCGTTTTCGACAATCATAAACCGCCTATTCAAGTCATCCTCGGTCGGTTCGGGCAACTCGTCCTCAGTAGGGGATGCAGTCGTCTTCCCACCAGTCCCTCTGCTGCTCTTCCCTTGCTTTCCTGAGGTCGCGATTGAATGCAGGATCCCTTCTAACTGCTCCCGTTCTGTTTTCTTCCGTGTCACGCTTGATAAGCTCCTTGTAGGTTATCGTCTTGCCAACCATAGCAGAGAACAACGACTCAAGACGGTCAATCGTGTCCCGCTTCACATTCCCCTTGTCCAAACGGAATGAAAACTCGTTAGCGTAAAGTTGGCAGTGCTTCGTGCTCCAGTGGACGTATGTGCCTTTCCATGCCCTCTTCATCACAGCCCAATCTGACTCGATTCCATTCGTCCATGCAAGACCTTTCACCCATTCGCAAGGAGTCTCCCTATCCTTGCCTTCGGCATCCTTCTCTTTGCCAGTGCTGTGCTTCACCGCTTCCGCCTTGTAGCCCAAGTTGCAGAGGTCGGTGTAGTAGCTCGCCTCGTCCGTGTAGATGGTTGCGCCCGGCTCGACATACTTGGCGATAATCTTCTCGACCGTGGGCTTGCGGGGAATCTGATTCGGTTTGAAGGCAAGGTAAATCCTGTAACCTGTTTCACGTTCCCGCAGCCCGATAACCATGTTCTTACCCTTCGTCCCCCTCTGGTTCTTGCCCCACTTCGCTTCCCATTTCGCCTTGTCGACATCGTTCATGCGACCGACAACGGGACCAAGGAAGGTCTCGTCAATCTCCACAGTGCCGGTCAGTTTGCGAAATTTCATCTCCAAGTTCGCGCCACAAGCAAGACGAATCCGTTGGAGAAGGTACCAAACCGACTTCTGCGTAATGCCGAGTTGCTTGGAGAGTTGGTAAGAAGAGATGCCGAAGCGAGCAGTCATCAGCAAGTAGGCAGCCTCGATCCATTGACGAACTCCAATGTTCGCATCCGCCATCGGAGTGTTCGTCTTGACCGTGAATGTGGAACGGCAAGCACCACACCAGTATCTCCGCTCTCTCTTGTTAGCGCGGGGCTTTATCTTCTCGGTCGAGCCACACTTGCCACAGACAATTCCCGTCTTGCGCCATACGATACTTTCGACCCATTTGACCGCCTTATCCTCGTTTTTGAACATTGCCCGAAGGTCGTCTTGCGAGAGTGTTTCTGCGTTATCACCGTGTTTCATAGCCCTGATTCCTCGTGTAGAAATGATTCGTTTTATACACATGATAGTTGCACGAATCGAGGGCAGAGTCAAGAATTTATTGAGCTAATCCGGGATGTTGCAAGATTATGAATAGTTCCTATAAGCATCAAGGAGTTATGCGGCAGACGAATCGGCTTCTGAGTCATAAGGTATATTATCCCCATAACTTTCCATGACGGGTCTACGATGGATTCGGCCGATGTGGTCGCCTGCCTAAACCGCTGGCTTGTGGTTGCTTCGAGAGGGCGGGGAGTTGCAAACCGTGTCGATTCGATTGAAGCAACTGGGCCCTACGAGGTGACGATAACGCTCCATGAGCCTTATTCGCCCCTCTTGGCACTGCTGGCTTTTTCGAATTCAGCGGCAGCTATCTATCCCGAAGAGATACTTGCGGATACCATTGATGAGGTTGTTGGCACGGGGCCGTATCGAATCAAAGAGCATGTCCCCGACCAGTATCTGCAACTCGTGCGCTACGAGAATTATATCAGCAGGAACGAACCTGCCGATGGCCATTCTGGTGCCCGCCGGCAGATTCCCGACGAGATTCGCTTCATCCCTGTCCCTGATGCCAATACGCGTCTTGAAGGTCTTCTTTCCGGTCAGTTTGATTTCGCCGACCAACTGAATGCCGAGTCCCTTAGCCGTATAGAGCAAAG
Organism: Hyphomicrobiales bacterium; assembly: GCA_026708545.1. Lineage (GTDB taxonomy): Bacteria > Pseudomonadota > Alphaproteobacteria > JAPOUT01 > JAPOUT01 > JAPOUT01. The sequence continues at coordinate 1,949 of JAPOUT010000109.1, forward strand.
TGACATTGCAGAACCCGTCATCCTCCGACCCTTCAGCTGGCCTATTTTTGCGGTCAACCACAAGAAGGGTCTTATGACGGACAAGAAGATTCGCCGGGCGGTTCAGGCGGCACTGCCGATTGACGACATGCTTTTTGCTGCTTGGGGCGATGAGCAATTCTTCGTTGTTGACGCCTCGCTCTTTCCCGAGGGTTGGGTATGGGACAATGAAGGCGGAGCCGAACTCTACAATCAGAACGACTCGGAGAAGGCAAGGGCATTACTCGAAGAAGCAGGTTATGATGGTGCGCCGTTACGCATCCTGACTTCCCGGCAATACGAGTATCACTTCAAAATGGCTGAGGTGGCCAAACTTGCATTCGAGACATCTGGCTTTACCGTGCGTATGGATGTCGTGGATTGGGCGACGCTCGGCCAGCGGAGAGACGACCCTGACCTTTGGGACATCTACATCACGCACTCGCCGTTTTTGCCGGAACCCGCTCTCACCACTCTCTGGAACGTTTCCGCTCGCACAGGCTGGGGCAATCCGGAAAAGGAGGCCGCGCTCGCGCAGTTCACGGCAGAGACCGACTTAGCGGAACGGCAGAAGCTTTTCACCGAAATGCAGCGGCTAAACTACGAGGATGTGGGCTTTATCAAAATTGGTGCATTCAACGCGCTGACGGGTCAGCGGAAAGGCCTTACCGGGGTCCCTCCCAATCCATGGCCGTTCTTCTGGAATGCATCGATAAAGTAACCCTGGCTAGGCCGGACGATCGAAACCGTCTGTGGTTATCGGTAGTTCAGGCGGAGGAGAAGGTTGAAGCACTATCTATTGAGGCGGTTTTTCGGCATGGCCGCGGTGGTGCTGATCGTGCTGACCGTAGCCTTCGTCATTGTGAGACTGGCCCCGGGAGATCCGGCTTCTCTTATGCTCGGCCCCGACGCTACGCCCGAAGAGGCTGCGGAGTTGCGGGCGAGGCTCGGGCTTGATCGCCCGATAGCTGTTCAGTACTTTACCTTCATTGCGAATGCGGTGAGAGGTGACCTCGGAGACTCTCTCTACTTCAATCAACCGGTCACGAAGGTACTCGCGCTCCGAGCCGAGCCTACCGTGTTTCTAGCGCTTCTTTCGTTGATTTTTGCATTGATTGTCGCCGTGCCTATCGGCATCTACGCAGCTTACAGACGAGGAAGTTTCTTTGACCAATCCGCGATTTCCGCAGCTATGCTGGCTGCCTCCGTTCCGAGTTTCTGGACGGGATTGATAGCACAACGATGGCTTGCAACCGAATATGGCTGGTTTCCCGCTTCCGGTTATGGCGGACCAGATGCGGATTTCCTCAGTCGCATGGCCTACCTTATTCTGCCTTCCTTTGTGCTTGGAATTGTCAACTCTGCGCTGATTCTCAGGTTTACACGCGCCTCAATGCTTGACGTCCTTGGTGAAGATTACATCCGCACCGCACGATCGAAGGGCATGGGGGAGGCCCGAGTTGTTCTTCGCCATGCTCTCAGGAATGCCGGAATTCCAATCATTACAGTGGTTGGTCTTACCCTCGCCCTGCTGGTATCAGGTGCCGTGGTGACCGAGCGAGTCTTTAATATTCCAGGAATGGGCAATCTTGTGGTCAATGCCGTTTTGAGGCGGGATTATCCGGTGATACAGGGAACGCTAATCGTGGTGGCTGTGCTTTACGTCCTTATAAACCTTGTCTCCGACCTGCTTTACCTTTTGGTTGACAAAAGAGTGCGCTACTGATGTCCGGAGCAGTCACATATGAAGAGCGTGGCGTTATAGCCTCGATGCTTTCACGACGGTCAGTGGCGGTAGCGTTTGTCTTTTTTCTTCTTGTGCTTCTGGTCGTGATGGCAGCTCCGTTGCTCGCTCCCTCGGACCCGGCTGCGATGTCAGTGCGCCAGCGGTTGACGCCACCTGGTGAAGAATTCCTCCTCGGAGCCGATGCATTCGGACGTAGCGTCCTCTCAAGGATTCTGTACGCAGGCAGGGTAACGCTGGCGATTGGTGCAGGTGTTGCCGTTCTGTCATCCATAGTCGGCATTCTGATTGGGCTAATTGCCGGATTCTTTCGTTCTCTTGACGGACTGGTCTCGCGGTTCATAGATGCCATGATGTCCTTTCCCGATATCCTGCTTGCAATATCTCTGGTTGCCATCTTGGGAGGATCCATGATTAATGTGATTGTTGCCCTGTCCATCGTTTACACGCCCCGTATCGCACGCATCGTCAGAGCGTCAACACTGGTGGTTCGGGAATTGCCTTATATCGAAGCGGCTCAAGCCCTTGGCTCATCTTCCACTTATATACTTTTGCGGCATGTCTTATTAAATATTCTCTCACCCATCATTGTTCAAGCAACATTTATTTTTGCGTACGCGATGCTGGCGGAAGCGGGGCTTTCCTTCCTAGGAGTCGGGGTGGATCCATCCACGCCAACTTGGGGAATAATGATTAACGAGGGTAGGCAATATATAGACCAGGCACCGTTCCTTATACTTTTTCCCGGTTTGGCTATATCCTTCTGCGTGCTCAGTTTGCAACTGGTCGGTGATGGTCTTCGCGACGCGCTTGACCCAAGAATAGCGAGGCAGATGTAAGATGGCTCTAACAATTACAAATTTCCAACCAGTCGGTTTGGACGAGGCGCCGGCGGAGATTCGCATAGACGACAACGGATTTGTGACCAATGAACGCTTTAAAAAATCAGAATTCATTGATGCAAAGGGTGCTTACCTTTCAGCAGGTTGGTGCGACCTTCATGTTCACGTCTGGCACGGCGGCACGGATATCTCTGTTCGCGCATCCCAGGCAGGCCGTGCAACCGGCGTCACTGCCATGGCAGATGCAGGTTCCGCAGGCGAGGGCAGCTTTCACGGGTTGCGGGAGTACGTCATCAATCCTGCCGCGGAAACGATACGCGCGTTCATAAACATCGGATCCATCGGGTTGGTGGCGTGTAATCGCATTCCTGAATTAGCTGACCTTAGGTCCATAGACATTGACCGGACGCTTGAGGTAATCGAGTCTAACCGTGATGTGATTTGTGGCGTCAAGGTGCGAGCTAGCGGAGCCATTGTCGGGACATGGGGCATCACGCCGCTCCGCATTGCAAAGCGCGTTGCTGAAATCGCCAAACTGCCATTAATGGCTCATATCGGCGAACCGCCGCCGATGGTCGATGAGGTGCTTCCTATTCTCTCTCAAGGCGATATTGTGACGCACTGCTTCAATGGAAAACCAGCGGGTTCGATTGCTGATACTGACGAACTTTGGCGTATGGCACGCCAGGCTGCAGACAGGGGGATTCGTGTGGATGTTGGTCATGGCGCCGCTTCATTTGATATGGACGTTGCGAGGCGGGCAATCGAGGAAGATTTCGAGCCTTTCTCGATCTCGACCGATCTTCACCTTGGGAACATAAACGGACCCGTATACGACATGGCCTTTACAGTATCCAAGATGCACGCGCTCGGAATGGAAATTGAAGCCTGTATCGCGGCGATTACCGAGCGTCCGCGCAGCGTTCTTCAACTGCCAGCCCGTCAGAACGCAGCTCTCGGCGCTCGTGCTGACTTTACTCTCTTCCGGATCATTGATGCCGATGCGGAAGCTACTGACTCCATGGGAAAGACACTTCAACTTTCGAAGTTGTTTAAGCCTTTCGCAACCGTCATCGGGTCATCTTATTCTTCCGCTGGCACCCGTCTTCCCAACCGTGAGCTTTAGTGCAATGAGTAAACACTGTGAAATCCTGGAGATTGAAGGACTGCACGTTTCTTTTCAAGACGGGCATTCGAGCGTGACAGCTCTTAGAGATGTAGGTTTCACCATACAAAAAGGCAAGACTCTTGCGCTCGTCGGCGAGAGCGGTTCGGGTAAATCTGTGACTTCTTTGGCGATTATGGGACTCCTTCCGAATAATGCTCGCATCGAATCCCGTCGCATGCGCTTTTATCCGGTCGCGGACGGTGACGCATTGGATCTGGACCGGCTAAAACCCAAAACCATGAGGGAACTGCGTGGGCGCCGTATCGCAATGATATTTCAGGAGCCGATGTCGTCACTCAATCCACTCTATTCGATTGGAGACCAGATTGGAGAAATGCTTCTTTTGCATGAAGGGTTGGACGCTAGTGCACGAAAGAATCGTGTGATAGAGATACTGGAACTTGTCGAAATTCCAAGTGCCGCACAACGCTATAATGCATGGCCTCACGAGTTTTCGGGTGGTATGCGGCAACGAGTTATGATTGCGCTGGCGTTGGTATGCAAACCCTCGCTGTTGATAGCGGATGAACCGACCACAGCTTTGGATGTTACCATCCAAGCTCAAATTCTCGATCTAATGCGTCGTCTTCAATCAGAACTTGAGATGTCTATCCTGTTCATCACGCATGATATGGGTGTCGTAGCCGAAATGGCTGACGATGTGGCGGTTATGTATGCTGGGCAAATCGTTGAACGGACGGACACCAGAAAGTTGTTTTCTGCACCACGACACCCATACACCCAAGGATTGCTGGCATCAATTCCACGGCATGGCAGGGCCCGGAATCAGCGAATTGTTCCAATTCCTGGAAGTGTTCCTTCGTTGCGTGCGATGCCGCCGGGTTGCAGCTTTGCACCACGTTGCAGTTTCTCCGAAACGCAGTGCCGGGTCGAAAGTATTGACCTGCTGGAGCCGGCACATGGTCATCTATCGAGGTGCATCCGCATGGATAAGGTGCCTGCCAATGGTTAAACCTCTTGTTTCCATTCGAGGGTTGTCCAAGACTTTCCCAAGTGACCGAGGTCCGGTCTTTGCCATTCAAGATGTTAGTTTTGACATTCCCAAGGGCAGCATCATGGGTCTTGTCGGAGAGTCAGGGTCAGGTAAAACCACACTCGGGCGGACCATACTAAGACTAATCGAACCTACATCAGGGACCACAATTTTTGACGATAAGGATTTGAACACTCTCGATGCAACAGACATGCGCACCATGCGGCGGAGAATGCAAATTATTTTTCAGGATCCTGTTGCATCGCTCAATCCCAGGATGAGGGTACGAGAAATAATCGCCGAAGGGCTGGTCGCGCATGGCATCGGTTCCCGTCGCGAGCGTGAAGATAAAGTTGTCGCGTTACTCGAAGAGGTTGGTTTGCAGCCCGAAGATGCACATCGCTTTCCGCACGAATTCTCCGGGGGACAAAAACAGCGCATTGGGATTGCAAGAGCTCTTGCGCTCGACCCGGATTTCATTGTGGCGGACGAAAGCGTTTCTGCACTTGATGTTTCAATTCAGGCTCAAGTGCTCAATCTGCTTCTGGACATCCGTGACCGCCGTAGTTTGACAATGCTGTTCATCGCCCATGATCTGTCTGTCGTCGAATATCTGTGCGACCTGACAACGGTCATGTACCTCGGCCGTGCCGTGGAAATCGGGCCGTCCCATATCGTTTACACCAAGCCGGTTCATCCTTACACGCGGGCATTGCTCTCGGCCATTCCAGAACCCAAACCGGATGCGGTGAGTGGCAGGGAAATTCTGCAAGGGGACATCCCGTCGCCTCTGGCACCACCTTCCGGATGCGTTTTTCGCACGCGATGCCGGCATTCGAATACAACCTGCGCAGAAGCGCTCCCTTTGCTAACCCCTTGGGGTGCAGGACGCGAAGCCGCCTGTATCAGGCTTTCTGAAATTTCATGAGCACTTCAATTTCATTCGAAAAGCGGCTTGCCGCGGCAGGTATCAATCTTCCGGAGGCACCTCCGGAGCCTATTGGCTGTTTCAGAAACGTTATTGTTCATGCGGGCTTGGCGTGGGTGTCGGGCCAAGGGCCCGTGCATCCCGATGGTCGTCTGGAGCGTGGCAAGGTGGGCTCGGATGTGACTGCGGAGACTGCTCGCACCCATGCACGCCTTGTCGGTTTGAATATCCTTTCTGCTTTGCGCGCTACCGTCGGTGACCTCGATAAGATTGAGCGCGTGGTGAAACTTCATGGCCTGGTGAATGCAGTGCCCGATTTCGAGCGTCACCCCTTTGTCATTGATGGTGCGTCAGAATTGATGGCCGAGGTATTTGGCGAACATGGATTCCATGGCCGCACCTCTTTCGGGGTCGGTTCACTTCCCAACAACATCACCGTCGAAATCGACGGCGTGTTTGCAATTAGGTCCACGAGATGATGCTGACAAAGGTATCAGCATCCTATCCTGTCCTCAATTGCCGCCGCAGCCTCGCGTACCGCTGCAATCAATTTCGGACCTTTCTTGTCCATCTGCTTTTCCGACAACACGATGGATATTGTTGCTCTGCACGTGCCGCCAGGGTCGCGAATCGGAGAAGCAATACAAGCGACCGAATACTCCGAATCCGATATCTGAATCGACAATCTTGCTGCGAAATCCGTTCGAGCCTGTTTTGCAAGGAGAGCGGGGTTGGTCTCCGCACGGCCTGTCGGAGATGGGCACGCATGAATTGTGAAAAGTTTGCGTGCCTCGGATTCTGGCAAGTGGCCGAGGAGAAGTTTACCGGAGGCCGTCCAGTTCAAAGGCACACGGGTTCCTACATTCGAAGTGACGCGGAAGTGACCTTCCCCCTCAGTCATCGCGAGAACTACCATCATTCCTTCGTCACGGCTGCAAATCTGCACCGTCTCTCCGGTTCGTTTCCGGAGGCGTTCCATTTCCTTGCGTGCTTCCGAGAAGAAGTCGAGTTTTGTTCGGTAAAGGAGGCCATAGCGCATGAGCCTCGGTCCTAACCAAATCTCTTTTTCGCCTGCGCGCGATAGGAGACCACGATCGATCATGCCATCGACAGTACGGTATATCGTGGAAATCGGTGCTCCAATCGTTGTTGCGATTTGGTATGCGGTCATCGGTTGCTGTTGTTCCGTGAGAGCGTCAAGGACTTGTAACGTCCGATCGATGCCAGTCTGGCGTTGCCTGGTTGGCGTATCCGCGCCGGTTGTGGTATGCACCATATCATCCATTGTAATGGAATAGCAGGTAAATAAATGCCAGTCAAACAGAAAGAGTTTCGCAGTGGTCAAACATAAAGTTGCATGGCACGTGAGACACGGTTTTAAACCGCTCATTAATGTTTCGGGTACGATGACCACTCTTGGCGCATCAATTGCTTCGCCCGAAGTTGTTGCTGCAACGGCTGAAGCGATGGAGCATTTTGTCGTGATACACCAAGCGCAAGCAAGGGCGAGCACGGCTATCGTGCAGGCAACCGGAGCGGAAGCCGGGTGCCTTACGGCTTCGGCAAGTGCAGGGGTTACGCTATCAGTTGCAGCGTGCATGACAGGCCTTGATCCTGCACGGGTTCAAGCGTTACCTATCGATCCGGGACCACGAAGTGAAGTTATAGTGCAGGCTGGGCACCTCTGTGGCTACGGGGCTCCCATCGAGCAGGCCGTGGCCTTAACTGGAGCTCGTGTCAAACCGGTGGGACAATCGACGGTTTGCTCTGACTACCAGATAGAGGGGGCCATTGGTGAAAAAACTGCCGCGGGTCTCTACGTGGTATCGCATCACGTCGTACACTATGGACAGTGTCCGCTCGCCCGCTTTGTGGAGTTGTGCCATGCTGCGGACGTGCCGGTGATTGTGGATGCGGCATCGGAATACGATCTGCGCGGCTTTTTGCAGGCTGGTGCAGACCTCGTAATCTACTCCGCACACAAATTCTTAGGCGGACCAACCGCGGGTATCATTGCCGGACAGCGGGACTTGGTCAGAGCAGCTTATCTGCAGAACATTGGCATTGGCCGTGGTATGAAAGTCGGCAAGGAGAGTATTTTGGGCACGATAGCGGCGCTCGAAGCATGGGGAAAACGTGACCATGCCGCTGTGCGGGCACAAGAAACACAGACGCTGGAGCTATGGATGGAAACACTTGCTGGTCTAAGCGGTGTGACTGCACGACGGGTACCAGATCCCACAGGCAATCCGCTTGAGCGTCTTCAGGTCGAAATTGATTCCAATGTGCTCGGCGTTGAGGCGGCAACGGTGGCTCGCATTCTGTCCGAACGCAGTCCCTCGATAATAGTACGCGACCTTGAGGCCGAACTGGGTTATTTTCAACTTGACCCTTGCAATCTGAAAGATAACCAGGCGCAAGAGGTTGCAACTGCTCTGCAGGAAGTGTTGAAAAATCCATTAAATCTGACTAGTCACCCCGAAGATACCCATCTGGCGGCGCGCAATGGTACTGTTGCAGCATATATGCGCTGGGGTGCGACGAAAACGGAATAGAATTAGCAAAACAAACTCGTCAGGTTCATTGAAAGATATGTGGAAGCATTTTAATTTATTACGACACCAAGATCTAATAAGAACCACCACAAAGATTCCTACTTTGTCAAAACAGGAGATGTCAAACAGTTAGACACCTTTCTGCGGCAATACTCAAAGCCAAGTCGCTAGAAATCCCACGCCGCACTTGCTACACTGCGAAACAATGAAATCAGCTGGCACATTCCGCCGGATGGATATGTATGCCACAAACATCTCAACGGAGTTCGCATGAAACTTGATATGAACCCGCAATTTAAAGAGGCCGTCAGATTGATGGAGAAAACCGATCAGACCCTCTTTATCACGGGTAAAGCCGGAACGGGAAAATCAACGCTTCTGGATTATTTCTGTAACAAGACCAAGAAAAACCCTGTTGTACTGGCAACAACAGGGGTAGGCGCGCTGAACGTCAAAGGGCAGACCATTCACAACTTTTTTAATTTCTACATTGATGTCACGGTCAAAAAAATCCGCGACAAAGATACAAGACCGCGTGACCCAAAAATGTATAAGAAGTTAAAAGTCATCATTATTGATGAAGTTTCCATGCTGCGTGCCGACCTGCTGGATTGCGTTGATGTTTTCTTGAGAATGTACGGACCGGATGCCAAGAAGGCCTTTGGCGGCGTTCAGATGGTTTTTGTTGGGGATTTATACCAACTGCCGCCGGTGGTCGGCAAAGAGGAGCGTAAGATTTTTCGCACGCTTTACAAAACGCCTTACTTCTTTAGTGCCAAGGCGCTGGAATCCGTACCGCTGGAGATGGTGGAACTTGAGACCGTTTACCGTCAGAAGGATAAGCAGTTTGTTGGCCTGTTGAATAAAATCCGAAACAACTCCGTTGAACCGGAAGATGTAGAGGAACTGAATCAACGATATTTGCCGGATGCAGAAAATCCGCAAGAAGAATTTGCCATCAACCTGACGACAACCAATGCCAAGGCGGATGAAATCAATGAAAGCCACCTGAACGAGCTTGACGGAGAACTTCATAGCAGTGAGGCCCTGATACGTGGTGATTTTGGCAAGGAGTGTTATCCAACGGCAACCAATCTGCAATTCAAGGTCGGCTCCCAAATTATGCTGCTGAATAATGACCAGAAGAAACGTTGGGTAAACGGCAGTGTCGGCATTATCGAAGCGGTCGTGTGCGATAGAGACGACGAAGAGTATGTGTGCATTCGACTGCGCGATAGAGACAAGCAGGTATATGTCTCGCCGTTCACGTGGGAGGTTTTTAAATTTTCCGCCAAAAAAGGCGTGATTGTTTCCGAGCCTGCGGGGAGCTTTACGCAATATCCGTTCCGGCTGGCATGGGCTGTTACCATCCACAAAAGCCAGGGCAAAACATTCGACAGCGTGGTGATTGATATTGGGCGAGGTACTTTTGTTAGCGGTCAAACCTATGTCGCGCTTAGCCGTTGCACTTCTTTTGAGGGTATTCAGTTGAGAGTCCCTATCAAAAAGCAACATATCCGGGCCGACTACCGCATCTATAAATTTCTGACGTCGTATGCTTACAAAAAAGCGGCTGAAACGCTTTCTTTCGATGACAAATTGGCGATGATTGAAAAAGCCATCGATGGAAAGCGAAAACTGGAAATGACCTATCTCAAGGCCAATGACACAAAATCCAAGCGGGTGGTTATGCCGCTGACAGTGGGCGGGGAAGTTTATGAGGGATATGATTTCCCCGGGATGCTCGCTTATTGCACCAAACGGAAAGAAGAACGCATGTTCAATGTTGAACGTATCCTTGAATTGCGAGAGGTATGACGGATTTTCTTCATTTTCCGGAGGGAATTTGACCGCATTGCAGGCATCGGCGGCATGGTGCGGCTGATAATCAAAAGTGCTATACATCTACGGGTGTTCTGCGCTATGTAGCGGCAGGGATGATGCAGGAAAAAGAAAAGGTTGCAATGAGAAACACGGCAAAGCCCGAAGATGTAAAGCGGCTGGAGGCTTTTTTGCAGCAACATCCCGAGGTCGCCCATGTTGATGCGGTTTTCTTTGATATCAACGGTGTGGCCAGGGGCAAGCGGGTGCCTCGTGAACATGCCGGCAAATTATATGCGGGCGGCTTGACCTTGCCGCGCTCCTTGTTTGTGCTGGATGTTCTCGGAGATGTAAGCAACGGCTTGGGCGTCGGTTTGAGGGATGGCGATCCGGACGGCATTGGCGTTCCGTTGCAGGGAGACGCGCTTCTTACGCCTTGGACAAGACAGCCGTGCGCGCAATTGTTGATGGACATGGTCGAACCGGACGGCAGTGCTGTTTGGTTTAATCCGCGTTACCAGTTGGGATTGGTCGTGGAGAAGTTTGCGTCGCTGGGATTGGTTCCGGTTTGCGCGGTGGAGCTGGAATTCTACCTGATCGACCCGAAGCGGCGAGGCGAGGGGGGCGAGCCTCTGGCGCCGGTGTCGCCGCTTACGGAAGAGCGCGAACGTCATGCCCGTGTGTATGATTTGGAAGATTTGGAGTCGTATGGCGTTTTCTTCGAACGGTTGGATAAAATTGCATCGGCATTGTGCCTGCCGCTGAGTGCATCGAGCACGGAGTTTGCCCCGGGACAATTTGAAGTTAATTTGACGCACGGGAAGGATCCGCTGCTGGCGGGGGATCATGCCTGTTTGTTGCGCCAGGCGGTCGTTCAGACGGCGCGTTTGTGCGGGATGGAAGCAACTTTCTTGTCGAAGCCTTTTGCCAAAGAGACGGGCAACGGCATGCACATCCACTTGAGCATCCTGGATAACAACGGCAAAAACATTTTCCAATCGAAAGATGCGTATGGTACGTTTGCACTGCGCGAGGCAGTTCGCGGAATGCAAAAACTGATGGCGGAGTCGTTGGCCGTATTTGCGCCGCATATTAATGCGTATCGCCGCCTCGGATCCGGAGGTTTTGCACCGTTCGTGCGCGACTGGTCATACAACAATCGATTAACGGCATTGCGCATTCCCGCGGGTAAGGAAGAAAGCAAACGCATCGAGCATCGCATGGCCGGAGCCGATGCGAATCCCTATTTGGTGTTGGCGTGCGTGCTGGCGGGGGCGTTGGAGGGTTTGGCGGACGGCATTGAGGCGGAATCTCCTCTCGAGGCAGGCACGCCGCATGCGCAGACATCGGATTTGCCGCCGAACCTGCCTGCGGCACTCGAGGTTTTCGAGAACGGCACGCGTTTGCGTGAGTATCTCCAACCGGAATATTTGGAATTGTATGCTTCCGTTAAACGCGGCGAATATGAACGCTTCATGGGAGAGGCTTTTGAGCGGGAGTTTTCCTGGTATCTGTAAGCCCTACACGCCGTAGTATTCCCGATACCACTCCACAAAACGGGGGATTCCCTGCGCGATGGATGTCTTCGGTTGAAAGTTGAGGTCGCGCACGCTTTCCGAAATGTCCGCATAAGTTCGGGGCGCATCCCCGGGCTGAAGGGGAGCGAGGCGCTTGTCGGCGCCTTTGCCGAGCGCGCGCTCGAGTGTCGTAACAAGTGCGCGCAGCGATTCCATTTTGTGGTTGCCAAGATTGTAGACGCCGAGCTCCCCGTGCGGAGGCGCCGTTTGTGTCGCGGCGAGAACGCCATCAACAATGTCATCGATGTAAGTGAAGTCCCGTTCCATATCACCGTAATTGAAGAGGGTGATGGGTTTATCTTCAAGAATGGATTTGGTGAATTGAAACAACGCCATGTCGGGGCGTCCCCATGGTCCGTATACGGTGAAGAATCGCAGGGCGGTTACCGGAATGCTGAAGAGATGGACGTAGGCCCGCGCGATGATTTCGCCGGAGTGCTTGGATGCGGCATAGAGGGAGAGGGGTTTCTCGAGCGGATCCTTGACGCTGAAAGGAAGTCTGTCGTTGCCGCCGTATACGGAGGACGACGATGCAAACACGAAATGCCTGAGTGTGTTGTTTTGCCGGATGCGCCTGGCGAGTTCGCAGATGACGACCTGTCCCTGCAGGTTGGAGCGTGCGTAGGAGAAGGGGTCGTCGAGGGAATGACGCACGCCGGCTTGTGCCGCCATGTGAATGATGGTGTGGATGTTGTGTTCTCCGGCTGCGAGTTCGTCAACGACGGTCTCGTCGGCGATGTCGCGTTTGAGGAAGGAGAAATTCTCATACGGCCGGAGAAGTTCAAGCCGTGCGTTTTTGAGTTCGGGGTCGTAGTATGCGTTGAGGTTGTCGATGCCGGTGACGCGCTCTCCGCGCTCGAGTAAAGCCTTTGAGATGTGGAAACCGATGAATCCGGCGGCGCCTGTTACGAGGATGGTCATTTCCCGCGAATGGTAAAACGCCGCGATATTTTTTGCAAAGATGTCGGTGTCGGGCTAGGATGGCGCGGAGGCGGGGAGATTGAAAAGGATGGAAAAATGAAGAAACTGCCGCCGTTATCCGTTGAGGAACTGCGCCCGAGCGCGAAGGTGGAAGACTTTTCCTTTACCAGCACGGACGAGTTGGAGCCTGTCGTCAATTTGATAGGGCAGGAGCGTGCCGTTCGCGCGATTGGATTCGGATCGCGTATCGAGCGGGAAGGCTTCAACATGTTTTTGTCGGGCCCGCAAGGCGCGGGGCGGCATTATGCGGTGAGTTCTTTGCTGCGCGGGAAGGCGGCGCAGGAATCGCCGCCGGATGACTGGGTCTATGTGAATAATTTTGACGAACCGCACAAGCCCGTCGCACTGCGGATGCCCGCGGGAACGGCGGTTCCGTTTCAAAACGCGATGGGTTCGCTGATGTCGGATTTGGTCGCGGTGTTTCCCGCGCTGCTTGAGGCGGAGGAATATCGTGCGCGTCGAGGCGAAATCGAAGAAGAGGCCGCCCGGCAGCAGGAAGCCGCGTTCGAGGATTTGAAAGAGCGCGCCGCGCGGGAGAACATCACGATACTGCGCACGCCGATGGGATTCATGCTGACGCCCACGCGTGACGGGAAGGTTCTCAAGCCCGAAGATTTCGAAAAGTTGGAAGCCGAAGAGAAGAAAGCAATAGAATCGAAGATAAAGTCGTTGCAGGAGGACCTGGAGCGCGTGCTGGAGAAATTGCCGGAAATAGAAAAACACCGCCGTAACGGATTGCAAACTCTTCATGGCAATATAGCGGAAGCGGCCGTGGACAATCTGATGTCGCCGCTTTTGGAAAAGTTCGGGGAGATTGCGCCTGTTGTGCGCCATTTGGAGCGTGTGAAGGCGGATTTGATTGCGAACGCCGATGCGTTCTTTAAGCCGGAGGAGCAGGCTTCGAAAGGTAGCGCGCCCGCGGTATCCGTATCTGCCGTCGGCGCGGGAAGCGACCTCGGCTTTCGTCGCTATGGCGTGAATGTGATGGTGTGCGCGCGCGGCATTGACTGCGACGGGCACGACGGGGACGCATCGGGTGCGCCGCTGGTTGTGGAAGAATTGCCGTCTTTGGGCAATTTGGTCGGAAGAATAGAGCAGATAGCGCACATGGGCTCGCTGATAACGGACTTCATGCTGATAAAGCCCGGAGCGCTGCACCGGGCGAACGGAGGCTACCTTGTCGTTGACGCACACCGCGTGCTTGGCGAACCGCTGGCCTGGGAGGCGTTGAAGCGTTGTTTGGCGGGCAGACACATCAAGATAACCTCGCTGTCCGAACGTTACGGCATAGCCTCGACGGTGATGCTGGAGCCCGATCCGATACCGTTGCGTGTGAAGGTCGTGCTGGTCGGGGACAGGGCGCTTTATTATTTGTTGATGCGGCATGATCCGGATTTTCCCGAACTGTTCAAGGTCCAGGCGGATTTTGACGAGGAGATATCGCGCACGAAGGAGAATAACGCGCTGTATGCGCGCCTGATTGCGACGACGGTGAAACGGGAGAAATTACTGCCTCTGGGCGCGGATGCGGTCGCGCGCACGATTGACGAGGCGGCGCGCATGGCGGATGACAACGAGAAATTGCTTTTGCGCGTCGGAATGTTATCCGACTTGCTGAGCGAAGCGAATTATTTTGCGCTTGAATCCGGGCGCGAAAGGATAACGGCGGCGGACGTCGAAGAGGCATGCCGGCAGCGTTTTGACAGGGCTTCACGGATACGCGAGCGCTCGCACGAGCGGATTTTGCGCAACACGATGCTGATAGCGACCACGGGCGGGGAGGTCGGACAAATCAACGGGCTTTCGGTGGCCACGATCGGAGGATTCCGTTTCGGGCAGCCGGCCCGCATCACGGCGCAGGTTCGGATGGGCGCGGGCAAGGTCGTGGATATCGAGCGCGAGGTTCATCTGGGCGGGCCGATACATTCGAAGGGCGTGTTGATACTCTCGAGTTTCCTGGCGGCGCATTACGCCCTTGATGTGCCGATGTCCTTGTGGGCAAGCTTGGTGTTTGAGCAATCGTACGGGCTGCTTGACGGCGACAGCGCGTCCTCGGCGGAGTTGTATGCGTTGTTGTCGGCCTTGTCCCGGGCGCCGATTTCACAATCTTTGGCGGTGACCGGCTCGGTCAACCAGAAGGGCGAGGTGCAGGCGATCGGCGGCGTGAACGAGAAGATCGAAGGCTTTTTTGACATATGCAAAGAGAGGGGACTGACCGGCGGGCAGGGCGTTTTGATCCCCCAATCGAATGTGAAAAATCTAATGCTACGTCCCGATGTCGTTAAGGCGGCGGAGGATGGAGATTTCCGCATTTACGGCGTCTCGCACATTCACGAGGGAATTACGCTGCTGACCGGCTTGCCCGCAGGCGAGCGCGGCGAAGACGGCAACTTCCCCGAGGGCAGCGTGAACGCAATGGTGGAAGAGCGGTTGCGTGAGTTTGCGCATGCGCGGCGGCGTTTTAGTTCGGGCGCAAAAGAAAAAAACGGCGAGTCCGAAGCGGAAGGAGGAGGTAAATGACAATGCCGCGGCGTCCGTTGATTCCGAAGCGGATAGTCGTTGCGTTGCGTTCGCATTCGGAGGCGGATACAGCCCTGAACGCCGCGACCGTATTGGCGCAGGCGCTGCGGGCGGAGTTGTTCGGTTTGTTCGTGGAGGAGGAGTCCGTGCTGCAGTCGTCGGATTTGCCGTTTGCGCGGGCGGTCGGAATGCGGCGCGGCGCGCAGGTTTCGCGCGAGAACATGCTGGCGGCGTTCGAGCAGGATGCCCTGGCGTGCCGGAGGCTGTTGTCGTCAAGCGCGGAGCGGGCGCGCGTATCGTGGCGCTTTGACCGGGTTCGAGGCGAAAGTTACGAAATATTCTTCGGCGAATCGAAAGAGCGGGACGCCGGGCGCGAAGACATATTGCTGTTGCAGGAGTCCTACGGCGGCGGAAGCGTGCACGGGATTATTGCGCGCGCGCGCGGAGCCGCGGAACGTTGCGGCGGAATGATATTGCTGGGCCCGTGGCGGCGGCGCCGGGTCGGACCGGTGGTTGCAATTGTTGAGAACATCGGTTCCGAGGGCGGCATGGATGCGGGCGATGCGGATGAGCGCATTCTGGATTTGGCCGTGCGGATTGCCCGCGAGCAGGGGAGTCGCCTGCTGGTATTTGTGGTCGGGGAGACGCGCGCCGAGACCGACGAGGCGTTGCGGCAGGCGCAAGCGGGCCTGCCGACGGGAGAATCACTGGAGGGTTACGCGTTTCTGGGTGACGCCGTCGGCGAGGTTTGCCACGGCTTGGCAGTCAGCGCACCCTCGTTCGTGCTGCTGGATGTCGAAGGCGTGCTGTTTCGCGACGACGCCCGCGCCGAAAGGCTGCTTCGCAGCGCCCGTTCGCCGGTGGCGCTGCTGAAATCGCGCGATTAGGCGAGATCCGCCGCCAGGGCTTGCCTTTGCTCGGCGGAGAGCACGATGCGGTAATTGTAGTGGGGATGTTCGATGACGATGTGCACTTCGCTTGCCGAGTCGCGCATGGCATCGATTTGCTTGGGCGTGAGCGGAAAGTGGAGAAAATGAACGGAAGAGGTTTTTCCTTCCTCGGTTGTCCGCTCGATCTCTTGTTCGGGCTGCGCAACGCTTTTTTCACCGGCGATTTCGATGGCGGTGTTTAGCTCGATGTCCCCGAGCTGCAGCAGCACGGCTTCGCGTAACGTCTTGGAATCGATCTCGAGCATCATGGTCGCGACAAGTTCGGAGCCGTTCGGGACGAGGGGGGCGTAAGCGCTGATCTCGTCCTCAAGCTGCTCGTCTCCGCCTTTTTCGATCCAGAGCATTTCCTGAATCTGGTAGAGCATGGTCTCGAAATTCTCAAAGTGGAAAACGGCGTAGGGGCCGACGGCAATGCGGCGATGCCGTTTAAGATCGATGATGTCCTTGCGGCGCTGTTTTCGTTCCTTGTTGTAGCTGGCGTCGTCGAGGATTTTCTCGCGCAATTGTTTCGATGCTGTTGCTGTGTTTGTCATGCTGTTTTCCTGTTTTCCTGTTCGTTGCCGGGGATGTCGATTCCGTATGCTTTTGCGAGCAGCGTGATGGGATAGGATGTCGTCGGCGTCTCCGCCTCGGAGATGTTTTCGAGTTGCTGTTCGAGATGCTTGGCTGCAAGGGGGCAGTCGGAGACAAGGTGCGCGGCCTGTGTTTTCTGGATGGCCCTGGCGGTCGGTTTTGCAATTTTTACGGCAACGTCGTGTGTTTCGGCGAGGAGTCCGAATGTTCCGCCGTGTCCGGAGCATCGCTCAATGACATTGATTTCGGCATCGGGGATGAGTTTGAGCATTTCGGCGGCTTTGGGCCCGACGTTTTGCGCACGCGCGTGGCACGCCATGTGGACGGCAACGCCTCCGGGGATCGGGCGCAAACCGTCCGCGAGTCCCTCGTTGCGGGCAATGTCAACGACATATTCGTCAATGTCGTGCGTGGCTTTGGCAAGAGTTGCAACGGTGCCGTCGTCGGGCAGCAGCAGCGGCCATTCGGATTTGAGCATGAGACCGCAACTGGCCGTTAGCGTGACGATGTCATAGCCGTCGTTGACCCACTTGACGAGTTCGGCGGAGACTTTTTTGGCTTGGTTTACGACTTCCTCGATGTTTCCGTGCTCGAGGTGCGGCATTGCGCAGCAACCGGGGTAGACGAGATGCGTCTCGACGCCCTGGAGTTCGAGGACTTGCCGGGCGGCCCTCGCGGCTTGCGTCTGGTAGTAATTGACATAACAGGTCGCGAAGATGGCGACTTTTCTGCCCTGCGCTTTTGCATCGGCGGCGGTTTCGAATGCGCCGGCGTTATCGGCAACGGCGGAACGTCTTGCGAGAGCGGGAAGGGCCGCTCGCGCGTCTATGCCGGAGACGGCCTGGAGGAGTTTGCGGATGAATGTATGGCGCACGTTCGTGACCCAATTGACGAGGGGGGCAATCCATTGCATGAGTTTGGCATTGCGGTCGATTCGCGCGAGATGCCCGGACGGGAAAGGCGCCTTGCCGCCGTTGTCGCGGAGCTGCTTGGCGCGCGCGCGCAACATGAGATGCGGAAAGTCGATGTTGAAAGGGTGGGGAGGCACGTAGGGGCATTTTGTCATGAAACACATGTCGCAGAGCGTACAGGCGTCAACAACGGGCCCGAAGCCTTCGCTGCCGACGCTGTCGAGTTCGCCGGTCGGCGCCTCGTCGATGAGGTCGAAGAGTCGCGGGAAAGAATCGCACAAGGAGAAACAGCGTCGGCATCCGTGGCAGACGTCAAAAACCCGGCGCAGTTCGGTATCAAGGGACTCGGTGTTGTAGAAATCGGCGCTCTGCCAGTCGAGGGGATGGCGTGTAGGCGCCTCAAGGCTTCCTTCTTTCATGGTCTTTTTACTTTACGGAGGTTGGAGGAGGGGCCGTGTGCGGCCCCTCCTCGTAATATGCTCGTGATGTGCGCGCCTAAGCGTCGAGAGTGTCGAGGGCTTTTTGGAATCGTCCCGCGTGCGACTTCTCCGCCTTTGCGAGGGTCTCGAACCAATCGGCGATCTCGTCGAAACCTTCTTCGCGTGCCGTGCGGGCCATGCCGGGGTACATATCGGTGTACTCGTGGGTTTCGCCTTCGATGGCGGATTTAAGGTTGAGGTCGGTCGCGCCGATGGGCGTGCCGGTGACCGGATCGCCGACTTCCTCAAGGTATTCGAGATGCCCGTGGGCGTGCCCGGTTTCACCTTCGGCGGTGGAGCGGAACACGGCGGCGACGTCGTTGTAACCCTCAACATCCGCTTTTTGGGCGAAGTAGAGGTATCTGCGATTCGCCTGGCTCTCGCCGGCAAAGGCCTCTTTGAGGTTGTTGAGTGTTTTGGAATCTTTCAAAGACATGATGTTACTCCTGGTTGGTTGCTGGTTTTTAGAATGGTTCTAAACAAAACTATCACGGGTGCAACGCCTGTCAACAAAAAAATGAAAAAAATTCATTCAACGCGAATTTACGGCCCATTTGCAAAGGGTTACGAATCTTTTTCTTGCAGGTGAATAACGACGTTCACACGCGAAATTTTCGAATCGGGGGGCGGTGCCGGAAGGGTTCCGATTCCCACTTCCCCTTGCGATATATCGACGAGTTCTCCGGTCTCTTCGTGGAAGAAATGATGGTGATCGGAGAGATTCGTGTCGAAGTACGTCGCCTTGGAATCAATGACGACCTCGCGCAACAACCCGATTTCGACGAACTGGTGGAGCGTGTTGTAGATGGTTGCAAGCGACATGCGCATTTTGTGCTTGTCGGTTTCGCGCACGAGGTCCGCGGCGGTGATGTGGCGATTCTTTTGGTCTTCGAAGAGAAGTTTTGCGAGAAAGAGTCTCTGTCGGGTGAGCCGGAGCCCTCTTTCACGAATGAGCTCGGGAAGGCGCTCCCATGAGGATGCAGGTGCGGATGTGTTGTCTTTTTTCATGAGTTTGACTCCTTTACCGTTGTCTCGGACCGGGCGCTAAGCCGGTAGAGCGTGGAGCAATACGGACAGACGATTTGATCATCGTCGCCCATATCAAGGAAGATGTGTGGATGGTCGAAAGGCGGGGTCGCACCGATGCACTCGAATTCACGCGTATCGATCTGGATTTCCTCTTTACCACTGTCATTGGCAATTTTTAACATGGTGAGACCTCTCGAAACGACGCCCGATTGTATACCCGAAAATCGGAGAATGCAAGCATTATTGACGGGACGGTTTTGAAGCCTTAAGTTTTGTTTGATGTTCAATGATTTAGGCGAACGGCTTGGCGGCATACTCGAGCGGCTCCGCGGGCGCGGCGTGCTTACGGGCGACGATGTTGCAACGGCGGTGCGGTCGCTGGGCGATGCGCTCCTGGAGGCGGACGTCGCCGCTTCGCTGGTGGACGAGATTCTCGAGAAGGTGTCGTCCCGGGCGGTTGGCAAGGATTTGCTCGAATCGGTAACGCCGGGGCAACAGGTTGCGAAGATCGTCCATGATGTTCTGGTCGAGGCGCTGGGCGGCGGTCCCGATTCGTCAAGCCGTCTGCGTTTGGACGGGAAGCCCCCCGCGGTGATTCTGATGGTTGGCCTGCAGGGCGTGGGCAAGACGACCACAAGCGCAAAATTGGCAAAATTTTTGAAAAGTGACGCCCGCAGGGTTTTGCTGGCATCACTGGACGTGTCGCGCCCGGCGGCCCGGGAGCAGTTGCGCGTGCTGGGAGAATCGGCGGACGTCAAGGTTGTTCCCGAGATGGAAGGCGAGATGCCTGTGGACATAGCGCGTCGCGCCGTTCAGATAGGAGAGTTGGGCGGTCACGATGTTGTGGTGCTGGATACGGCCGGACGCGGCCAGATAGACGAGGCGTTAATGCATGAGATGTCCTCGATACACGGGGCGGTGTCGCCTTCGGAGACATTGTTGGTCGTGGATTCCCTGAGCGGACAGAACGCCGCCTCGATGGCACGGGAGTTTTCGAAGCGTGTTCCTTTGAGCGGGTTGATATTGACGCGCGTGGATGGTGATTCTCGCGGAGGCGCGGCGTTGTCGGCGCGCCATGTGAGCGGAGTGCCCATAAAATTCATGGGCGTTGGCGAGGGACTGGATGCGTTGGAACCGTTTCAGGCGGAGCGGATTGCCTCGCGGATATTGGGAATGGGCGATGTTGCAGGGCTGGTCGAAAAGGCGCAAAGCGTCGCGCAGGAACGCGGCGACGCGGAGGCAAGGCGCAAGAAGCCCCCGGGCACTTTCGATATGGAAGATCTCGCCGAGCAGTTGCGCGCCATGGGCAAGATGGGAGGCTTGGGGGGCATTTTGGGGATGCTTCCCGGGGCGGGAGGAATGGGAAAACTGAAAAAACGCATGGGCGGCACGGGGTTGGACGATGGAAGTTTGGAGCGTTTGGTGGCGATAATCTCGTCCATGACGCGGGGAGAGCGGTCCAATCCGAAGATATTCAATGCGTCCCGAAAGCGTCGCGTCGCGCAGGGTTCCGGCTCGTCAATCCAGGAAGTGAATCGTTTGTTGAAATTTCATAGACAAATCGCCGATGTTATGCGAAAGTCGGGCAAGCACGGATTTCCCTCCCTCGAAGGCGCGCCCGGCGCGGCGGGGATGGGGGGAATGCCGGGGATGCCTTTTGGCGCGGGGGGCATGGGAATGCCTGCGGGGCGTCCGGGGGGGTCGCGCGGTGTCACGAAGCGTCGTGGCTCCAAGCGGAAGAAGAAATGAAACAACAGAAAGTAGTGATTGATTATGGCACTGAAGATTAGACTTGCGCGCGGCGGAACGAAGAAACGTCCGCATTATCGAATTGTGGTGGCGGACATCCGCGCGCCCAGGGACGGACGCTTTCTTGAGAAGGTTGGAGCGTACGACCCCTTGATATCGAAGGACGACCCCCAGCGCGTCGTTTTGCAGGAGGACAGGGTCCGGTACTGGTACGAGCGTGGCGCGCGTCCGACGGACAGGGTCGCCCGGTTCTTGGACGCCGCGGGAATAGCGGTTCGCAAGCCCCGGAACAATCCGCAAAAAGCAAAGCCCCGGGCAAAGACCTTGGAGCGCATTGCCGCCAAGGAGGCGGCCGCCGCGGCCGCGGCGGAAGCTCCCGCGGAAGAGGCGGCTCCTGCAGAAAAGGCTCCCGCGGAGGAAGCATCTCCTGTCGAGGAAGCAACTCCGGCAGAGGAGACTTCCGCCGGCGAATCGCCCGCGGAGGAGTCATCCTCGAAAGAGGCTCCGGAGGGATAGACGGGCGTTTCGAAGAATATCTGTTTGGGGGTGGTTATTTCCGCGTTCGGGGTGCGCGGAGAGGTTCGAATACGGCCGTTCACGTCACAACCGGAAAACATCGCGCGCTATGGCGAAATCTTTGACGAGTCCGGCGAGCGCCGTTTTTCGGTTGAGGGATTCCGCGTAAAAGACGGAACCGTGCTTGCGAGACTTTCCGGTATCGGAACCCGGAATGCCGCCGAAGCGTTGGCAGGAATGCATTTATACGTGTCGCGGCAATCCTTGCCGCAGACGGAAGAGGACGAGTGGTATTATGCCGAACTGATAGGCTTGGAGGCCTATGGCGACGACGGCGCGCTGTGGGGTCGTGTCAAGGCGGTGTGGGATTTTGGTGCGGGGGATGTTTTGGAACTGGAGCACATGGAAGATAAAAAGCAGAGCCTGCTGATTCCGTTCACGCGCGAGAATGTTGCCGGGGTTTCGGTGCCGGATGCGCGAATAACTTTGACGGAAATGGCACGGCGTTTTGAGTGGCAGCGTTCATGAACACGCAAACGCACGGCACATGGGACGCCTGGGTGCTGACGCTGTTGCCGGAAGTCTTCCCGGGCGTGTTGGGAGCGAGCGTTGTGGGAAAGGCTCTGGAGCGCGGCTGTTGGAGATTGCATGTCGAGGACATTCGCGCGTTTGCGACAGACGCCCGCCGCAGCGTTGACGACACGCCTGCGGGCGGCGGAGCGGGGATGGTCATGCGTGCCGATGTTGTCGGCGCGGCGGTGGATTCGGTCGCGGAGCGCATGCCCGGGAACTGCGTGTTTTTATGCATGAGCGCAAGGGGGGAGCGGCTGACCCAGGAACGGGTGAAGCGTTTGTCGGAGGCGGACGGCGTGGGAATATTATGCGGGCGCTTCGAGGGCATCGACCAGCGCGTGCTGGATGCGCGCGGGATCGAGGAAGTGAGCGTCGGGGATTTCGTGCTGGCCGGGGGCGAGATTTCGGCGATGGCGCTGATAGAGGCTTGCGTTCGGCTGCTTCCTGGGGTAATGGGAAACGGAGCGTCGGTCGGCGAAGAAAGTTTCGAGGCGGGGCTGTTGGAGTATCCGCAGTATACGCGTCCGCGCATTTGGGAGGGACTCGAGATTCCGGATGTGTTATTATCCGGGAACCACGAACGGGTGCGCCGCTGGCGCGCGGAGGAGGCCGAGGCGGCAACGCGCAAGCGTCGGCCGGATTTATGGCAGAAGAAGGAATGAGGTAATTGAGATGAATCTGATAGCGCAGTTGGAACAGGAACGCATTAAGGAGTTAACGCCTGAAAAAGGCGTCACGGATTTTTCCGTAGGCGACCAGTTGCGCGTCCATGTCAAAATAGTTGAGGGGAGCCGTGAACGCGTTCAGGCTTACGAAGGCGTTTGCATTGCGCGTTCGGGATCGGGACTGCATGAGAGTTTCACGGTTCGAAAGATTTCTTACGGCGAAGGTGTCGAGCGTGTGTTTGCGCTGTATTCGCCGGTGATAGCCGCAATAGAGGTTTTGCGCAAGGGCAAGGTCCGTCGTGCAAAACTGTATTATCTGCGCGAGCGTCGTGGCAAGGCCGCGCGCATTGCGGAGAAACGGACGTCCCGCCCGTCCAAGGCGGATGCGCAGGCGGTGCAATTGGAGGCGGATGCTCCCAAAGAGGAACCCGTCGAGGAAATTGTCGAAGAACTGAACGAAGTGAGCGAGGCAAAGGATTCAAACGAAGCGAAGGAGTCTTCGGGTAGTTGAGTTCTTCGCGTGCATTCATCTGCGGTTGCGAAGGTGATGCGCTAACGGATTCGGAGCGGCAGTTTTTCCGCGAAAGTTCGCCGTGGGGGTTTATTCTTTTTCAGCGAAATATTTCCACGCCCGGCCAGACGATTCGCCTGGTGGAATCCATGCGTGAGGCGGTTGGTCATGACGCGCCCGTTTTGATCGACCAGGAGGGCGGAAGGGTCGCGCGCTTGCGCCCGCCCCATTGGGACGAATATCCGCCGGCAAAGCGCTTCGGTGATTTGGCGAAACACGACTTCAACAAAGGCGCAAAGGCACTGGACTTGTGCCTGCGTTTGATGTCGCGCGATGTCGCCGCTTTGGGCGTGGATGTGATGTGTCTTCCGGTGTTGGATGTTTCTGTCGCGGATGCCCATGATGTCATCGGCGACCGCGCCTATGGCGATGACGCCGGATTGGTTGCGGGACTCGGGCGTGTTGCAACGGAAACGTTGCTGGATGCCGGCGTGCTGCCGGTTGCCAAGCATGTCCCGGGGCATGGGCGCGCCCGCGCCGACAGCCACGTATCCTTGCCTGTGGTGGATTCAAGCGTGTCGGATTTGGCGCGGCATGACTTCGCTCCGTTCAAGGCGTTATCGCATGTCCCGATGATGATGACGGCGCATATTTTATACACGGCGCTGGATCCGGACGCGCCTGCGACCTTCTCCGCGCATGTGATTGGCGAGACGATTCGCACAAGTATCGGCTTTGACGGTCTCCTGATAAGCGATGATCTCTCCATGAATGCCCTCAGCGGCACGATGGATGAGCGCGCCCGCCGTGCACTCAAAGCGGGCTGCGATATTGCGCTCCATTGCAATGGAAAGATGCCGGAGATGGAGGCATTGGCGGGGGCGGCGCCGTTGCTTGCGGACGGCCCGGCCCGCCGTTCGGAAAAAGCACTCTCGCTCCGGCAGGGGAGAGCGGCGGAGATTCCCCCGGATGCAAGGGCCCGGTTAAACGATATGCTTGCTTGATATTCCTACTCTATTATCATTACAACATGGAGATTAACGAAGAACCAGAGCAGTTTGAAACCGTCGCGGTTGGCGAGGGCTTGGTCATAGACATTGACGGCTACGCCGGCCCCCTTGATGTCCTTTTGCAGTTGGCACATGCGCAGAAGGTTGATTTAGCGAACATCTCGGTATTGGCGCTGTGCGAGCAATATCTCTCGTTCGTGGAAGAGTCCGAAGCGCTGGAGATAGAACTGGCGGCCGATTATTTGGTGATGGCCGCGTGGCTTGTATATTTGAAATCCCGGCTGTTGCTGGCGAGTGCGCAGCCCGAGGAGGAGGGAGAATCACCCGAGGAGATGGCACTGGCATTGAAGTTCCGGTTGCGCCGGTTGGAGGCGATGCGGGAAAGTGCCGAAAAGTTGATGGCAAGGCCGTTGCTGGGGAGGGACGTGTTTGCGCGGGGCAGTCCCGAGGCGGTGGTAACGGACGAGGCGGCGGAATATATCGTTTCGTTGTATGATTTCCTTCGTTCATATGGAGAATATCGTGCGCGTCGGGATGCTCGTCCGTGGTCCCGCGCGCCCTTGGAAGTGGTTACGCTGGAGGAGGCGAGAGAGATGTTGCAGATGGCTTTGGCAAAAGCTCGGGAAGGAGCACGCGAATGGGTGGAATTCCGCTTGTTACTGGGAATATGCCCGTTCGGAGCGAGAGTGCCCGGGCGTTCGCGGGTGGCGAGCACGTTTGGCGCGGCCCTGATACTGGCGCGGGAGGGAGAATTGGAATTTCAACAACGCCGCAGTTTCGGCGAGATACATCTGCGCCGCCGCGAATCACCCGGAACGGTGCCGCAATGAGTGACACGCACGGACGTCGGATAGTTGAGGCGTTGTTGTTTGCAAGCGAAACGCCAATAGGGGCGGAGGCTCTGGCCGAGCGTTTGCCGGAGGATGCCGATGTTAAGGCAATTCTGTCGGGCTTGAAGGAAGAGTATGCCGAACGCGGCGTCGTGCTGGTGGAGGTCGGGGGAAAATGGATGTTTCGCACGGCGGAGGACCTGGGTTTTTTGCTGCGCAAGGAGGTTGTCGTACGGAGAAAATTATCACGCGCGGCACTCGAGACGCTTGCAATCATCGCTTATCACCAGCCGGTTTCCCGTGCCGAGATAGAAGAGGTTCGCGGCGTGGCGGTTTCGAAAGGCACGATTGATGTGTTGTTGGAAACAGGCTGGGTGAAGTTGGGGCGTCGTCGCCGGATTCCCGGACGTCCCCTCACTTACATCACGAGCGAGGCGTTTTTAACGCATTTCGGTTTTGCCGATTTGGGCGACCTCCCGGGCGCGGAGGAGTTGAAAGCGGCAGGATTGCTGGATTCGATTGTGCCTCTTGATTTTGAGAAAGAACTTGAAGAAGGTGAAATAATCCCTTCTGAAACAATGGAAAATTCTGAATCGTCCTTCGACGAAAATGAACCAGAACCCTACGAGGAGGAATTGCAGGCCATCGGGGAAAAACCGGACGCGCAAGGATGACGCGCGGGAGGGACGACTCTCCGATAGTCGTATTGGAACATGTCTCGCGTCGATATGATGACTTGGCGGCGGTTTGGGATGTGGGTTTGTCGGTATCCGCCGGAGAGGTTTTGTGCCTGTTGGGGCCTTCGGGTTGCGGCAAGACGACGACATTGCGGATGGTTGCGGGCGTTGAGCGTCCCGACAGCGGCCGGATATTCATCGAGGGCGTGGAGGTGGACAGCGAGGATTGCTTCGTTCCGCCGGAGCGGCGCAACATCGGGCTGATGTTTCAGGACCATGCGTTGTTTCCCCACATGAGCGTCGTGGAAAATGTCGCCTTCGGACTGCGGGGCATGAATGCATCGGAGCGTCGCGAGAAGGCGTTGCGCGGATTGGAGCGTGTGGACATGCGCGCGGCCGCGGATTTCTACCCGGACAGGCTCTCGGGCGGCGAGCAGCAGCGCGTGGCGCTGGCAAGGGCATTGGCGCCGGGACCGGGCGTGATGCTGATGGACGAGCCTTTTTCAGGACTGGATAAACGCCTGCGCGACAGCATCCGCGACGACACTTTGACGTTGCTGAAGTCAATAGGCGCATGCTCGTTGCTGGTCACGCACGATCCCGAAGAGGCGATGCGCATGGGCGACAAAATCGCCTTGATGCGCCGGGGGCGCCTGCTGCAGCTGGGTTCGCCGGAGGATATGTATTACCGCCCCGTCGATGCCGAGGTCGCCTTTTTCTTCAGTGATTTCAATGAAATTCGAGGGGTCGTTAAGCAGGGTTTAATCGCCACCCCCTTCGGCTCGATAGGCCCGCGCGAGCGCTTTAACGAATCGCAAGAAGTTTGCGTGCTGGTTCGCCAGGAAGCGTTCGGCTTGGCGGGCGGCGAGGGCCGTATCTGCGTTCGTGCGCGTGTGTGGCGCGCCCGCCTGCTGGGGAGCGACTCGCTTATCGAGTTCCGTCTCGGCGAGGGTGAGGAGCTTTTTCGCGCCCGCCTGCCGGGAATCACGCTTCCGGCGCAGGGAGATTGGCTGGATTTATACTTTGATCCGGCAAAGGTCCTGGTCTTCGCATGAACAATGCATCTTTACCTTCTTGCTGAAAAGGGTTAAACTGCTCCCATGTTCAAAAACACACAGTCGAGGTTGTTCTGATGGGACCTGGTTGGCTTCAGATATTATTGGTGGTTGCGCTGGTGCTGGTGCTGTTCGGCGGCAGGGGCAAGATTTCTAGCTTGATGGGAGACGTTGCCAAAGGCATCAAGAGTTTCCGCTCGGGACTCTCGGAGGCGGAGAAGATGGAGTCGGACGATGCCTCGAAGGATTCGAACGTATCGCCGAAGGTGATCGAGCACGAGGCGGGTACGCACGAAAATGTCACCGCCGATTCCACCGGGACGGAGAAGAGTGACGCCTCCCACCGAGGCTCGTGATTTTTGCGCCGTGCGGGCGCACTCGGACAATAGAGGTTGATGCACGATGCTCGACATAGGCTGGAGCGAGTTGCTTGTTATTGCGATAGTCGCGGTTGTCGTGGTCGGCCCGAAGGACTTGCCGCGGCTGATGCGCACTGTCGGACGTTATACGAGCAAGGCGCGGGGATTGGCCCGAGAGTTTCGTGCAAGTTTTGAGGAACTCGGACGTGAAACCGAACTGGAGGAGATAAACCGCGAGATGGAACGCATCCGCCGCGAGGATCCGATACGACAACGCACCAACGCGATAGCCCCGCCGTTGCCTAAACCGGCAAAGAAGGGGGAAACGGCTCCCGCTGAAACGAAAGAGTCGCCGCCCGCTTCGAAAGAGGAAACGCGCCCGCCCTCAAAAGAAGCCACCGAGTAAAGCGTCATGGAGGAAGATGCGCTTGAGGAGGATGAAGTTGAATCGAGCAAGGCAAGCCTGCTCGAGCATCTCGTGGAACTGCGGCAGCGGCTGATATATTCGTTGATAGCTTTGCTGGTTTGCTTTGCGGGATGTTTCTATTTTGCCGCCGAGATTTACGATTTGCTGTTATATCCCTATGTTCGCGCGTCCGGCAACGCCCCGGACCTGCGCCTGATTTACACGGCACCGCAGGAGTTTTTCTTTACGCAATTGAAAGTTGCCCTGTTCGGCGGCTTGTTTATCGGTTTTCCCGTCATAGCGGCGCAATTGTACATGTTTGTTGCGCCGGGATTGTATCGCAATGAACGTCGGGCTTTTCTGCCGTTCTTGGTAGCGACGCCTGTGCTGTTCTTGCTGGGAGCGTTTCTGGTTTATTATATCGTAATGCCGTTGGCGTTGCGGTTTTTTATCGGAATGGAACAACAGGGCGGCGGCGGCGAAGTTGCGATAGAATTGTTGCCCCGCGTGAGCGAGTACCTCGGTTTGGTGATGACATTGATATTTGCATTCGGGATATGTTTTCAATTGCCGGTATTGTTGTGTTTGCTGGCACGCGTTGGACTGCTCGGAGCGGACAGTTTGCGTTCGAAACGCAAATACGCCATTGTCGGGGTGTTCGCGGTCGCGGCATTGCTGACGCCGCCGGATTTCATTTCGCAATTGGGATTGGGCCTGCCGACCTTGCTGCTGTATGAATTGTCAATAGTGTGTGTCGCAATGATTGAGCGGCGCCACTTTCCCCAGGAGGATGAGGTTTAACCCGTGCTGGACATTAAATGGATACGCGAGAACAAAGACGCTTTTGAAAAAGCGTTGGCGCGTCGTGGTTTTGATGCGGACGCGCAGAATCTACTCGAACTTGACAGAAAACGTCGTATTAACATTGAAGCGGCGGACGGGTTCAGGCATCGGCGCAAACAACTTTCCGCGCAGGTGGCGCAAGCCAAAGAACGCCAGGATTCAAAGGAAGCGGAAAAACTCAGCGAAAGTGTAAAAAGCCTTAAGGCGCAAATACAAAAGCACGAGGAAGAGGATCGTTTCTTTTTGGAGAGGATGGAAGAGATTCTCCTGTCGATACCCAACTGTCCCCTGGATGATGTTCCCGACGGAAAAGACGAAAGCGGCAATATCGAACAACATTATGTTGGAGACAAGCCCGTGTTCGACTTCAAACCGGTCGACCACACCGACATTGGTGAAGGTTTGGGAATGATGGATTTTTCCACCGCGACAAAACTTTCGGGTGCACGCTTTGTGGTATTGCGCGGTGCGCTGGCACGATTGGAGCGCGCTCTCGCGTCCTTCATGCTGGACATCCACACGCAGGAATTCGGCTACCAGGAAGTCGTTCCGCCGTTTTTGGTGCGGGAGGATTCCATGTACGGCACGGCGCAACTGCCAAAGTTTGCGGACGACCAATTTTCCACACAATCGGGTTTGTGGCTGATTCCCACTGCCGAGGTTCCCCTAACCAACCTCGCACGCGAACACATCTTCGACGAGAAAGAATTGCCTCTGCGCTTCACTGCGGCAACGCCTTGCTTTCGAAAAGAGGCAGGCGCGGCGGGACGGGATACCCGTGGCATGATACGACAGCACCAATTCTCGAAAGTCGAATTGGTAAGCATCGTGCGTCCGGTAGATTCGCCGAATGAGTTGAAGCGCATGCTTGGCTGCGCCGAGGAAGTTCTCAAACGCCTCGAGCTTCACTATCGGGTCGTATTGCTGTGTACGGGGGATATGGGCTTTGCGGCCTCGAAAACCTATGACATTGAAGTTTGGCTTCCGGGCGAGGACAAATACCGCGAGATTTCGAGTTGCTCTTCGTGCGGAGATTTTCAAGCGCGCCGGATGAAGGCACGTTATCGTCGCAACTATGACAGAAGAATTGAAACTGTGCACACGCTGAACGGTTCGGGTGTTGCGCTGGGGCGTGCGCTGTTGGCGCTGCTGGAGCAGAAACAATGCGCCGACGGCAGCGTGCTTATTCCGGAGGCTCTGCGCCCCTATATGGGCGGCATGGAGCGAATTGAAAGGAGAGACCTTTGAGAATACTCTTGACAAATGATGACGGCATTCATGCACCGGGCCTGGAGGTTCTTGAAGAAATAGCCGCGCAACTGAGCTCGGATGTCTGGGTGGTCGCACCCGACGACGAGCAGAGCGGTGCGTCGCATTCGCTGACGATATCCGAGCCTTTGCGAATGCGGCGGATTAGCGAACGTCGTTTTGCGGTGAGGGGAACGCCGACCGACTGCGTCTTGCTGGCGGTACAGCACCTTGTTGAAGGAAAGCCCCCGGACCTGCTGCTGTCCGGAGTCAATCGAGGCGGCAACATCGCCGACGACATTACGTATTCCGGGACGGTTGCAGGCGCCATGGAAGGGACAATTTTGTCGATACCCTCGATAGCCTTGAGCCAGATTCGATCGAACAGCAACGTGGCATCAACGCGCTGGGGAACGGCGCGGGCACACGGCGCGGAGGTGATTTCATTTTTGCTGAAACAAGGATGGCCGGGCGATGTGCTAATCAATGTGAATTTCCCGGATGTTCCTGCCGAAGATGTCGCAGGCGTAAGGCTGGCAAGGCAGGGTAAACGTGACCAGTCGCTCACGCGCATCGATAAACGCGTCGACCCCCGGGGAATTCCTTATTACTGGATAGGTTTTGACGATGCCCCCGAGAGTCCCGTTCCGGAGAGTGATCTTGCTTGCATTCAGGCCGACTGCATAACCGTCACGCCGTTGCATTTGAATCTCACCCATGATGAGACTTTTTCACATCTTTCGAAGCATCTTGGCGAGTTAAATCGATGACATCGCCACGCACATTTATCGCAATATGCTTGTTGTCGTTATCGGCCTGCGGGGGAGGGGAGAAGCCCTGGTTTGCGGATTTCGAGGAAGTGCAGGAATCATACGGGCTTTCCGATGTTCCTTTTCCCATGCAACCGCTCCGAAATGCACCGAATACTTCCGTCGGTTTTGAAGAGAGCGGCAGCGACGCAGATTTTATTTGGCCGGCCCGCGGAAAACTGCTTGCCGACTTCGGCGCTCAAGAGGGAGGGCTCCACAATGACGGCATCAACATCGCGCTGCCGTACGGCAGCCCGGTTCATGCAATCGCTTCAGGGCGTGTTGTGTATGTCGGCAATGAACTAAAGGGTTATGGCAATTTGCTGTTGATAGCTCATGCGGATGACTGGGTTAGCGCGTACGCGCACAATGCAGAGATTCTGGTTCGACGAGGGGACATGGTTCTTCAAGGGGATGTAGTCGCGCGGTCTGGTTCGAGCGGAAATGTTGCGGAACCTCAACTGCACTTTGAACTACGTCGAGGATCTCGCGCGGTCAACCCGATGCAGTATATGGGATGATGTCAGAGGCGTTGTCCTAACCGGCCTGCAAGGTCCTGGATGAATTGCCAGGCGACTCGCCCCGACCGGGCGCCCCGTTCCATGCTCCATTCGAGGGCTTCTTGTTGAAGTTCGTCGGGGGAAATATTCAGCTCGTAATGCTTTGCATAAGCGGTGACCATTTCGAGATACTCGTCCTGCGAGCAGTGGTGAAAGCCTATCCACAGACCGAAACGGTCCGAGAGAGACACTTTTTCTTGCACGGTTTCGGTGGAATGGATTGTGTTGTCGTTCTCATCGATGGTTCTGCGGAGAAGATGCCGCCGGTTGGATGTGGCGTAAAAGAGGCAGTTGTCCGGGCGTCCTTCAATGCCTCCTTCCAGGGCGGCTTTGAGCGACTTGTACGAGAGGTCTTCCTGCTCGAAAGAGAGGTCGTCACAGAAGACGACGAAACGTCTCTCGAGCGGGCGCAAACTGCCAAGTAGTCTGGGAAGGTCCTGGATGTCTTCCCGGTGGATTTCGACGAGGGCGAGTTTCCCCGGGTGCTGCGCGCTGAGAGCTACGTGCACGGCCTTGATTAACGAGCTCTTCCCCATTCCCCTTGCGCCCCAGAGCAACGCGTTGTTGGCAGGGAGTCCTTCGAGAAAACGCTCGGTATTCCGCAGTAAAGTCTCTTTCGCGCGGTCAATGGCCCGCAGTAATTGCGGCTCAATACTTGCGACTTGATGCACGGCTTCGAATCCTGCCGGCCGGGGGTGCCACACGAAGGCGTCGGCACCGGAAGCGGGAGGCTTTACATTTGAGCGTGGCGCGAGGCGCTCGAGGGCGTTGGCAATACGCTTTAAATCACGGAACATTGAGAGAATCCTGTTGCAAGGGGTTGTATTTGACCTTACTATTATCCAGCGCGAGGTCAAGACGATATCGCGTGATTTTGTGAAACGGAGTTATGATGATGGAGACGAGTTTGCTCGAAATGTTTGTATCAACGGCGCATGCGCAGACGGGTACACAGGGTGGTGCGGGAGATTTCCTGATAGGAATACTTCCCTTTGTTGCAGTATTTGCGATTATCTATTTTTTGATATTGCGTCCCCAGCAGAAGAAATTGCGCGATCACCGCGCCATGGTTGAGGCAGTCCGTCGCGGCGATGTCGTCGTGACAGGAGGGGGATTGATAGGCAAGGTCTACCGTGTCGTTGACGGCCACGAGTGTATTGTGGAACTGGCCGAAGGCGTGCGCGTGCGCGTGTTGAAAAACACCCTGAGCGATGTGCGTTCGAAGACCGAGCCTGTTTCCGAAGAAGCAACGCCAAAAGACAAAAACTAGCGCACACGACTCCAAATGTTATATTTCACGAAATGGAAGATTGTTTTCGTTTTGGCTGTGTGCGCGGCGGGTCTGCTGTTTGCCTTGCCGAACGCCTTCCCGCAAAGAATTTTAGATACGCTTCCCGACTGGTTGCCGCGCGATAAAGTCGTGCTGGGGCTTGACCTGCAGGGTGGTTCGCATTTGCTCTTGGAAGTTGATGTTGATACGGCCGTGCGCGAACGTCTTGAGACCCTTGTGGATGACGCGCGCTCGGGTTTGCGGGGCGAGCGTATAGGCTATCGCAATCTTGGGGTTCGAGGAGACGCGCTTCGTGTGGAAATTATTGAGGAAGAAGAGGAGGAGGAGGAGGAGAGCGAGGAAGGCGGAGAAAACGGAGAGAGTGTAGAAAGCGCAGAAGACGAAGAACAGGTCGTTGAGGTTGTTGAAGCCGTTGAGGAAGAAGAGATCGATATGGTCGCCGCCGCATTGGATGTGCTGGGAGAGTTGTCCGAGCCGATAGCGGCGACCGTATTCACGCCGGTGCCGGTAGAAGAGTTGGAGATTACCGCCAACGGAAACGTTGTTGAGGCCCGTTTAAGCGAGCAGGCACGTTTGCAACGAACGACCTCGGCGGTGTCGCAATCGATAGAGATTATCCGTCGCCGCATTGACGAACTCGGCACGCGGGAGCCGACCATCCAGCGCCAAGGCGAGCGGCGCATTCTTGTTCAGGCGCCGGGCTTGGACGACCCCGAACGATTGAAGGAATTGCTCGGTCAAACGGCAAAACTGAGCTTCCACCTGGTTGATTCTTCAATGACGCCCGAACGCGCCGAAGAGGGGAGGCCCCCGACCGGGTCCGAGTTGCTGTATTCGGATACAGAGCCGAAGATTCCATATTTAATTCGAAAGCGCATTATGGTTAGCGGAGAAAATCTTGTGGATGCGCAGCCGGCATTTGAGCAGATCAGCAACCGCCCTGTGGTGAACTTTCGTTTCGATAACACCGGTGCGCGGCGTTTTGGAAAGGCGACGCAAGAAAACGTCGGGCAGCCCTTTGCAATCGTTTTGGACGGGGAGGTGATTAGTGCACCGGTTATTCGCGAGCCGATACTGGGAGGGTCGGGTCAGATAAGCGGGAATTTCACGGTTGAGAGTGCAAACGACCTCTCGATTTTGCTGCGGGCGGGAGCGTTGCCTGCTCCATTGGAAATTATTGAAGAGCGCACTGTTGGACCGGGATTGGGAGCGGATTCCATTCGTGCGGGCGCGATTGCCTGCGTGATAGGCTTGGCGGCGGTTTTGATGTTCATGTTTTTTGCCTACGGGCGATTCGGAATGTTTGCCGATGTCGCCTTGCTGGTGAATTTGATTTTGTTGCTGGGAGCGTTATCGCTGTTGGGTGCAACCCTGACTTTGCCGGGAATTGCCGGAATTGTCTTGACGATAGGCATGGCGGTTGACGCGAATGTCTTGATATTCGAGCGCATTGACGAGGAGACCTCCACCAATAAATCGCCCCTGAACGCCGTTGATGCCGGCTATCGGCGCGCTCTGGGAACGATATTGGACGCCAACATCACAACCTTGATAGCGGCGTTGGTGTTGTTTCAAGTCGGCTCAGGACCGGTTCGAGGCTTTGCGGTTACCTTGGCGATAGGAATTATCACTTCGGTTTTCACGGCGTTCATTTTGACCCGGATGCTGATGGTACTGTGGTTGCGGGGCGTTCGTCCGAAGACACTGCGCATTCGACGCGTCCGCCTGGGTGCACAAATTGAGGAAGGCGCATGAACATACGTTTTAAATTTCTCCGTTATCGTCGCCTGGCGCTTGCAGCGTCGGGTGCTCTCTTGGTCGGGTCGGTTCTGTTGTTTTCGTTGCTGGGATTGAATTACGGGATAGATTTTCGCGGCGGTGTGATGATTGACATTGGCACGAAGGGTGCGGCGGACATAGGGGCGCTGCGCTCGCAAATAGGTTCATTGGGCTTGGGAGATGTGCAAATTCAGCGTTTCGGCGAACCGGACAATGTGCTTATCCGCGTAGAGGAGCAGACCGCTTCGGGCGAAACCGCAGAGGAAAGCGCGGCGGACCTGGATGTCGTCACGCAAATACGAGAGGTGTTGGGCGAAGAGGTGGAATATCGGCGTGTCGAGGTGGTCGGTCCCAAAGTGAGCGGGGAGCTGATTCGGTCCGGCACGCTCGCCATTCTCGGCGCGATGGCGTTGGTGCTGGTGTACATATGGTTCCGGTTTGAATGGCAATTCAGTATCGGGGCGATATTGGCGTTGGTGCACGACGTCGTGGTGACGATAGGGGTGTTCTCGCTTTTACGCCTGGAATTCAACCTGTCAATAATCGCGGCAATATTGACGATTGTGGGGTATTCGCTGAATGACACGGTTGTTATTTATGACCGGGTGCGGGAGAATTTACGCAAGTATAAGAAGATGCCGTTGGAGGAATTGCTGGACTTGTCGGTGAACCAGACGCTTTCGCGCACGTTGATAACCTCGGTAACGACCTTGTTGGCGCTGGCGGCGCTGTATATTTTCGGCGGCGAAGTGATTCGAGGATTTGTATTCGCGATGATTTGGGGAGTGTTTGTCGGAACGTATTCATCGGTGTTTATAGCGGCACCGCTGTTATTGGGGCTCGGTGTGAAGCGCGACTGGAGCGGCTTGGACAGCAAAGGCGAGGGGGTATAGCCGCGGCGGTTGCAATGTTGTATACTCCCGCAGGGGGTAACGAGTTTCATCAACGGGAGAGGTATTATGTCTGCGATTTTGACGTCTTTACGTAACACTGTGGTGGCCAGCTTTGTGTTGGCTGCGGGTTTATTTGTGCTGTATCTGGGATGGGGTGGGGGTGTTGACTATACCTTTTGGACTTTCCTGTTCCGGTGGCTGCATGTGATTTCGGGAGTGATGTGGATAGGGTTGTTGTGGTATTTCAACTTTGTTCAAATCCCGGGCATGCCGAATATCCCCGATGAGCAAAAACCTGCGATATCGAAGGTGATCGCGCCTTCGGCCTTGTGGTGGTTTCGGTGGGGCGCAATGGCGACGATTGTGACAGGCATCGTGCTTGCGTCGTTGAACGGCTATCTGCTGGAAGCATACACGCTGGGTGCGATGGAAGGTTTTTACGTCCAAAAACACATTATGATTGGAATTGGAATGTGGCTGGGGACGATCATGTGGTTCAATGTCTGGTTCGTAATCTGGCCGAACCAGAAGATCGCACTGGGTATTGTCCCGGCGGAAGCGGACGTCAAGGCCGCGAGTGCACGCCGTGCGATGTTGTTCTCAAGGACAAACACGCTCCTTTCCATGCCGATGTTGTTTGCAATGGTCTCGGCGCAGAACTTATTCTAAGGTAACGAAAGAAGTGCAAGGGGCCCGGCCCCTTGCACCCTTTTCATCCCCGGCAGGGACCCGCGCCCCTGCATCTCTTAATTCGGTTTAATCGCTTGCTCCAGTTGCTCCAAGCGCTCTAGATTTGCCTTTGCCCCTTCGAGAGCCTCTTCATCCTTGGCATCCGCCACATCCTCTCGGGCATTTTGAATCTTTTGCGCCAACTCTCCTGCATCCAAATCATCAAGCAGCACAATCTCCTCTGCCAGTACGACCACGTCTCCGGCAAGCACCTCGGCAAATCCGTCCCGCACGAAAATTCGCTTGTTTCCCTCTTTACTCGAATGAACCTCCACGACCCCGGAACGCAACATGGAAACCATTGGCGCGTGGCTCGGCAAAATCCCGAAATCCCCCTCAACTCCGGGAATCACTGCCATCTCGACCTCATCGAAGCCGAGCTGGAATTCCGGACATACCAGGTTGAAATGGAACCCGTTTCCGGACATCAGGCGGACTCAAGGGCGAGTTTCTTGGCCTTTTCTTCAACCTCTTCGATGTTCCCGGCCATGTAGAAAGCGGCTTCAGGGAAGTGGTCGTAATCGCCGGCGCAGAGCTTCCGGAAGCCCGAGATGGTATCGGCAAGCGACACGAGCTTTCCGGGCGAACCGGTAAAGACCTCGGCGACATGGAAGGGCTGCGACAGGAACCGTTCGATTTTCCTCGCCCTCGCGACAATCATCTTGTCTTCTTCGGAGAGTTCATCGATGCCGAGGATGGCGATGATGTCTTGAAGTGCCTTATATCTCTGCAAAATCTGCTGAACCTGCCGTGCGGTCTCGTAGTGCTCGTCGCCGATGACCCTGGGCTCAAGGATCCGGCTTGTAGAGTCAAGCGGGTCAACGGCCGGGTAGATTCCCTTCTCCGAGATGGCGCGGGACAACACCGTGGTTGCATCAAGGTGCGCAAACGACGTCGCCGGTGCGGGGTCGGTCAGGTCGTCGGCGGGCACGTAGATTGCCTGCACCGAGGTTATGGAGCCCTTGTTGGTTGTGGTAATGCGTTCTTGCAGCGCGCCCATGTCGGTTGCAAGCGTCGGCTGGTATCCGACGGCGGAGGGTATGCGTCCCAACAATGCTGAAACCTCGGATCCCGCCTGGGTGAATCGGAAGATATTGTCAATGAAAAAGAGGACATCCTGCCCCTGGTCCCTGAAATGTTCGGCAACGGTGAGGCCGGAGAGGGCAACGCGCGCGCGCGCGCCCGGAGGCTCGTTCATTTGCCCGTAGATAAGGGAGCATTTAGAGCCTTCTTCGCCGCCCTTTTTGTTGACGCCGGACTCTATCATTTCCCAATACAGGTCGTTGCCTTCGCGCGTACGCTCGCCGACACCCGCAAAAACAGAGTATCCGCCGTGCGATTTGGCAATGTTGTTGATGAACTCCATGATGAGGACGGTTTTACCAACGCCTGCGCCTCCGAACAGTCCAATTTTACCGCCTTTGGCATACGGGGCGAGGAGGTCGACAACTTTGATGCCGGTGACGAGCATTTCCGATTCCGTTGATTGCTCGATAAACTCCGGGGCCTCCTGGTGAATGGCCCGTTTGAGCGTTGCGTTGATGGGGCCTTCTTCATCAACGGGATCGCCGATGACGTTCATGATGCGTCCGAGCGTCCCGTCGCCGACGGGAACCTGGATGGGCTCGCCGGTATCGCGCACGGGGGTGCCCCGGACGAGCCCCTCGGTCGTATCCATCGCGATGGTGCGAACAAGGTTTTCGCCAAGATGCTGGGCAACCTCGAGGACAAGCCGCGAATCCTTTACCTCGACTTCGAGGGCGTTGAGAATGGCGGGAAGATGGTCTTCAAAGTGGACATCGACGACGGCGCCGATGACTTGCGCGACTTTGCCTCTGGCATTGATGCTCATTGGATGCATTGCTCCTTGGTTGAAAACAGACGGTATGACGAGCCTAGCACGGCGGCAATGGAGGTGCAACTTCGATATATCCGCTGCCGCCGTTCCGGGGCTCCCGTCACGTGACCGCGGCTTCAGGGGCGATGCGCACCTTCATCGTTCGGGGTGGAGTCGCATCGAATCGATTGCCCGGACGACAAACGGAGACGATGCCGCCGGGACGAAGGCGGGCGCAATGGTGATATTTCCGCAATAGCCCATGCCGCAGTTGTGGCGTTACTGCCGGAGAATGCTCTATACTCGGTTTATGCGTTGTCCTCATTGCCAGGCGGAAGATACACAGGTGAAAGATTCACGTCCGAGTGAGGGCGGCGGCGTGGTTCGCCGCCGGCGTAGTTGCAGCCAGTGCCAAGCGAGATTTACAACTTTTGAACGTGTTCACATACCGGAAGTGAACGTCTTGAAAAAGGACGGACGAAAAGTTTCTTTCGACAGGGAGAAGCTGGCGCGTTCGATACGAATTGCCT
Source organism: Hyphomicrobiales bacterium (assembly GCA_026708545.1). Lineage (GTDB taxonomy): Bacteria > Pseudomonadota > Alphaproteobacteria > JAPOUT01 > JAPOUT01 > JAPOUT01. Next base: position 39,909 of record JAPOUT010000109.1, read on the forward strand.
TGCGCAAGCGCCCGATCGCGCCGGAGGATGTGGAACGGATGATTGCGGAATTGCTAAATCGAATCGAGGGCTTGGGCAAAAGCGTGATAGAATCGGCGCGGATAGGTCAAATGGCGATGGACATGCTGCAGCAGGTTGACGCGGTTGCTTATGTGAGATTCGCGTCCGTGTACAAGGATTTTCGCGAACCGGGAGATTTCCGTGATTTTGTGAAACGATTGCGCCCGCCCGAAACTCGATGACCCCGGGTGATGACCGCTATCTAATGGGCGTTGCACTCATGTTGGCGCGTCGCGTGTTGGGGGAAGTCGCGCCCAATCCCGCGGTCGGTTGCGTGCTTGCTCGAAAAGAAAAGGGCTCCGTGCGCATCATTGCCCGTTCGCACACGTCGAAAAGCGGACGCCCCCATGCGGAAACGCAAGCATTAAAATCGGCGGACGGTAAGGCGGAGAACGCGAGCATGTATGTAACGCTGGAACCTTGCGCCCATACGGGGGAAACGCCTCCCTGCGTGGATGCGATAATCGCGTCGGGTGTGTCACGCGTCGTTTACGCCCTCGGAGATCCCGACCCGCGCGTTTCGGGCCGGGGGCGGCAGCGCCTGGAAGATGCGGGTATCAAGGTCGAATCGGGAGTGTTGCGCGAAGAGGCGGAGCAATTGAATGCGGGCTATTTAATGCACCGTATTCGAGGGCGCCCTCTGGTGATTTTGAAAGTGGCGAGTTCTCTGGACGGATGTATCACATCGCCGAAAAGCCGCTGGGTAACGGGGAAAACGGCCCGGCGGCGCGGGCATTTGCTACGGGCAATGTGTGACGGGATTTTGATTGGAAGCGAATGCGCAATGAAGGACGATCCGATGTTGACTTGCCGTTTGCCGGGAATGGAATCACGCTCGCCGGTTCGCATTGTTGCCGACGGTCGGCTTCGCTTGCCGTTGGAGAGCCAATTGCCGAAGAGTGCGGACGAAGCCGGTTTGTGGATTCTCACGCGTGCCGGCTCCTCCGCCGAGAAGCGCAAAGCATTGGAAAAACACGGTGTGATCCTTCTCGAAGTTCCGGAAAAAAACGGCCGTCTCGACATATCGAAAGCGTTGGAGCTGTTGGCGGGCCGGGGAATAACCCGCCTGCTGGTGGAAGGCGGCGCCCGGCTGGCGACTTCGTTTTTGCGCGCCGGTTTGGTGGATAGGGTTGAATGGTTTCGTGCGCCCGTGGTTTTCGGGGAAGGGGGCCTGCCGGCTTTTGGTGACTTGTGCCGCGGGGCAATTCCGGGCGGGGACGCCTTTATCTCGGCCGGATGTTGTAAAGTCGGTGAAGACACCCATGAGACCTATGTCTCAAAACGAAACGAGGACTAGCATGTTTACCGGAATTATCACGGATATCGGCAAAATTGTCCGCTTGGAGAATCGCGAAGACGGTGTTCTGTGCGCTCGAGTTTCCTGCTCGACGCCCGGGAACGACCTTGGTGTCGGCGATTCCATTGCTTGCTCCGGCGTATGCATGACGATAGTCGAGTCCGGCACAGAGGGTGATTCGAATTGGTTCGAAGTTCATGCATCAGAAGAGACTCGCCGTATAACCACTTTACAAAACTGGAAAATTAATGATTTTATAAATCTGGAACCGGCCTTGCGTATCGGTGCGCCTCTCGGGGGCCATCTGGTATCGGGGCATGTGGACGGCATGGCACGGGTGGTTTCGATGGAGGAGGTCGAAGGTTGTCTGCGTATATGGTTGACTTGCCCTGCGGAGTTGTCGCGTTATGTCGCGACGAAATGCTCGATAGGCCTGGACGGCATCTCGTTGACGGTCAACGAGACAGACGAGGCTGATTTGTTTCGTTTTCGTGTTGAGATAATTCCGCATACGCGGTCGGCCACCAGTTGGAAAAGTCTGGCGGAAGGGGCCCTTGTGAATATGGAGGTTGATATGTTGGCGCGTTACGTTGAACGACTGGTGACAAAATGATTGCTTCGATTGATGAGATTCTGGATGAGGCCCGGGAGGGCAGGGTCTTCATTCTGGTGGATGCGGAAGACCGCGAAAACGAAGGCGACTTGGTCATTCCGGCGCAGCACTGCAATGCCGATGCCGTGAATTTCATGGCGACTCATGGACGCGGATTGATCTGTCTGGCATTGACGCAACAGCGGGCAAAAGAATTGGATTTGGAACAAATGACCGGGCGTAACCATTCGCGTTATCGCACCGCTTTCACGGTTTCGATTGAAGCGAGAGAGGGTGTCACGTCGGGAATCTCGGCCTACGACAGGGCGCGCACAATCGCCGTTGCCATAGACTCGAACAAAAGCGCCGAGGATGTGGTGTCACCCGGGCATATGTTCCCGCTGGTTGCCCGGGAAGGCGGCGTATTGGAAAGGGCAGGGCACACGGAAGCGGCCATCGATATCGCACGGATGGCGGGCATGTTTCCTGCCGGGGTATTGTGCGAAGTCATGAACGATGACGGAACAATGGCGCGGCTGCCGGATTTGGAAAGGTTCGCGCAAAAACATAATCTTAAGATTGCGACGATTGCGGACCTTATCGAGTATCGTCGTAACCGGAAAGGGGCGGCGTAAATGGCGAAACGAAATTTTCACATCGCGATTGTTGATGCGAGATATTATGAATCCATCTCCGAAAGTCTTATGAACGGCGCACTCTCCGCGCTGGCGGAAGTCAATGCGACCCACGAACATATTTTGGTTCCCGGTGCGCTTGAGATTCCCGCGGCCGTCCGCTTGCGCCATAACTCGAATCGCGAGGTTGACGGCTTTGTGGCGCTGGGATGTGTCATTCGGGGGGAGACGAGCCACTACGATATCGTTGCGGGGGAATCCGCCCGAGGCTTGATGGATTTGACCGTTCGGGAGGGCATTCTAGTGGGCAATGCAATCCTCACCGTCGAAAACCTCAAGCAAGCCGAAAAACGCGCCATAAGCAAGGGTGGCGCCGCAGTGGGTGCGGTGTTGTCCTTGCTCGGGCTGAGAGAAAACTTGAAGTGACCTCTCCCGCGCGTTTGCAGCTTGTGCAGGCCCTCTACCAGATGGATATGACGGCTCTTGATGCCGAGGAACTCATAAACGAATTTTCGGAACGTGAAGATTCCGACCTCAACGAGATCGAACGGGAAAGTTTCGAAGCGTTACTGCGCGGGGTGGTCGAGCATCTCAGCGAGGTTGACTCCAAACTGGGGAGCGCCTTGGCGGAAGGTTGGCGGGCGGAGCGGATAGACCGAACCATGCGGGCAATCCTCCGGGCGGGTCTGTATGAAATTCTGTTCAGCCGCTTGATACCGGCGAGCAAGACCATTGGAGAATATCGAGAGATTGCCGGGTCGTTCTTTTCACCGAAACAGACCCGCCTGGTTCCGGGAGTCTTGGAGCGGGTGGCTCGAGAGGCCGGCCGATATGAATGAATTCGAACGAATCGAAAAATTTTTCAAGCCGCTCACCCGGGGGCATCGAGGCGCTCTCGGGTTGCGCGACGATGCCGCTTTGCTCGATGTTCCCGAAGGATGCGAGATGGTTGTGAGTGCGGATATGTCGGTCGAAGGGGTACATTTTCGAAAAGAAGACGAACTCGAAAACATTGCGTGCAAGGCATTGCGGGTCAATCTTTCCGATATGGCCGCAAAGGGCGCGAAACCGCTGGGCTATTTTCTGTCTTTGTGCTGGCCCGGAAGATTGCGCGAATCCGATATGAAAGCTTTTGCCGGAGGTTTGGCGCATGACGGCGATGCTTTCGATATTTCTTTGTTGGGCGGCGATTTGACGGCAGGAGAGCAACTCACCATCGCCGTCACCATTTTGGGAATTATAGCCAAGGATTCGATGCCGTTGCGCTCGAATGCCGAAGCGGGGGACGATATTTATGTTTCCGGCACTATCGGAGACGGTGCGCTGGGGCTCTTGTTGCTCGAAGGGCGGCAGAGCGCCCTGTCGACGCAAGAACGCCGTTATCTGCATCAAAGATATTTCCTGCCAACTCCTCGACTCGAATTGGGACGGGCGCTGGTCGGAAACATCGGCGCAAGCATCGATGTCTCCGACGGGCTGCTCGGAGACCTCGAACATATTTGCAAAGCCTCGGGAGTCGGGGCCCGCATCTTCGAAGCAAGAATTCCGCTTTCCCGGGCGGCGGGAACGATGCTCGCCGAGGATGATTCTCTCCTGGAACGAATCCTCACGGGCGGAGACGATTACGAGATATTGTTCTGCGCCGCACCCGCGCAGCGCGCTGCCATAGACAAAATCGGGTCCGAATTGCGCACCCCCCTCGCACGCATCGGTGAAATCGCCAAAAACAGCGATATTGCCCTCATTCGCCCCGATGGAAACGAGACCATTCCCGCGACAAAAAGTTTCCGGCACTTCTAAAACAGGTTGCGTTTTTCGCATTTTCTGCCTATAAGGCATTCTTGTATGGGGCGCCGCCTCAATAAACCCATCACGCAGACAACAGCACAGGAATACTCCAAATGATTATGTGGAGCCTCACCGGCATCATCCTAACCAGCATCATCGCAATCCTATACGGCATCTGGGCCAGCCGCTCCGTGCTCGCCTCCGATAGCGGAAACGAGCAAATGAGGTCCATTGCGACGGCTATCCAAGAAGGCGCATCCGCGTTCCTCAACCGGCAGTACACGACCATCGGGGCCGTCGGCGCTGTCATTTTCCTCGTGCTGTGGTGGCTACTCGGAATCGCCGTTGGCATCGGCTTCCTCATCGGGGCCGTGCTCTCCGCGGCGGCGGGATACATCGGCATGCACGTATCCGTCCGCGCAAACGTCCGAACCGCCCAGGCCGCCGCAAATTCCCTGGCCGCGGGACTTTCCGTCGCTTTCAGGGCGGGCGCCGTAACGGGGATGCTTGTCGCCGGACTTGCGCTGCTTTCCGTTGCCGCATACTACACCGTTCTGACATTGGGCTTCGACTTCACGCCGGACAACCGCGTAGTCATTGATGCGTTGGTGGCGCTCGGCTTTGGCGCATCGCTCATCTCCATTTTTGCTCGCTTGGGCGGCGGCATCTTCACAAAAGGTGCGGATGTGGGCGGCGACCTCGTCGGCAAAGTGGAAGCGGGAATCCCGGAAGACGACCCGAGAAACCCCGCTACCATCGCAGACAACGTCGGCGATAATGTCGGGGACTGCGCAGGCATGGCCGCGGACCTCTTCGAAACCTATGTCGTCACGCTCGTCGCGACCATGGTGCTGACTTCGCTTTTCTTCATCGGGCGGCTCGCAACCTTCATGATGCTGTACCCGATGGCTATCTGTGCCGTATGCGTGCTGACCTCAATCCTCGGAACTTTCTTCGTGCGACTCGGCAAGTCGCGCAATATCATGGGCGCGCTTTACAAAGGCTTCATCGCGACAGCCTTGTTTTCCGTCGTTGGATTGTTCCTCATCACTTACGGACTTATCGGACTTGAGCGAACCTTTCCCATCGGCGATGGGGATGTCACGGGATGGAGCCTCTTTTGGTGCGGGATAACGGGGCTCGTTGTCACGGGCGCAATCATCTGGATCACCGAGTATTATACCGGAATCAATTTTCGTCCCGTCCAAAGCGTCGCGAAAGCATCGGAGTCCGGACACGGAACAAACGTTATCCAGGGGCTGGCAGTTTCGATGGAGGCGACCGCACTGCCTGCACTCGTCATCGTGCTGGGAATAGCGCTTGCGCACTATTTTGCCGGGCTTTACGGCATCGCAATCGCCGTAACCACCATGCTCTCGCTTGCCGGAATGGTCGTTGCCCTTGACGCCTTCGGGCCCGTTACCGACAACGCCGGCGGAATCGCGGAGATGTCAAATCTCCCTGCTGACGTCCGTGACACGACCGACGCCCTCGACGCTGTCGGAAACACCACCAAAGCCGTCACAAAAGGATATGCCATCGGTTCGGCCGGGCTAGGGGCTTTGGTGCTCTTCGCCGCCTATACGCAGGATTTGCGCTTCTTCACGGACAATGCCGACCTGTATCCTTATTTTGAGGGGGTCGTCGCCGATTTCTCGCTCTCCAATCCCTATGTGGTGATAGGGCTGTTCGTCGGAGGGATGCTGCCCTATCTGTTCGCCGCCTTGGGAATGATGGCGGTTGGGCGGGCAGGTGCCGCCGTTGTCGAAGAGGTGCGCCAGCAGTTTCGGGAAAATCCGGGAATCATGCAGGGAACATCCAAACCCGATTATGCCAGGGCCGTCGATATGCTAACGCGCGCGGCGATACGCGAGATGGTCGTGCCGTCATTGCTGCCGGTATTATCACCGATCGTGTTGTTCTTCGTCGTGAGTTGGTTCGCGGGAACGGGTGCTGGATTCTCCGCACTCGGCGCTATGTTGCTGGGGGTTATCATCACCGGGCTTTTCCTCGCTTTGTCAATGACATCCGGAGGAGGGGCGTGGGATAACGCTAAGAAGTATATCGAGGACGGGAATCTTGGAGGAAAAGGCTCGGAGGCCCACAAAGCCGCCGTCACCGGCGACACCGTCGGAGACCCTTACAAGGACACCGCAGGACCGGCCATTAATCCGATGATCAAGATCACGAACATTGTGGCACTGCTACTGCTTGCCATTCTAGCGCACGGAGTTTGATGATTCGGTCGACCGGGGCGGGAATTTGCTTCCCGTCCGCCTGCCGTCCGTTTTTGCGGATTTGCTCCGCTAGGGCTGGGGCAGCCCCGCCGGGGTGAAACGCCCGATGTTTCCGAATATCTCTTCGAGAAGGGACAGATTCCGTCCGCGCGAAGGGGTCACATCATCAACGAAACTAACGTCAACCCCGTCCTCCAATCCGTACATCTCAACGCTCTCGACCAGCCCGTCCTCACCAAAATGGAACGCGACAACCTTACGGTCAAGAATTGTCGGGTAAAAAAACGCAAAACGCTCAACATCTCCGCCTACATAGTACCAGACATTCCCGCCGGATACCGGCAAGACCGTCGGCGAACCCATCACACGGGCGACGTCTGCACGCAGAACCTCGCCAATCTGGATACTCGCAACCTTCTCATCGTCAAAAATGTGACCACGCTGGTCAACACTTGCCGCACACGCCGACACAGCCAGCATCCCGGCTATGACCATAAACCCGCGAAATCCCAAATATCCAGCCATCTGTCAAACTCCGATCCAAAATGTGAATTGTAAAAACATACCCGATAAGGTATGAAACAAGTTTGCAACCCTACACCTTTTCCGCCACCATGTAAAGCCATGTCCGAATTCACAAGACAACTCAAACTCGGCGATATTCTCACTTTGCAGTCCAGGCAGGAGATTCGCCGCAGTATCTCCGCTCAACCGGCCGAATGCGCCGCTCTCGCGAAACGATTCGGCCTCGTGGCTGTCAACGGTCTCAACGCCGAAGTCGTCATCCACCCGTGGAACAACTCGGGTGTCCGTGTCAGCGGAACAATCAATGCCGACGTCATCCAGAGGTGCGTTGTCTCGCTCAAGCCCGTTGAGCAAAAAGTGTGCGAAAGTTTCACCTCCTTCTTTGAACAGCCAAACACCCGGCATGAGGAGGCCGATATCGATACGCCTGTTCACGTCGAAGATCCCGAGGACATCACGCCCGAAGGCATCGATATCGGAGAACTTGTCGCCCAGCAACTTTCTCTCGTTCTCGATCCCTACCCGCACATTCCCGGAGCCGTACTGCCGGAGCCCATCAACACAACAATGCCAATGCCGCGAAAATCTCCCTTCGCTATCCTCCAAAAACAATAATGGCAATCCGACGAAACATCCCGACCGTTGCCGTCGATGCCATGGGAGGCGACGACGCGCCCGGCGCAATTATCGCTGGCATCAACCAGTGCCTCAAGGAAGAACAGCCCTTCAAAGTTCTCCTGCACGGAGACGAGCAGCAACTTGAACCCTTCCTGGATGCGTATCCCCTCGTGCGTGAGGCTTCCACTGTCAAACACGCCGACATCGCCATCACGATGGACGAGACGCTCTCGCAAGCGCTCAGGCGGGGGCGCAAGACCTCAAGCATGTGGAACGCCATCAGCGATCTCAACGAAGGAAACGCACAAATGGCGGTATCCGCGGGAAACACCGGCGCTCTGCTGGCAATGTCAAACCTCATCCTTGGAACCATGGAAGGAATTGAACGTCCGGCCCTGGCCGTGCTGTTCCCTTCCGTGCGCAGCGATGTCGTCTTCTTGGATGTGGGCGCAAACCTGAGACCCAGCAGCCTCCAACTCGCCCAGTTTGCCATCATGGGAGCCGCTTATGCCCGCATGATACTCGGAATCGAAACCCCGAGAGTTGCCCTTCTCAATATTGGAATCGAAGAGGTCAAAGGGACAAAAGCCATCCGCGATGCGGCGCAGTGGCTACAAAATGCGAACCTCCCGATGGAATTCCACGGATTCGTTGAAGGCAACGACCTCACAAACGGGCTGTGCGACGTCATCGTTACCGGCGGCTTCACCGGAAATGTCGCCCTCAAAACCGCAGAAGGCGCCGCCGACTTCATTGCTTACCTCATGCGCTCCATTATCAAACGGTCCATGCTCGCACGTTTTGGCTACCTCTTCATGCGCGACGCCTTCGATATGCTCTGGCGGAAAATGGAACCCCAAGAATTCAACGGCGGAGTTATGCTCGGACTCAATCGACTGGTCGTCAAAAGCCACGGTCACGCCACAAGCACGGGATTTTCATCGGCGCTGGGTGTCGCACTTGAAATGTCCAACCTTGGACTCGTCGACCACGTCAAAAGCGATCTGCAAAACGTCGACCTCCAAGCCCTTGAGACGCAAGCGAACGCAACAAATTCAATGGACGAATGAGCACTTCCACCCGTAGCATTTTTCTGGGAGTCGGAGGATATCTTCCCGAGCGAATCGTCACCAATCACGATCTCGCCGAATGGGTCGACACGAACGATGAATGGATTCGAGAACGCACCGGTATCCGCGCGCGGCATTTTGCAGCAGAAGGGGAATTCACTTCCGACCTCGCAGTTAGAGCCGCGGCCGAAGCCCTCGAAAACAGCGGAATCGCCGCCGAACAAATCGACCTCATTATCCTTGCAACCACCACGCCCGATAACACCTTCCCCGCAACCGCATCCCTCGTGCAACAGCGACTCGGAGCCTTCCGCAGCGCCGCCTTCGATATCCAGGCGGTTTGCGCCGGATTTATCTTTGGGCTTGCTACCGCCGACGCCTTCCTGCGAGTCCATCGAGCTCGCCATGCTCTCGTCATCGGCGCCGAAACCTTCTCGCGAATTCTCGACTGGAAAGACCGGACCACATGCGTCCTGTTCGGCGACGGAGCAGGTGCCGTCGTCCTTGAAGCACGCGAAGGCGAAGGGGGGCTTGGAGATCACGGAATCCTCTCCGCACGACTCCATACCGACGGGAGACACTACGACAAACTCTATGTCGACGGGGGGCCTTCAACAACCGGAACAAGCGGATTTGTTCGAATGGTCGGACGCGAGGTGTTTCGCCAAGCCGTTGCACGAACCGTCGAGAGCATTGAGACACTCCTTCAAGAAAACCAACTCGCAATCACCGACATTGACCACTTCATCTTGCACCAGGCGAACGAACGAATCCTTAAAGCGGCAATGGAAAAACTTGGCGCGCCTTTCGAAAAAGCCGTTCTCACCATCTCCGAACAAGGCAATACTTCCGCAGCATCCGTCCCCCTCGCGATGCGACACGCGCACCAAGAAGGAATCCTCAAACGCGGCGACCTCATCGTTCTTGAGGCGCTCGGCGGCGGGCTTTCATGGGGAACCCTGCTTGCTAGATGGTAAAAATGGGCTTTTATTTTTTTCTTGTAATTCAGAACCATATCGGTCACAATCAATCCTTTACTTTCAGTGCGTCGCCGATTCTTTCGGTAACAAGCGAGTATGTATGTCGTATGTCGAGCGTATGTAAATGAATGACAAAAACACTTTGACCCGGCTCAAACTGAGCAAGGCGGTCTACAGGGAAATCGGGCTATCACACCGCGAATCAAGCGAGCTCGTCGAGGTTGTACTCGAAGAAATCATCCAAGCGTTGTTGCGCAAGGAGAACGTGAAGCTTTCGTCTTTCGGGTCCTTTTCACTTCGATACCGGCACGAAAGCCTAGGGCGAAATCCCCAAACCGGAAAAGAAACGACTATTCCGCCTCGTTACGTGATAAGTTTCAAACCATCCCACATCCTCAAAAGTCACGTCGACATTTATGCCGACGAAGACAAAGCCTAGACATCATGGCGCTGAAACCCCGCCCAAAAGAATCCGGCGTCTCCTACACGACGCTGAAGTCGCCGGAGGCCTTTCGCTCTATCTCCGAAGTTTCAGGCCTTTTAGGGGTGCCCCAGCATGTCCTGCGGTTTTGGGAAAGTAAATTCACACAGCTCAGACCGCTCAAGCGCAGGGGAGGCCGCAGATACTACCGACTCTCCGATATCGAGCTTCTTTTCGGCATACACAAACTCCTTCATGTCGACCGCTATACCATCGAGGGCGTGCAGAAGGTCTTCGCTCAACAAGGCACATACTTCGTCATAGACGCCGGCAGGAAAGCCCTGAACGCCTCAAGTGAAAATGTCAACACTAACAAAAATGCCAGCATCGTTTCGGCTCCACCTCCTCAAGAGCCTTTTGAAGAAGTCGCACAAGCCGCTTCAATGCCAAATCCCTCAGCCGAACAATTCTCCAACATCAACGAAGGTGCTCGGCACACAATCCTCAATGCTCTCGATGAACTGGACGACATCGCAAACGCGATGCAAGCAAAAGAATAACTCAACGGTCGGAGCGTAGCGCAGCCCGGTAGCGCACTTGTCTGGGGGACAAGGGGTCGTGGGTTCAAATCCCGCCGCTCCGACCATTCCCCTGTTTTCTAATGTCTAGGGATGTCTGCTGAAACCCGATTTATCGCGGAAAATGGCGAAAAAAGTTAAAAAACGGCTTATACACTGCATCGACGGCTATCAAAGACCACTGACCGCGCATCAAGAATCCCGAGATATTCCCGCCTGATTCCCCATCGATTCGCAAGAAAACTGTCCATTTTCCGGCAAAAATCCAACTGATTCGCTTAAAATCCGCATAATTTCTCCTCTGGCATATCAAGATTATTCCTATCCCTGCCACATAACTCCGGGAAAAAGCTTGAAATTCCGTCAAAACCGGGACGTGATGGCTATGTCGTTTGCAGACCAACTCAAAGGGAATTCGCCCCGCACTTCTTCATTGATTTGCGGGGCGAATTTTAACGGCTTCGGTATAACGCAAACGAGGCTGGCAATGACAAAATCCATAACGGCATCCCTAACGCTATCAATGACAATCCAAGCAACAATCCATTCGGCAAACGATAACGACCGCTGACCACCCCCCTGTTTTCTAATGTATGGGGATGCCTGGTGAAACCCGATTTATAGCGGAAAATGGCAGAAAATGTTGCCTGATAGGGTCTAAAATAATCTGTTGGTATATGGGGTAAAATCCCGGGCGGCGCAAAAAATCAGTGCCGCCGTTTCGAATACCTCAATAACGGGAGTTAATTCCTGATTCCCGCCGCCAATCATTCTCCCAAAAAGATCCCCGAAAAAAAAAAAAAAAAGATGGTGCCGCCGGAGTGAATCGGACACTCGACCTCACCCTTCTCACCAACTACCGCTTTCGCGGCCGCAAACATCCGTCCGCGTTTGTGGTCCGGACCATCCCTTAACCCAAAAAGGGTTCTGCCCGTCTGGTCTCTACACCTTCCCCCTAGGAGGCTTGGCTCGGGATTGCCATAGGCCAAATGCCCGTAGGATTCCCCGAATTTGAGCAGTTAACACCTGCCTGTTTCCAAGCAGGGAGGCAAATTATCACCAAGGGTGCGCTCTACCACTGAGCTACGGCGGCAGAACCATCACGGGCATATTAGAGGATGAAATCGCAGTTTTCAACGACAAAAGCCTTAAAAAATAGTATTTTCTCCCTATGAAACACTCTACGGCAACCCTCCCTGATCGAGAGCAACGCCTCGCAAAGGCGTTGCGAAGCAATCTGCGCAGGCGAAAACAGAGCATATCCTCGGACGAGAGAATCGAGGAAGCGGGCGAGGGGAACGACATCCTTTCCGTCAAGGGGGGAACTCGATTGGTTGGAGAAATACCCATCAGCGGAGCAAAGAACGCGGCGCTCCCGTTGCTCGTGGCAAGTTTGTTGACCGATGAAGAAATGCGATTCGATAATATCCCGAGGGTTAGCGATGTTCGTATACTGCTCGAACTTCTCAATATGCTCGGTTGCTGCAGTGAGAATATTGACGGCACATGGAAACTCCAAGCCAAAAATATTACGCAAACTACCGCGCCTTACGAAATAGTCTCGAAAATGCGTGCTGGCTTCTGGGTCATCGCGCCGCTCCTCGCTCGATGCGGCGAAGCATGCGTGTCACTTCCCGGTGGTTGTGCCATCGGCGCGCGTCCCGTTAACCTTTATATCAAGGCTCTTGAAGCCATGGGTGCGGACATTTCACTGGAGGAAGGGTACATCCGCGCCAATGCTCAAAACGGACTTTCCGGTGCGCATATTCATCTGCCATTCGTGTCCGTTGGCGCAACGCACGTCGTCGCAATGGCGGCATCGTTGGCAAAAGGCCGAACCGTTCTTGAGAACGCTGCCCGCGAGCCCGAAGTCGTCACTCTTCTCGAGTGTCTCAAAAAAATGGGCGCAAACATCAAGGGTGTCGGAACATCACGCATAACCATTGAGGGGGTTGGCGGACTCCTGCACGGCACGGGGCACACCGTTCCGCCTGACAGGATAGAGGCTGGCACCTACGCTATCGCCGTCGCAATCACCGGGGGAGAAGCGGTTTTAAGGGGCATAGGCATCGACATGCTTGAAAGCCTGCGCGATATTCTCGTTGCCGCAGGCGTTGACGTCACCGAAAACGCCGAGGGACTGCTCGTTGCACGACGCACGCCCCGATGTAGCGCTGTGTCCATTGAAACCGCGCCTTATCCCGGGTTTCCAACGGACCTGCAGGCACAATTCATGGCGATGATGTGCCTTGCGGATGGAAATACCACGATTACCGAAACCATCTTTGAAAATCGCTTCATGCATGTCCCCGAGCTCATCCGTATGGGCGCAAACATCAATCTCCGGCGTGATAAGGCCGTTGTGCACGGTGTGCCCGAACTTGCCGGCGCAAGCGTCAAAGCAACCGACCTGCGCGCCTCCGTTTGCCTCGTGCTCGCAGGACTTGCCGCGCAAGGCGAAACCCGTGTACGGCATATTCATCACCTGGATAGAGGTTTCGAAAACCTCGAAGACAAACTCTCGGCGTGTGGCGCGAATATTCAACGCTTGAAGGAGACGCCCGCATGAACAAACCACTCAAACTTCGAGGGAACGACAGCGAGGACGTTGCCATTATCGCATCCTGTCTGCAAGAATCCGTCGGAAAAATCGGCAATATGATCTATCAACCGAAACGCCGGAGTTTCTACTGCCTCCTTAATCGTTTTGCATGGGAACGACGAAACGAAACGGACGAAGGCGCTGTCGAAAACGTAGGCTGCCTGCTCTATTTCCACTGCGTTCTCGGAGCACATAGGCGTAAACTCGACAAACTCGAGCGAGACGATTCGCTTTGTCTTCTCACTCTGTATTTCCACGAAAGCGTCCCGCCCGGCGGAATGGTGCGCATGCTGTTCGCCAACGAGGGAGAAATTTGCCTGGATGTTGAAGCTCTCGACGTATATCTTCTTGATGTCGGCAGGCCATGGTCCTCCATTGTCAAACCGGACGATGCCTTGCTCAATATGGAGGCGTGGCAATCATGAGTCACCGGTTCGATACGACGCAAAAAGATTTTCACTCCCGATTTCGCAAATTTCTCGAACGCCAGCGCGAATCCGGCGGGGACGTCTCACGCCAGGTTGCCGACATACTCGAGTGCGTGCGACTCAAAGGGGATACCGCTCTGCGCGAATACACCAAAAAATTCGACCATTTCGAACTGCCTCACAACGAAGCCTTCACTATTCCCGAAGAGGCAATTATCACCGCTTTTGAGATGTGTGAAACTGAAACGATTGACGCCTTGCAACTTGCCGCCGAACGCATTGAAGTCTTCCACCGCCGGCAAATGCCCGAAGATATCTTCTTCACCGATGGTATCGGCGTTGGACTCGGATACCGCTGGAAACCCTTAAAATCCGTCGGACTCTATGTCCCGGGCGGAACTGCAAGCTATCCGAGTTCTGTCCTCATGAATGCAATCCCCGCCCGCATCGCCGGCGTCCAACGCATGGTTATCACAACGCCGACACCGCGTGGCGCTATCCAGCCACTTGTGCTCGCCGCTGCGCATATCGCCGGCGTCACGGAGATCTACCGCCTCGGCGGAGCTCAGGCCATCGCGGCGCTCGCCTTTGGTTCCGATAGCATCGAACGGGTCGATAAAATTATAGGGCCCGGCAACATATTCGTCGCCGAAGCCAAACGGCAAGTCTTTGGCAAATGCGGTATTGATGCCATCGCGGGACCGTCCGAAATCATTGTGCTCGCCGAGGGCGACAACAACGCCGAGTGGATTGCCGCAGATCTCCTCTCGCAAGCGGAGCACGATACGTCGGCACGCGCCATCCTCGTCACCGATAATGCCGCGCTCGGCAATAAGGTCGCCGACGCCGTTGAAATGCAACTCGCAAACCTTCCACGCAAAGACATTGCGGGGGAAAGCTGGAAAAACTTTGGTGCAATCATCCTGGTCAAGTCAATGGAAGAGGGCGTCGAAATCGTTGACCTGCTCGCCCCCGAGCATCTCGAAGTCTTCTCAACAAATGCCGAGCAAATCGCCGAAAACATCCACAACGCCGGCGCCATCTTCCTCGGTGCTCATACTCCCGAAACCATCGGCGATTACCTCGGCGGTTCAAACCACGTGCTGCCCACAAATGCGAGCGCGCGTTTTGCTTCCGGCTTGTCGACTCTCGACTTCCTCAAGCGAACGTCACTGCTGCAATGCCCCCCTGAGGCGCTTGCGAAACTCGCGCCGGCGGCCATCACCCTCGCACAAGCTGAAGGACTTGACGCCCACGCACAAGCCGTAAAACTGCGCGTGAAAAAACCATGACCCCCGATAAACGCAAGGGAGACTTCTTCCTTATCAGCGTTGACCTTGATGATACAACCGCTTTTCAACGTTCCGAGACCGTAGAACATGAATGCAAGGTCGCCATTTACGATTTACTCGAGCGCAACTATTTTGCGCCGGTTCAAAGTGACGGGGGACCGTATCGATTGCGTCTTGGAGTCGAAGACAACCGGCTTCTCTTCGATATCGCAACAAAAGACAACAATCCGCACGGGCGACTCCTCCTCTCGCTCTCGCCGTTTCAAAAACTTCTGAAAGATTATTTTCTCATTTGCCAAAGCTATTGGAAAGCCATGCAGGCGGGGTCGTCTGCACATATCGAGGCTATCGACATGGGGCGGCGGGGCCTGCACGACGATGGCTCTAGGCTGTTGCAGGAACGCCTCGAGGGAAAAATCGACGTTGACTGGGAAACATCCAGGCGACTCTTCACTCTTATCTGTGTGCTGCATATCAACGAATAAGTGACAAGATGGGCAAAAACCTACAACTCCCTGATGCCGTATTGTTTGCTTGCAATCAAAACTCCATCCGCTCGCCAATGGCGGAAGCTATTCTTAAACATATCTTGGGCGACAAAATCTATGTCGATTCATGCGGACTCGTTGCAAGCGAAATCGATCCTTTCGTTCTTGCTGTCATGGACGAAATCAACATTGATCTCTCCAAGCACAAAGCCAAAAGTTTCGATAACCTCGCAGACACATCCTTCAATCTCATCATCGCGCTCACACCGGAGTCACTCGAATGCGCAAACGAATTTACCCGTGCAATTTCCGTTGCGGTGGAGTATTGGCCAACCTCGAATCCATCCGACACCATAGGCAGCCGCGAACACAAACTTGAGGCCTACCGGCGCGTACGCGACGACCTTATTAAGCAAATTCAAAAACGCTTTGAAATACATTCCAAAATATTGCCGGATTCTACAAAACATGTTAAACGAAAACCATGAATAAAACGCGCTCCAACACAACCGCAACGCTTGCTGAATACGACAACCGGCACTATCTCCATCCGTGGGAGGCGATGGAATCCTACGGGAATGCCAACCGGCTCATCGCTACAAAAGCCGAAGGCGTCTATATCTACGATCAACACGGGCGCAAACTCATTGACGGGCCGGGAGGTATGTGGTGCGTGCAAATCGGTCATGGACGCAAGGAAATCGCAGACGCTATCACCGAACAAATCGATACGCTCTCCTATTGCTCGCCGTGGTTCATGACGTCCGCACCCGGCGCAACCCTCGCGCAGACACTTGCAAATATGGCACCCGGCGACCTGAACAATGTTTTCTTCACAACCGGAGGTTCAACCGCCGTCGACACCGCAATCCGAACCATGCACTTCTACAACAACCGGCTCGGACGACCTAATAAAAAAATCATGATTGCACGAGAGAAGGGCTACCACGGTTCGACTTTCTTGGCCGCAAGCGTCTCGGGAAAAGAACGTGACAAAAGCTGGTTCGACATCAACAGCCCTCTTGTACGCATCCTTCCCAATGTTAATCCGAATTTGCGCCCCGAAGGCATGAGCCCCGAGGAATGGTGCGATGTGAAAGTCAAAGATCTCGAGGACACCATCCTCGAAGCCGGCGAGGAGAATGTTGGTGGTTTCATTGCCGAGCCGGTGCTTGCTTCCGGCGGAGTCATCATTCCCCCGCCGGGTTATCACCAAAAAACGCTTGAAGTCTGTCGCAAACATGATGTGTTATATATTTCCGATGAGGTGGTTTGCGCTTTTGGGAGACTGGGACATTGGTTTTCATCGCAGGAGGTTTTCGGTATTACACCCGATATCATTACTTGCGCCAAGGGACTCACTTCGGGCTATCAGCCTCTCGGAGCGTGCATTATCTCCGACCGCATCATCAACACCATCAGCGGCGACGGACAAAAGGACGTTCTTTTCTCCAACGGTTACACCTATTCCGGTCACCCCATTCCCTGCGCCGTTGCACTTAAAAACATCGAAATCATGCGGCGCGAGAATATCCTCGAACATGTGCGCGATATTTCTCCCTACTTCCTTGAACGCCTCGAATCCCTCAAGCGCTACCCCGTTGTCGGAGACGCCAGGGCTATCGGACTCGTCGGGTGCATCGAGGGGCGTATCCGGTCGCAAAAAGACTCCGAGCCCGAACGCCTCCAACTCGACAGAGACATCGGGGAGCAAATTGACCAAGCCTGTGAGGAAAAAGGGCTCATTGTGCGTCCCCTGATCAACATGTGTGTATTCTCGCCCCCGCTGGTCATCACTCGCGACGAGCTCTCCCGTATGATGGATATCCTCGAGAGCGCCATCGCGGAACTATCGGAGAAATCCGCATAATTGCCAAAATAACCGTCCATGTGCTAGACTTCGTGTCTGTAGCATTTCTGTATAAGGAGTAGCCCCATGAACGAAATTTTCCAAACTCTTGCCATGAGATGTGCCATAGCTTGTCGGCAGGGCATGTCGTTTAGGCCGGTGTCGCCTGTTGCGGTGGTATGACTTATTGCCATATGGAACTCGTCACCGTCAGCGAACCCATTATTGTGACCATGTGTAACACGGACAGACCCATTCTCTCTGCCGAAGAACAGGCGAGCATCGGATGTTCACCATCGACATCGAGGGCACTTTCATGACGCTTGCACGCATTAATATCCTTGTGTCTGCAATGTTGTTACTCTCGGCTTGTTCGTTGGGTTCGCCGCAGGATACCCTCCCGCCGCTTTCAGGCAACTATAAAATCGGCAAACCATATCAGATTTCGGGACAGTGGTATCATCCGCACCATAATCCCGAGTATGATGAAGTTGGGATTGCGTCGTGGTATGGCCCTGGCTTTCACGGCAACACGACTGCCAACGGCGAGATTTACGACCAAAACGCGCTCACGGCTGCGCATCCGACTTTGCCGATGCCCGTGCTTGTGCGCGTGACCAATCTCGAGAACGGACGTTCGTTGGTCTTGCGTGTGAATGATCGTGGTCCTTTTGTAGGCGGGCGCATTATAGATGTATCGCGTCGTGCGGCGGAGCGGTTGGGATTTTGGCGTCAAGGTACTGCTTGGGTTCGAGTGAAATATCTCTCCGGTGGTCCGGATAGCCAGCCCGCGACGCAAAAAACACAAGCAACAGAATCCCCTGATCCTTCACAGAGGCAGTTATTTGTACAAGCGGATTCGCTACGGGCGTATGAAAATGCTGCGACCTTGCGTGATACGTTGCACGGCTTTGGAAATGCTCGCATTGATGAGATTGTTACGAATGATGAGTCTGTCTATCGAATTCGTTTAGGCCCTTGGGAAGACTGGGATTCGGCGTATGATGTTCTGCAGATGGTCCTCTCTCGGGGCCATTCCCGTGCGCAAATCATCTCGGTTGAAGAGCGCATCCTTGGGGGTGCAGGCTTGTTTACATCACAGTAACGCAAGGAGAAAAGGGGTATGAACCCGAAATTGTATTTTTTTGCCGGTATAATTTTTGGACTTGCGTTTTTACCGTTTCGTCCTGCTGCGGCACAGCAGGAAACTCTTGCCTCTTATGCGGTTTTAATGGATGCGGGAAGTGGAACGGTCTTATTTGAGAAAAACGCTGATGTCCCGATGATGCCGGCGAGCATGAGCAAATTGATGTCGATGTTGCTACTGTTTGACAAGATTGAGGCGGGAGAGATTTCGCTGGAAGACGAGTTGCTGGTGAGTGTGGATGCTTGGGAGCGGGGAGGGGCGAAATCTGGTTCATCGACGATGTTTGCGGACCCGAATTCCCTCATTCGTTTGGAGGATTTGGTTCGTGGCGTCATCGTGCAGTCGGCAAATGATGCATCCATTGCCATCGCTGAGGGTATTGCCGGTTCGGAAGAAGCTTTTGCCACGCAAATGAATCATCGTGCGGAGGAGTTAGGACTAGAGCACTCGAACTTTGTCAATGCCAGCGGCTGGCCCGATCCGAAGCATTATGCTTCGGCGGTGGACCTTGCCCGGATAGCGCGATACATTTTATTCGAGCAGCCTGAGCATTATGCTTACTATGCGGAGAGGGATTTTGAATGGAACGGCATCAGACAATCCAATCGCAATCCGCTACTGGGTGCCGAAACGGGAGTGGATGGATTAAAAACCGGACACACGGAGGAGTCCGGATATGGATTGGTTGTTTCTGCCAAGCGAGGGGGACGTCGGCTTATTCTTGTTGTGAATGGGCTCGGATCGAAACAGGAGCGAGCGCAAGAGGCGCGACGATTGTTGCATTGGGGATTCTCTGCATTTCGTTCTTATCGCTTGCTTAGTGCGGGAGAATCGGTTGCCAGGGTCCCGGTGTGGCACGGAGAGCATCGTCATGCGAATCTAATTACGCGCGAACCGGTCGAAATTGTCTGGACTCCGGAACAACGACGCCAACTTGAAGCGAAGTTAATTTATGAGAATCCCTTGCATGCTCCCGTTAGTGCCGACACACCTGTTGCACGTCTGGTATTTAGTGCGCCGCAAGCGCAGAGTGTTGAGGTTCCGTTGTGGAGCAAGCATGCGATAAAACGTTCAGGAATGCTTTCGCGGGCGCTTGCGACTCTTGAGGCGATGGTTTACCCACCTGTTCCTTGATGGAAGGGGTGCGCGGATATTTTCTTTCCTTCGAAGGAGGGGAGGGCACGGGCAAGTCGACTCAGGTTAATTTATTGCGGCACCGGCTTGAAGAGTTGGATATTGCGAGCATGACGACACGCGAACCGGGCGGCACGGAGATTGGCAGGCATGTGCGGGAGATTCTCCTTCACACAAAGGATGAATCGATGCGCCTTTCTCCGATGAGTGAAGCTTTGCTTTTCGGACTCGACCGCTTCGAGCATCTGCAAAAAGTCATTCGACCTGCTTTAGAGAAGGGGAAATGGGTGTTGTGCGACCGTTTTGCCGATTCGACACTTGCCTACCAGGGATATGTTTTGGGTGGTGATGTTAGGGATATAGAAGCGTTGAATGCTCTGGTAGTTGGAAAAACGCAACCTGACCTGACTTTCGTGTTGGATATTGCAGCAGAGAAATCTCTGGCGCGAGCACATGAACGTCATGAAGAATCCTCTTATTATGACGACAAGATGATCGAATTTCATGAAAAGATTCGTGCGGCGTTCTTAGCAATTGCCAAAGATAATCCCGAACGCTGCATTGTTATCGATACTGACGCACCTGTTGAGAAAGTCGCTATGCGCATCGAAACAACCTGCCGGGAGCGTTTAGGTGTAGAATTCTCATGAGCAAAGTACACGGGCATGACTCGGCAATTGCGCTTTGGAATTCGGCCTTGCAGGGAGGGCGAATGCATCACGCTTGGCTGCTGTGCGGACGACGAGGAATCGGTAAAGCGGGTCTGGCGCACGGTTTCGCAAAGCAATTGCTCAACATTCCCGGAGATGATGATACTATCGTCGCGCATCCTGACCTGCTCGTATTGGAGCGCGAATGGGATGACAAGCGCAAGCGTCGAAAATCTTTTATATCGGTGGAGAATGTTCGACGCGTTTCAGATTTCTTTGCCAAGAGTGCCTCACATAATGGTTGGCGCGCTTGTATTATCGATAGCGCCGACGAGATGAACCTCAATGCCGCCAATGCTTTGCTGAAGATTTTAGAGGAACCGCCACGACAAAGTCTATTTCTGTTAGTATCGCATCAACCGGAACGCCTTTTACCAACGTTGCTTTCGCGTTGCAGGCGCTTGCGGCTTAACCCTTTGAGTGATGATGATATGCTTGCGCTGTTGCAAGAAAGCCACCCCGATCTTGCTGCCGAGCAGCATGATAGATTGCTGTTGTTGTCAGAGGGAAGTCCCGGACGCGCTTTTGCGCTGATGGAAGGTGGTGGGCTAGAACTTTATGCGGATATGATATCATTGTTTGAAGGTCTGCCGGATCGTTTCGATATGTCGGCGGCGCATGTATTTGCCGACCGTTTGAGTGCGCTTGACCAGGAAAAACTCTATCGTGAGTTCATGGAATTGTTGCGAGGTTTTTTAGAACGGTTTATTCGCGCCTTGGTTGGGGGAGGGGCCCTGCCAGCGGGAGAGTCCCGCTTGTTGGAGCACCTTGCTTCGGACTGTATGATTGATTTATGGATTGGTGTGTGGGAAAAGATTGATAACTGGCTGGATGGCGTTGAGCGTTTGCAAATGAATCGCAAACAGACATTGTTGCTTGCCTTCGCACAGATAGAGGCGGCCGCACAGAAAAGAGAGATTTGATGGAGCATTTTTATATTACCACCGCAATTTCATACCCGAACGGACCTCCGCACATCGGTCACGCCTATGAAGTAATTGCAACGGATGCAATTGCCCGTTTTTGGCGCCTGGATGGTCGACGAGTGATGTTCCTTACTGGCACCGACGACCATGGACAAAAAATGTATCAGACAGCTCGAGAGCAGGGGATATCGCCGCAAGAAGTTGCTGACACAATGGTTCCGCGTTTTGTCGATATGACTCGTTGCCTGAATATTTCGAACGATGACTTCATCCGCACTTCGGAACAACGGCACCATCTCGCCGTCCAAGAATTATGGCGCCGCATGGAATCCAACGGAGATATTTACCTGGGTTCTTATAACGGGTGGTATTCGGTTCGTGATGAGCAGTTCTTTACTAAAGACGAGTTGGATGCTGATGGGGAGGGAGGCTTTCAAACGAAGGCTGGCACTAAGGTCGAGTGGCTCGAGGAGGAAAGTTACTTTTTCCGTCTGTCCAAATATCAAGAGCCATTGTTGAAGCATTTTCATGAAAACCCCGACTTCGTTATGCCGGAATCTCGCCGCAATGAGATGTTGCGTTTTATTGAATCCGGCTTGCATGACTTGTCACTTTCACGCACGAGTTTTTCGTGGGGTGTCCCGGTTCCGGATAACCCCAAACATATTGTATATGTGTGGGCGGATGCGTTGACGAATTACATTAGTGCTCTGGGTTATCCCAATGCGAGTGACGAACGTTTTGAAAGTTTTTGGCCCGCGAGTGTTCACCTAATCGGCAAAGACATTGTGCGGTTTCACTCCATCTATTGGCCTGCATTTTTGATGTCTGCGGGGCTGCCTTTACCGAAACGAATTTTCTCCCATGGATTTTTACTGGCTCGGGGTGGCGAGAAGATGTCAAAGTCGTTGGGCAATGTCGTTGATCCGTTTGTGATGGCGGAGACGTATGGTGTCGATGCAATGCGTTACTTCTTCCTGCGTGAAGTTCCTTTTGGCGAAGACGGTAGCTATGATCATGAAGCAATGGTTCGCCGAATAGACTCGGAACTTTCAAACGACTTTGGCAATTTGGCGCAACGTTCCTTGTCGATGATTGCGAAGAACTGCGAGAGCAAGGTGCCGGAACCTTCGCAACTGCAAGAAGAGGACGAAGCGTTACTTTCGAAGGCGGACGGTCTTGTTGAAAGGTCGCGTGCGCATGTACAGGAACAGCGACTGCATCTGCTGACGTCGGAAATTATCGAGTTAATAGGCGAGGCTAACCGCTATTTTTCCGCTCAGGAACCCTGGGCTCTCCGCAAGACGGATCCTGTACGCATGTCGACTGTGTTGTATGTGACAGCCGAGATTGTGCGTCAAGCAGCGTTGGTCGGGCAGGCATTGATGCCGCTTTCATGCACAAAGATGCTGAATCTGCTCGGCGTTGCGGATAATACTCGCGATTTCACCTTTGCAGGTGCGCGTGGAAGGCTTGTACCGGGAACGTCTCTACCGACACCCGAAGTTGTTTTTCCGCGCTTTCCCCGGGGGAAAGATTAAATGTTGGTGGATAGCCATTGCCATTTAAATATGGACGCATTCACTGATGATGTCGAAATGGTGGTTGCTCGTGCACACGCGGCAGGGGTGGAGCGACTCGTTACGATATGTACACGGTTGGATGAGTTTGCCCAAGTGGTTGCCATTGCTGAACGCTTTGAGGGTGTATATTGTTCCGTGGGCGTTCATCCTCACGAAGTTGCCAAAGAGGAGGTCGTCACCGTCGAGCGTATTATGGAGCTTGCACGCCATCCCAAGACTGTTGCTATCGGCGAGACGGGGCTTGATTACTACTATGAACATTCTCCGCGTGAGGTGCAGCAACGAAGCTTTCGCGCCCATATCGATGCGGCGCGCCGAAGTGGATTACCGCTTGTCATTCATAGCCGCCAGGCTGACGAGGACATGGAGACGATTTTACGTGAAGAAAATGAGAAGGGAGCGTTTCCTGCAGTGCTCCATTGCTTTAGTTCGGGAGAACAACTTGCACATACCGCTGTTGAATTGGGAATATATATATCGCTTTCGGGAATTGTGACTTTTTCTAAGGCGGAAGAGTTACGTGACATTGTCACTAGAATTCCCGCTGAGTATATCCTTGTCGAAACCGATTCACCCTATCTTGCGCCGATACCACACCGGGGTAAACGCAACGAACCCGCTTTTGTCATACACACAGCTGCGAAGGGAGCGCAATTGCTGGGGATGGAAGAAAAAGCGTTTGCTCGGCAGACCAGTGATAATTTTTACCGTTTGTTTTCGAAGGTCGCGCGGGCATGAGTCTGCGTGTGCGGATTCTAGGTTGTGGTTCATCCGGGGGAGTCCCGAGAATCGGGGGAGACTGGGGTGTTTGCGATCCTGACGAGCCACGCAATCAAAGGCGTCGCTGTTCTATACTGCTGGAGAAAACCGGTGCGAACGGTAAGACCACCGTCCTCATCGATACTTCTCCGGATCTTCGGATGCAATTGCTGGATGCTGGTGTCACCCGCCTTGATGCTGTCGCTTATACGCATGACCATGCCGACCAAACTCATGGCATCGATGATTTGCGTGCGTTGTATCTGCGTAATGGCGAGATGATGGATGCATATATGGATAGCGTTACACGTAAGCAACTCTTCACGCGCTTTGCTTATTGCTTCGAGAAAATTGAAAAAAGTGATTATCGTCCCATTCTAAGGGCACATGAAATCCGTGTAGATGAAAAATGGAATATTGAAGGGGGAGGGGGCACTATAGCCCTGCAGGCCTTCGACCAAATTCACGGCAAAATCCATTCACTCGGGTTCCGCTGTGGACCGGTTGCCTATAGTAGCGACGTGAACATACTGCCGGAGGAAAGTTTTCGTGCCCTCGAAGGCATCGACACTTGGATTGTTGACGCTCTTCGGCACACTCCGCATCCAACTCATGCCAACGTTGAGACTGCTCTTGAGTGGATTGGAAGGGTCCAACCGAGGCGTGGAATTCTTACCAACCTGCATGTCGACCTTGATTATGCCGCGCTCGCACGCTCGCTTCCCCAGGGTGTCGAGCCGGCGTATGACGGAATGGAACTCGTTTTTGAAGAAATCTAGGCGACGAGGGCAAACTCGGTGCTCCAAATTCAGTGCGATTCTCGCTCCATTTTCCTTTATCATTTTTGCGCAGAATACATATTATGGGAAATAAATAAGCAATCTCATATGAAAATTTGTTTATAACCTACTGAAAACAATCAATTTTCTTCCAATCTCCTTACCACACTCGGAAACCTCTTGAAGAGACTTCCTAACGCTGCTGAACTCAATGCCACGCGCAGATGAACCCGTCCGCGGGCATCACGCTCCTGCGATTCGATATGCCCATGGCGATACAGCCATGCTCGGCAAGCCTCCTCTTCAGGTTCCAACCGTAGCGTGATACCTCGAGACAGGCGGGAAATCCGCCCTCTCAACAACTGTGACAAATTCTTGAATCCCTCGCCCGTTAGCGCAGAGATCAAACAAGCGTTACCTTCGCGCCTCGACTGATTCTCCAGCAGAATGCGCGTCGCTTCATCTGCCGCATCCATCTTGTTATAGACATGAACAATCCGCTCCCCCCAATCCTCACCAATCCCCAAACTCCGCAGAATCTCCTCGACATTCTCGCCTTGACGGCAACGCTCATCATCGCTTTGAGAAGCATCATGGACGTGTAGTAAAATATCCGCCTCAACAATCTCTTCTAGCGTCGCGCGAAACGACATCACCAAATCCGTCGGCAAGTTACGAATGAATCCAACTGTGTCTGACAAGAGAAACCTGCCGACACCATCCATCTCAATGCCTCGAACAGTCGGGTCCAATGTTGCAAACAGCATGTTGCGTGCTAAAACATTCGATGCGCTCAGCCGGTTGAATAATGTCGACTTGCCACAGTTGGTATAACCTACCAATGACACTAACGGCAAATCCTTCTTATTTCGTTTTTTCCGATGCTCCCGGCGCGTGCGCCTAACATTTTCTAATTGTCGCGATAATCTCGAAATCCGTTGTTGCAACAAACGACGGTCCGCCTCTATCTGGGTCTCTCCTGGTCCACCGACAAAGCCTAATCCACCACGCTGCCGTTCTAAATGGGTCCATCCGCGAACTAGTCGTGTTTTCTGATAAGTCAGGCGCGCCAATTCAACTTGCAAGCGTCCCTCGCGCGAACGCGCACGAGCCGCAAATATCTCTAGTATCAATCCAGTACGGTCGAGCACCTTCACACTCCAAGCACGCTCAAGATTGCGTTGTTGTATTGGTGATAAGTCCGCATCCACAACCGCCAACGTAATTCTTTCCCGCGAAAACCTCGCTCCTAATTCCGAAACCTTCCCCGAACCTAGCAAAGTTGACGAACGTGCCTTAATAATTTTCACACGCTCGACGCAAACGATGTCAAGATTAATCGCACGAGCCAATGCAACACTCTCTTCCATTTCGCCGTGTCCATGCGGCCTGCCTACAAACGCACAGGAGATAATATATGCGCGAGTTCCATCCTCTTCGTATTCGATTCCGCCGCTATTCATGCTCGCCAATACGTTGGCAGAAATAATCCCAATAACAATAATATCTCGACTCGTCCAGCAACCATCAAGAATATCAGTACACTTTTACCCAATAATGCAACATCATTGTAAGAGTGCTGTCCCAGCGTAGCGACATCGAGATGATGCAACATCGCTCCTGCATTACTCAAAGCACCAACCGCAGAAGTCAACGCCGGTAAAAATGCAACCCCCGAAAAAGAAAGCAGACTTGTGCCAATCCCCAAACACACAAAGAACGCTCCGAAATAAGCCCATATTATACGCATCCTTGGTGCACCGATGTCATTGCGCACTGGAACAACACTACTAGGATGTATCAACCTCTCTAATTCGCGCCAACTATGCCAGGTGATCAAAAGAATTCGCGCAAGTTTGATTCCACCTGCGGTAGAAAAACAACAACCTCCTAGCACAGGCAGCAACAATAACAATGGTAATGGCGTGGAGCAATCTGCAGAAATGTCGAAGGATGTCATTGCCGTCGTGCTCAACAGCGAGGCTGCAGCAAACAAACCCGCTCCCACGGACTCTATCCATCCGCCCGCACTATCGTTGTAAAAGAAAACACTCAACAACAACGCTGCAAACAACCAAATGCATAGCAATAATAGTAACTCTGATGCTCCGCGTGAGAGACGAAAGCTTCCGCGCAGCACTGCACATAAATAAGAGAAATTTGCCGCGCCCAAAAGCATGAATAGCACCATTGCCATCTTACCAAATAAATTAGGCGCAAGTGAATCGGACGAAACAAAGCCTCCTGTTGAAATTAAGCTTAGACTCATACATAGCGCATGGAATGTGGATAAATTGGAAGCGAGTAACGCCATAAAACACACGAGTGTCAATCCTCCATAGGGTACAAGTAGAATTAGAGCGATATACTCCAACGGTACGCTTGTGTCACCCTTGTGAGATAGTACCGGCGCACCCTCCCCCATCTCAATAAGTTTTAGCGGTAACAAAAACGCCGCAATGATAATCAAACTCGATAACCCTCCCAGCCATTGTAACAACGCACGCCATAATAACAAAGAGCGCGCAACTTGGTCAGGATTATCAATGACGCTTGCGCCCGTGGTTGTAAAACCCGAAACTGCTTCAAAATAAGCGCCAGACACACTTAACTCACCACTCATTACGAAAGGAATAGCGGCGAACACAGGTAACAAGAACCAAAAAACGGTCAATCGTAAAAAAATTGCACCACGGTCTTTGCGACCGGTAATTTCTTTCCAATTTTGTAATGCGAGTAGCACGGCTACGGCATAAAAAGCCGTGACCAATATCGCAATTAAAAAACCGATGATAGCATTGCGCTCATTCAGCAAAAACGCACACGACAACGGTGCCAACATCATCATCGCAAGGATGCCAGCAGGAAACCCAAAGAAACGCCCAACCATCTTGCAAACGATTAGAAAAACTCAGCACTGACCCGGAATAGTTGTTCTGCTTTACGCAATTGGTCAGCGCGGGCAAGAACAACAATACGGTCACCAGCAAAGATACGCGTGTCACCATGCGGCTTTAGCACTTCACCGTCTCGCACAATCGCTCCGATAATAATACCGTCGGGCAAGTTTGCCTCGCGCAAAGGCTGGTCAAGCAAAGTAGAGGTTTGCAGCGCTTCTGCATCAATGACCTCAGCAGCACCGTCATGCAATGAGTAGAGTCCTTTCACCCTACCCCGCCGAACATGCTGCAGCACCGACGAAACCGTTGTTGCACGCGGGTTGATGTAAACATCCACACCAAAACTATGTGCCAAATTTCGGTATTCATGATTGTTGATTAAGCACATCGATCGTTGTGCTCCTTCTTGCTTGCCAAGCACGGAGGCAAGCAGATTAACTTGGTCATCGTTACTTAATGCAAGGATAGTTTCGCTGTTGGCAATGCCGGCTTCGCGCAAAAGCTCCGGAGAGAGGGCATCTCCGTGCAATACCAGCGTATGTTTTAGTCTTGAAGCAATATGCATGGCGCGCTCGCGACTGGCTTCAATGATCTTGATACGCATGTCAGGATGTTCGATCTCTAACTGTTCAGCAACATACAAACCAATATTTCCACCACCTACAATCACAACACGACGGTTTTTTTTCTCCTCGTAACCGAAAATGTCGAGAGTACGTCGAACGTCCTCACTCGAAATCACCATATAAACATCGTCACCGGCGAGAAGATGATCCGTCGCTTTAGGAACGAAAAAATCATCGCCACGAGAAACACCCACAACGATTGCTTCTAGGCTCGGAAATAGGCCTGTGAGTTGACGTAGAGGCGTATCTATCAGTGGACAATCTTCACCTATTGAAATTCCTGTGAGATTGACCTTACCATCGGCAAACGCGACACTCTCGAAAGCACCATGTAGTGATAGTCGCGTCATAATCGTGCGACCAACTTCTAGTTCCGGCGAGATGATGACATCAATGGGCATGTTCTCTTGTGTGTAAAGATTCTGCCATTCCGGTTGCAAATAACTTTGGTTGCGCACACGTGCAATCTTCGTGGGAACATCGAAGAGAGAGTGCGCCATCTGGCAGGCAATCATGTTGACCTCGTCGGCGTAGGTCACCGCTATCAACATATCCGCCTCGCGTATCTTCGCTTTCTCCAAAACGTCCGGATGCGATCCATGCCCTAAAACCGCAGTGACATCAAGATTACCCTCAATTCGATCAATTAGCTCGGGAGAGTTATCAATGACGGTAACATCATTGCGCTCTTTAGCCAACTGCGCAGCAATGCCCGTACCAACTTGCCCTGCCCCGCAAATCACAACTTTCATGCATTAGTTTCCCGATTCTACACCAAGTAATTTAATCTTTCGATGCAACGCAGAACGCTCCATACCGATGAAACTTGCTGTCCTCGAAACGTTACCTTCGAAGCGATTCATTTGCGTCAGAAGATATTCGCGTTCAAAAGCTTGGCGAGCCTCCCGAAGAGGTAAGGCCATTAAGCGCTCCCCAGTAGATTTATCTGGTAACAGTGTTCCAGAATCGATCACTTCTGCAGGTAGCATTGAAGCGGTTATCGGCGACCCTGCTGCGCCCCCCGCCATAATGATGATGCGCTCGACATTGTTGCGGAGTTGCCGGATGTTTCCAGGCCAGTCGTGCGCTTGAAGAAGAGCAATAGCATCGGGTGCCAAAGGGCGATAGGGAATCATTGATGCCATAGAGAACTGTCGCGCCATATATTCCACCAATTCGGGAATATCTTCACGGCGCTCACACAGTGGCGGCAATCGCACCGGCACAACATTCAAGCGGTGAAACAAATCACCACGCAAACGCCCCTCCTCAATCTCTTCCTCGATATTGCGACTCGAAGACGACATCACTCGAACATCTACCTGCACCTGGGAATTTCCACCAACACGCTCGAACGTTTGCTCAACCAACACTCGCAGAATTTTTCCCTGTGTTCCTAATGGCATATCCGCAATTTCGTCCAAGAATAGCGTTCCACCATCAGCTTGTTCGAAAGCGCCAATTTTACCCTCACCTTCGACGCCGAAGAGCTCGGTTTCCATGCGCTTGGGCGTCATTGCCGCCGCGTTAAGCGCAACAAAAGGGCTCTCTGAGCGCTTTGAGTGCGCATGTATCAACCTTGCGGTTACCTCTTTGCCGGTTCCTGACGGTCCTGTTATCAACACACGCGAACTCGTTGGTGCGACTTTTTCAATGGTTTGGCGCAACTGGTTCATTGCGTTGGAAACACCTAGCACCCTGTCAATACTACCAAGACGTAACCGCAACTCTTGATTTTCTCGCTTTAAGTTTACCGCCTCGATAGCTCGGCGTGTCAACAGCAACAATCTCGCCGCGTTAAAAGGTTTCTCGATGAATTCATATGCACCTTTCTTGATTGCAGAGACAGCCGTCTCGATAGTTCCGTGTCCACTAATCATTATCACCGGAAGGTTTGGATGCGTGCGCTTGACGGAATCAAGCACCTCCAAACCGTTGGAGTGGTCTTTACCAAGCCAAATATCGAGCAACATAAGTGTTGGTGGATGTGCCTCAATAAGTTTGAGCGCCCCTTCGCCATCCGTAACCACTCGAACACGATAACCTTCCTCGGTGAGAATATCGCGAACCAGATTGAGGATATCCACCTCGTCATCCACAATCAGAACATCACAACGTGACGGATTCATTCGTTGGTTTCTCCCTCCTTTATCATTGTGTTTATCGGCAACCTGATGTTTGCGAGTGCACCTTTCAAGTTTGCTTCACCCTGCGCGTTGGACAGCACCAGCACGCCACCGTGGTCCTGTGCAATCTTGCGCACAATCGCAAGACCCAAGCCATTACCTTTTTCACGGGTTGTATAGTAGGGCTCCATGAGGTTTTCGGAATCTCCTGCTGGCAATCCTGGACCATTGTCGATAACTTCAATGGTAATGCTATCATCACTCAAACGCAAACGCGTCAGGATGACGCCTTTTTCATCGCTACGTTTTACATCCACCGCTTCGAGCGCGTTCTTGAGAAGGTTGCCAAGCGCTTGACGTAAAAGCCCTCTATCGCCGTAGAATTGCAAAGGATCATCCGGAATCTCGATACGATAGTCTATATCTTCGCGTGCCAGTTGCTGCAAGAATACTGCCTGCCGGACCAGTTCGACGAGGTCGAGAACCTGCATTCGCGGTGCGGGCATTCGTGCAAATGACGAGAACTCATCAATCATCCGGCCAATATCGCCGACATGGCGAATGATGGTATCAGTGTACTGCTTGTAGAGTTGCTTGTCAGAGCGAACTTCATCGTGATATTTGCTCCATAAACGCTCCGCAGCTAATTGAATTGGCGTAAGTGGATTTTTAATTTCGTGAGCAATGCGCCTAGCAACGTCAGACCATGCTGCTCGGCGCTGTGCAGCAACAAGTTCACTGATGTCATCGAAGGTAACAACGTACCCCATATTGTCGTTGTTTTCGCGTTCGGCCGCGACGCGCACGAGGAGTGTTCGCGGAACACCTCCGTCATTGAGGGTAATTTGCTCTTCAGTGCGTTCTTGTGGAACAGCCATCACCAACCGGACCAACGGGGCCATCTCCGGAATTGCATCTTCAATAGGCTGCCCAAGGAGAAAGTGTCCGGTTCTTCCGATTAAATATCGTGCGGATTTATTGACATGATTAATGCGGCCTTCACCATCCAAACCAATAACGCCGGCACTGACGCCGGAGAGAACTGCTTCGGTAAAACGTCTCCGCGCATCCATTTCAATATTTGCCTGCACAAGTTCATCGCGCTGGGATTGAACTTGTTCGGCCATTCGGTTGAATGTTTGTCCGAGCACTGAGATTTCGTCTTTACTTTCATCAAGATCGACGCGAGCGGACAAATCTCCCTTGCGGACGCGCTCAGCCGCATATGCCAAGGCTCCCAAAGGCGTCATCATCCGGTTGGCGAGCCACAAGCCTAACCATATCGCTGAGAGCAACACAATAAGCGTCATTGCAATATAAACCAGCGCGAAAGTGATCTCGACCTCGAAACGTCTATCCTTAAGGCTATCGTATTCGTCTCGAGCCTGAGACGCACCATCGAGATGCTCCAGCACTCTCGGATCGACAAAGCGCGAGACATGGAGATACAACCCCGGCAACGCACTCAACGATGCCAGCGCTCGGACTCGATTGTTTTCACGATCGCGGATGAGAATAACTTCGTGACGGTCGGCAGCGTCATACATTCCCGAAGTCGGGGGAACGGCGGCGATATCAGCGGTGTTTGTGGGGATGGTAGTGCTTGGAAGTCCTGCAGACCGAACATTACCGTTACGTTCAATGACATAGACATCCGCGAGCGAGCGCAACGCTGATTGCGTTGTGAGAAAGTGAGTAAAGCCAACTCTATCACTAAGCAGGGAGCTAGCTGCACGTTCCAGGTCTTGTCGCATAGCATAGACATCGGCGCGAAGAAGATACGCGTGTTCATTGAGATAACTTTGTGCGATAATGAGAGAATTCTCAATGATAGTTCGGTTTCGTTTGGAGAACCAACTTTCAAGTTCCTGATGTAGTGTCACGAACGCGAACACTCCGACGAGCAACGCCGGTATCACAGCGATACCGGAGAAGATCATCACGAGTCTTGAGTGCAGTTTTGCGCCCGCTAAACCGCTCCGCCGTGCGCGGTAGAGTCGCAACACTCGGGTGCCGATAAGCCCGACTAACACTGACACCACTGCTAAATTCGCAAGTAGCAGTATAATGACGATAGTATAATTGAGGGATACGGGAGCAAGTCCGGTAAGAATCCCGTATGTTGCAATTCCGAGCACCATGGCGGTTGGAACCAGTCCGACCGAGAGCCATGCGCTTGGCGAGAATTTTCTCTTCTGCAACCACTCGAGGATGGAATACCTCTGTCTGAGTGGGTAGGATATGCTCATATGCTTACGTTATTGTTGGCGTCTGAGGAGATTGTGGGTTATTATCGGTTTTTTTACAACAGGGTTGCGGTAGAGCAACATGACTACTGGAGATTTTAGCACGAAACTTACGAGGATTGCTTTGATTCTTGCTGCCGGATGCAGTGAGCGCGCCGGAGAGACTGGAACTCCCAAGCAATATCGCCGACTTGGTGGAATGCCTCTGTTGTGTCATTCGCTAGGGTGTTTTCTGACACATGATGGAATCGATGCGATACGCGTGGTGCTAAAGCCCTCGCAACATCTTCTATACGAAGATGCCTTAGAGCATCTTCAATTACGAGATAAGCTACTTGATCCGGTCGAAGGTGGTGAGACTCGGCAACAAAGTGCTCGGGCCGGCCTCGAATCTATCGAATCTCTCGCACCTGATGTTGTTCTGATTCATGATGCCGCCCGCCCATTTGTTAGACATGAAGACATCAACGCTTGTCTTGAGGGGCTTGCATATTCGAAGGCGGTGGTTCCAAGCATTCCTCTTACCGATGCTCTTAAACAGTATGACAATGGGGTCCTCCGCCATGTGCCTCGAGACTCTTACCGACTTGCGCTCACGCCTCAAGGTTTTGACTTTGCTACCCTCTTGCAGGCACATCGTACATTAACCGAGCACTCTTTCCCTGACGATGCCGCTTTGATTGAGCATACTGGTATTTCAGTAAAATCCATCGAAGGCAGGCGCAGTAATTTTAAAATTACTTTTGCTGAAGATTTCTTTCGAGCCGAAGTTATGTTCAATTCACCTACCCGCTCGCGTACAGGATTCGGTTATGATGTCCACCGCTTCACATCAGGCACCTGCGTTCGCCTATGCGGTGTCGACATTCCTTTTGAAAAAAGCTTGGCGGGACACTCAGATGCCGATGTCGGACTGCATGCGCTTACTGACGCTATCCTTGGTGCTATTGCCGCAGGGGACATCGGTTCGCATTTTTCTTCAAGCGACCCGAGATGGCATGATTCGGACTCCAGTGTGTTCCTAAACCACGCTGTCGAACTTGCCGAGAAAGAAGGTTTTTACGTTCATCATGTTGACATCACTTTGATATGCGAAGCGCCAAATCTTGCACCTTATCGTGGTGCAATGCGCGAAGCCGTCGCTGACATTTTAGATATTGACGTCTCCGCTGTAAGTGTCAAAGCAACAACGACTGAAGGTTTGGGATTTCTTGGACGTGGCGAAGGTATCGCCGCCCAAGCGGTTGCGAGTCTGTCACCTAAGGTTGTGCCGTGAGAATTGTCCTAACCCCCCTACCCCCCGGGCTACGTTGGTATGATGGCGTGGTCCTCCTCGCCACGTGGTTTGGATGCGGGCGAATTCCCATCGCACCTGGAACTATCGGCGCACTAGGCGCATTACCGGTGGCATTGCTGGTACTATGGTGGGACGTTGTTACCGGCATTGTCATGACATGCATAATTTTCTTTGTCGGCGTACAGACATCAACAAAATACGCTCGCGCTGCAGATAAAAAGGATCCAAGTGAAATCGTCATTGATGAAACCGCAGGACAATGCTTGTGCCTGTGCTTTGCACCCTTGACGCTTTCCGGCGTAATTGCCGCTTTCTTGCTATTCCGCCTGTTCGACATCGCCAAACCTGTTCCCATCCGCTGGGTCGAGAACCGCTTTCCCGACGGCTGGGGCATCATGCTCGATGATATTATGGCCGCGGTTTATGCCGGAAGCATCTTATTGTTGTTGCGTTTTATCGAGTTGTTGTAGCGTACAACCACCAGTCGGGATAGGCACGCGCAAGCGCCACCCTCGCCCGCTCGACGGCATCAAAGTTTTCATAGATTCCAAAGCAAGTTGGACCACTCCCGCTCATGCGTGAAAACAAACAATCGTGACTTTCTTCCAATGCATCCAGAACATTTTGAATTTCCGGTAACAACGAAATCGCCGCTTTCTCCAAATTATTTTCCCGCACTCGACACCACGAAATTAAATCTCCGAGAGTCATACTGCCGGGGTTCGTATCGTCGGAGATATTTTTTTCATTTCCATCGAGTTTATCCCAACATCGATAAACTTCTCCGGCAGATAACATCCCGGGAGGTTTTGCCAGTAGTAGGGATATCTGTGGCAAATTATTAAAAACGCGGATATCTTCACCCCGTCCGCGTATGACGCACGCGCGCATTCCTTTTTGCGCCCGGAGGCAAACGGGAACATCGGCTCCCAACTCTGATGCCAACACCTCGAGTTCTTCGTGAACAATCCCTTCCCCAAGCGCATCAAGCATGGCGGCGGCATCGCTTGACCCTCCTCCCAATCCTGCCGCTATAGGAATGTATTTTTCCAACCGAACATGACCGCTCAAAGAAACTTCATATTGTTGCATGAACAATCTCGCTGCTTGAATAACTAAATTTTTTTCTCCTGCAGGTGTGTTATCGATGAAATCTCCACTTAATTGCAATGCAAATCCGGCGGCGTTGGCTTGCGAATTCCATTCCAATCTATCGGCAAGGTTTACAAATACAATTAAAGAATCAATATCATGGTAGCCGTCGGCACGTTTTCGCAACACACGTAAAGTTAAATTTACTTTCGCGCATGCATCTCGCACACGCGCCTTCAAGGAGATAATCCGTGCAGGAGCTTTTCTTCAATAACGGCTATCTCTTCTTCTTCAGGGTCAAGTAGAAGTGCGCGACGCCATTGGAAACGTGCCTCCAACTTGCGTCCGCTCTGCCAAAAAGAATCCCCTAAATGATCGTTGATGATAGGATCATCCGGCTCCAACTCGACGGCGCGTTCAAGATAATGGTTTGCTTTGTCAAAATCACCTAGTTTGTAATATGCCCAACCCAAACTATCGACGATGAATCCGTTTTGCGGACGTTCTCGTGTTGCCTTTTCAAGCATGTCGAGTGCGAGGTTTAACCGCTCACCTTGCTCGATCCACGAGTAACCAAGATAATTCAACACGAAAGGATGTTCACCTGAGAGTCGCATGGCAATTTTAAAATCCTCTTCTGCCTCAGGCCATCTGCTGGAACGTTCGTATGCAACAGCACGACCATAAAAAACAGTCCAATCACCTCGTCTTGGTGACTCCAATGCATCAATCACGGAAGAATAAGTTGCAACCGCTTCATCATAACGTTCGTGGATTCGATAGAACGCTGCTAATGCTAAAGTTGCAACTCTAGAGTCGGGAACCTCTTCGTTTAAGCGAAGTAACGTCTCAAGCGCTTTATCATTCTTTTCTATTTCCCCGTAAATCTGTGCAATATGCGCCTGTGCATTAATATAGTATGGCGATGTTTTCGGAATCACACTGTAACTTTCTAATGCCGAATCGAAGAATTCGAATTGTTCGTATTGCTCTCCGAGTAACAGGCGTGCCTCGTGCAGTTTAGGTCGCAGGAAAAGCGCAAAACGCAAATAAGGAAGGTATGCTAAAGTAACATCGTCACCGCTCTCAAGCGACAATAGCGTAAATATTCCATAGAACAACTCTGCAATCCCTTCCAAACCGTCACGCACCATAGGTTCCGGAATCTCACCGTGCTCGATTGCTCGACTTCGAGTTTCCCACAATCCTTGCCCGAAACCATCATTTTGCAAACGTTCTTCGTAAAAGCTTCGCGCCTCATCTGTGCGACCCTGACGCTCGAGGAAATTCCCGTAACCTTCGATAAAGCGCAATATCGCACCGTTAACTGTCTTAATGGCGAGAAGATATTGCTCCTCCGCTCGCATAACATTGCCTGTCAAATCCAACATCAATGCCTCGTGAAAGTAACGAAACCCTGCGAGCGCGTTATCTTCTTTTATTGAAGCAAGAGCGGTTTTAACTTCCTCATGTTGTTGCATTTCTTGAAAAATCCAAGCCGAAACTATCGGCCTGATCCACTCTCCCACCGCTGAATTCTCCAACGACTCGAACATCGACAACGCCGCACCGTAATCATTGGCCTTTAGGGCGTACAACCCTAAAAACATCGAAACGGATGCATTGTTGGATTCGTAATCCAACAGTCTCACTGCGAGCGAATATGCATTGGAAAAGTCTCCTGATGCCAAATATAACAGGAATAAATGGTTAAGAAGTTCGAGATTGTTTTCTTCCTCGAATACATCTGCGAGTTGTTCGGTTGCAATGTGTATTGCACCTTGGTTTTCAGCATGTCGACCAATGAGGTATTTACCGAAAAGGGACCCTCCTGCTGTCGAGAATTTGTTTGCAGAGCATGATACCAGCAACATCACCAAGATTAGGACGCCTGGGAAATAACCTCGCGCTAACATTTAGAATCGGAGTTTAAAATCTGGTGGTTTGGATGCGGCAAGCGATTTGCCTCGACCAGAGAGGCTTGGATTGTTCATAAAATATTCGTGTGCGGTAAAAGGTGCAACACCTTCGCAAGGCCGAATGCGTTGGTAGGAACCATCCGCGTTCATGTTCCAGCTTTGCTGGTTATCTGCTAAGCAAGCTAACATAATTTGGTCAAGAATCTGGTTGTGGACGGTTGGATCTGTGATAGGCATGAGTGCCTCGACCCGGTAGTCGAAGTTTCGTGTCATCCAATCGGCAGACGAGATGAAAACTTTCGCGTTATCGGATGGAAGGTCGTGGCCGTTTCCAAAGCAGACTATGCGAGAATGCTCGAGGAATCTACCGATAATGCTTTTGACTTGGATATTCTCGGAAAGCCCGGGCACACCCGGACGTAAACAGCAAATTCCCCGAACGATGAGTCGGATGCCCACACCGTCTTGCGAAGCCTTGTAGAGTGCTTCGATGATTTGGCCATCAACCAGAGAATTCATTTTTGCCCAAATATGGGCAGGTCGCCCGGCTTTTGCATTCATGCGTTCAACGTCGATAAGCTCGAGCAAGCGCGAGCGCAGGTTAAACGGCGAACTTGCCATGTGATGCAACCTTACGGGCTCAATATATCCGGTGATATAGTTAAATATGCAAGCGATGTCTTCGGCGAATTCCGGATTAGCAGAGAAGAGCGAGAGATCTGTGTAGATGCGAGCAGTGATGGGGTGGTAGTTGCCTGTACCACAGTGGATATAAGAACATAGAGAACCGCCTTCGCGCCGGACGACAAGACTTAGTTTGGCATGCGTCTTTAGTTCCATGACTCCGTAAACGACTTGTGCACCTGCACGCTCGAGGTTTCTTGCCCATTTGATGTTGGCGGCTTCATCGAAGCGAGCTTTAAGTTCAACGATAGCGGTAACGGATTTACCCGCCTCGGCGGCATCTATCAACGCATTAACGATTGGGGAGTCGTTTGAGGTCCGGTAAAGAGTTTGCTTAATCAAAATGACGTCAGGGTCTCGCGCGGCTTGCCGCAAGAACTGTACGACCGTATCGAATGATTCATATGGATGATGCACAAGAATGTCCTTGGAACGTATCGCCGCAAAGCAGTCCCCACCATATTCTCGAATGCGTTCCGGAAATCGTGGAGTATACGTTGGAAATCGAAGCTCGGCGCCTTTACAGGCGATCATTTGTGCGAGTCGCTGGAGTCCGACAAGTTCACTGGAGACGACGATGTCACGATCTTTGATGCGCAACTGATTTGTAATCCAGCTACGTAATTCGGAAGGCATGCTTGCAGAGACTTCGAGTCGGATGATGCTACCACGACGTCTGCGCTTGAGCGCGCTACCAAGCGTTTGGACAAGATCTTCGGCTTCCTCTTCGATTTCGAGGTCACTGTCCCTGACAGCCCGGAAAGCCCCGGCAGCTTGTGCGTGGTAATCAGGGAAGAAACTTTCTATAAAGAGGCCAATAAGGTTTTCGATGCTAATAAACCGAAGATTTTCACTGTTTCCGGAGGAGGTTTCAATCTCAATGAAGCCATCGAGTTTTCCAGGGATGGGCAGGAGCGCGTGTTTGACGTCCCCTTTGAGTTTATGCCGAAGCGGTAGCGCGAGAGCAAAACCGAGATTGGGAATGAAAGGAAACGGATGCGTAGGGTCGATTGCAAGGGGTGTAAGCAAGGGGAAAATGTGTTTAAGAAAATATTTTTCAAGCCAATCTCGCTCATGTTCGCGGACTTGTTCAGGTCCGATGATGGAGATACCGGATTCGCGGAGCTCTCGATGTAACCGCAGCCAATGCCGCTGTTGTAAATGCATGAGCGCCCTAGCCGCCCGCTGGACTTGTGCGAGTTGCTGTTGCGCGGTTAAGCCGTCCAACGAGAATGACTCAATTCCTGCAGCTCTTTGACCTCTGAGGCCTGCGAGGCGCACCATGTAAAATTCATCAAGGTTTGTTGCAGAGATAGTAAGAAAGCGCAAACGTTCTAACAGCGGATGTGCTTGGTTGTTACATTCTTCAAGGACTCGTCGGTTGAATTGGAGCCAGGAAAGTTCACGATTGAGGAAATATTCGGAAATGGGCGCAGGCGCTCTGAGGCTCGCCCTTCCTATTGGGAGCGTTCCACGCCTCATCCGCTTCTTATCCAAAGGGATGGGCTTGCTTACCTTTGCCTTAGAACCGCTGGAAGTGTTCATAGCGTGTTTTTCTCTCTCTCCTCCTTGCCAATGTTTCCTTGTTGGAGAAGCTCACGAGCAAGAGCAACGCCGACACGACGCCGACCCGAAAGCGATGCATAGTCAAGCATTTTGACCATCCTTTCTGCCGCCTTCCAAGACCTCTCCATGCGTCTGGAGAGATAAGGTATGAGCCCGTCTTCGACTCGAATGTGCCTGTCGGCGAGCAGTTTCTCCAGCACCCATTCCAATAGTATATCATCAGGCGAGTGAAGAGCAACTAGTGGCATAGCGCGCAGACGGGAACGCAAGTCCGGGAGTGTATAGTTATGGGTGGCGGGAGGCTCGCGCATGGTTGCGAGAAAAAAGGATTGTTCTTCATTGACAAGATTGAGCAGATGAAAGAGCGTTGTTTCAGCGAATGCTCCAAGAGTATCGAGTCCTTCCAGGATGATTGCACCGTTGCGTAAGAGTTCCGGCAGGCACGACTCATTCAACTCGCTTGCGTGAATTAGGATCGCATTGGCTCGCAATTGCCAGACAGCTGCCAGGTGCGACTTGCCGCATCTCTCGGGACCAACGAGTCCGATGCTCCTATTATCCCATTGAGGCCATAAATCGATAAATTTGGCAGCCTCTTCGTTGGAAGCCGTGACCCGGAAGTCGCCGCGCCCGAAGGCGGGACGAAATTGCAAATCGAGGGGCATTTGTAGCGTCCGGTTCATTGGCCGGATTCAAAAAGCCGGAGTGTCCAGATATTGCTCTCTTGGGAAACAAGGAATCCGTTACGGCGCAATCCATCGACAAGGGTTTTGCCATTGCCGTTAAAACCAATTTGGAGCCAGGCGTTACGGATATTCATTTCTTCGACTTGCAGGGTGCGAATGTATGAAGCGGTTTCAAGTTGTTTGCGTATTTGCGTCCACTCTTGGATGCTTTCGAAGCCTGCACGTAACCGGAAAGTTGAAGGGGCATCCCGTGCTTGGATAGAACGTTTTTTCCAATTTTGCTCGATTTGAGTTGTGATGTCTTCGACGGCTTTGTCCATGTTTGCTGTAACGAAATTAAATTGTGCGAAGCGCTGAACTTCGGAATTTTCGGGGAGAATTCTATACACGGCGACATCAACGTCAACCCTTGTGTTATCGGGACGCATTTGTGCAATTAGGATTCTGTCAGCTTCGTAGCGTCGTGCAAGCCGCGCGAGCCGAGAGGTGTCATCGATAGCCTTGACGGGGAGAATAGACCTATCTTCCAGATCAGCCAGAGGTAAGAGATAGGAAATAGAGAGAAAGTTTGGGTTAAGATTCCTCCAAGCACTCCACCACGAATTTGTGTCACGCCAAAGTGACCGTTCGGTTCCGTCGAAATAGAGAGGTAGAACGAGGGTCGTCGGCGGCGAGACTTCGAGAAAGCCAATATTTTTACTAGAAAGAAATTCACGCAACGCATCCTGATTGAAGTTGATGGTGATGTTTGCGAGGTATCGTGTTGAACTGGTTTTTTCATCTTCGATTTCGATGGAATCAATCATAGGTTGGACATCTTCGAAACTAGGTCTGGGAAGCCTGTCATGGTCTTGTTGGAGTGTGATACGTCGGAGCAGCCTATAGAATCCAAGAATCTGTGCTTCTCGTATGGCCTTTTGCCGTGCAACAACAGCGGAAACATCGGAGACGTCAACGGCAATGCCCCGGACAATGTAGAGTTCGTTAGCGTGGACCAAGCCCATCGCGGGCACAGCCGCAAATGTTGCAGCCAATGCAAAGAGAAAAAACAGCCGTCTCACGGTTCGCTTCTTTTTGGCAGAGAGCCAAGAGGAAAGGGTTTTTCGTCACTTGCGAAGACGATGTATTTAAGGCACTCGTAGGCGTAATTAGCGAAGAGGTTGCCCGAGGTTTCGAGTCCGCCATGTCGTCCGCCCCGCACCCATACTACAATCAATTGCGCGATTCCCAACAGTACCGCGATTGAGAAGGCGATACATCCGAGCATCCAATATCCGAGCATGAAAAGTAGTCTTGCCCAGAGGGGATCGTTCCTAGTGTCATTGTGTTCCATGATTTTCTCCTGTGATTGTATTGTTTAGGACTATCGCCATTCACCGTAGTTGAAGTTCCCAGGTCCTCCGGATATCGAGCGAGTTGGCGGCGCGAACCATCCGAAGCAGGTGAGACCGGCGATGAAACCACCGATATGCGCCTCCCATGCAATGGCGCCGCTACCGAGAACACCACTCACAGTTGCAAATAATAAATCGATTCCAATGATGACGGCGATAATAGTGAGTATTTGACGATTTTGTAAGGTTTTTTCAAGGGATTGTGGCCGTGCTGAGAGAACGCCTCCTCGTAAGGGGAAAAGAAATCGCATGAGCGCGCCGAACATTCCGAAGGTAGCCCCCGATGCTCCGATGGCGGGAAAATTGCTGCCTATATGAAAAATTACGTAAACGCCTCCGGCCGAGAGTGTGCAAAAAACAAAGAAGAGGAAAAAACGTACATTGCCGAGGTGCCTTGCAATGGTGCTGCCAAAGATTACAAGCCATGCCAGATTGAAGATTAGATGTTCCCACCCATCATGGAGGAAAGAGTATGAGACGAGGCTCCACGGGGCGTGGAGGACATTTGCGGGGATAAGGGCAAAGCGGTTTATGGCGGTAGTATGTTGATGCGAATCGAGAGAATCAAAAACGAGAAAACATAGTGTAAAAAAGCCACTTAAAAGTAAAACTTTAGAAGGAATATTAAAGGCTGGAGGCGGTGTTTTCGATGCAGGCATGGGAGTAGTATAAGAGAGTGGAAATTTCAAAACAAGGGGGAGGTGAAAAGGGTCGGATTTTAGGGGGGGATTCGGCACGCAGCCTCGGTCTCGTTATTCGACTAAAGTGCAAGAAAACCGAGCATTCCTCCGGCTAAAATCCAAGCACGAAGGTAAAGTCGAAGAGAAATTCGAATATCTGCGGTGGTGAGGTTTGTACGCCCCTTCCCCATCCAAGCGGCATGGTGTTCTCCGCCGGTAGAGCGTCTCGGCCCGGCAATGGCAATATGCATAGCTCCAGCGAAGGCGGCTTCGGGGTAACCGGCATTCCAAGAGGTATGACGATGAGCATCCCGAACAACCGCGCTGAGGGCGCCTCGCCAAGAGGTCTTCGTCATTGTCATGGCCGCAAGGCAAACGAGCAATGCGCTCAATCGAGCGGGTATAAAGTTGGCCACATCATCCAACCGTGCAGCGAATTTGCCAAACCAAAAATATCGAGAACTCACATAACCGAGCATGCTATCAAGGGTATTGATGGCCTTGTATGCCAATAATCCGGGAATCCCGAGCAATATTCCCCAAAATAGAGGTGCAACAACCGCATCGGAAAAATTTTCTCCCAACGACTCAATCGCGGCTTTGGCAATGCCAGACTCATCGAGAAACCGTGGGTCGCGCCCGACTAAAGATACAAGTGCTTCGCGTCCCGCCGCCGAGCCCGTTTTGAGGGCATCGGCGCAGGCAGCAACTTGGTCATAAAGCCCCCTCCCCGCCAACAACGTGCTTACCATCAGTGCTTCCACTATCCAACCTCCTGGAAAATCCAGTAAGTCCATCAGCAGCCATCCGAACAGGAAGACAAGAACAATGAGCGCGAGGCTTGCCCCCATACCAAGCAAAAATTTCACACTCGAAGTGTGTGAATCCCGGTTTAATTGCCCTTCGAACCATCCGATACCCCTGCCAAGCAAGGCTATCGGATGAGGAATAATCCGATACAAGCACGGCGGATCGGCAAAAATTCCATCCAGCAACACCGCCAGTAGCAGCACAAACGCAAGAGTTTCCGTATTTTCAAAAATCATTTTATTATCTCTTTCATGCTAGATAATAGAGTGTATCAACGATGAATAAAGATTTTTTTACACGTTCCTATCCCGCAACGCGAATGCGACGGTTGCGTTCGAAATCTTCATTACGCAGGTTGGTTGCAGAGCATTGCATCAGGATCGAGGATCTCATTTTGCCAGTATTTCTTTGCGAAGGCACAGGTGTGCGCAATCCCGTCACTTCCATGCCTGGAGTCGAGCGATTCAGCGTTGACATCGCCATTGACGCTATACGCGAGGCTGTTGACCTTGGCATTCTCGTCGTCGCGCTCTTCCCACAAGTTGAAACATCTCAACGCGACAACAACGGCTCGCTTGCAACTGACAGTAACAATCTTGTCTGTCGTGCGCTCCGAGAAATACGCGCAAGCAATATCAACATCTCCGTTATGTGCGATGTTGCCCTTGACCCCTACACGAATCATGGTCACGATGGCATTCTCCGTGACGGACGCATCAGCAACGACGAAACCATTGAAATACTGGTACGCCAGGCCCTTGTCCAAGCCGAGGCCGGTTGTGACATCATTGCTCCCTCAGATATGATGGACGGACGCATTGGACGCATCCGCAACGCTCTCGAGGAACATGGGTATCACGACGTCTGCATCATGTCTTATGCAGCGAAATACGCTTCGACACTTTACGCACCCTTCCGCGAGGCTATTGGCTCTGACGCACATCTGCGTGGCGACAAGCGAACCTATCAAATGAATCCTGCCAACAGCGATGAAGCGCTCTGGGAGATTGCTCTCGATATTCAAGAAGGCGCCGATATGGTGATGGTCAAGCCGGGCATGTTGTATCTTGATATCGTGCATCGGGTGCGCGAGCACTTCAACGTGCCAACCTTTGCTTATCAAGTCTCGGGAGAATATGCCATGCTACGCAACGGCATTGATGCTGGTTGTGTTGACGAGTCCATCATTGAAGAGAGTTTGCTTGCCTTCAAACGAGCCGGTGCCGATGGCATCTTGACCTACTTTGCCAAAGACATCGCACGAGGATTAAATTCCACATCAACAATCAGAGGATAGTGATCTGAGCCTATCCCCTCGCCCACCCGAACCGACGCACGTGCATCGCCGAATACAAACACCTG
Organism: Hyphomicrobiales bacterium; assembly: GCA_026708545.1. GTDB lineage: Bacteria > Pseudomonadota > Alphaproteobacteria > JAPOUT01 > JAPOUT01 > JAPOUT01. Next base: position 83,795 of record JAPOUT010000109.1, read on the forward strand.
GTCGATGGGCAGACCCAGTATCGGCAAAGATGAGTTCCAACTCGAACGCCATCCATAGGAAATCCGTGTGCCTCCACGCTCATGTATCGAACGCAATAATCCGCTCCACGAAACCGTGTTGAAATCACCAACCAATATTCCTGCACTGCCGTCCGTGACTGATTCGTTAAGAACATCGACGACACCCAATATAATCTCATTGCGTCGATGGAAGTTTTGCAAAAGTAGCGGCGTCGGCGTGTGAACACCTGCGATTATAAACGTGCCATTGTTTGTTTCAACCAAAAAACCGCTGTTCCACTTCTCCGTCACAGAACCAATCTCCTCCATTGGCAAGCGTGAAAACATTACAATATTCGTGCGCGCGCCAGCGAGTTTTCCCAAGATGTTGGGAAAACCATTACTCTCTTGGAAAATTTCTTCCTTGGAAAGGTGTTCCGGAATCTCACTCGCAATTACCATGTCCGCCCGTTCGTCTCGAGCCAATCTGAACAATCTAGCAAAAGAGTTTTCGTCGCGGTCGTTACCCATGTTCGCCCAGACGATGCGCAAATCTCTTGAATCTACAAGCGTATCCGCAAAAAAGAACTGCTCGCGCGCGCCTATCAACGCAACTACCGCAAATACCGCCAGCAGCAACGGCATCCTCGATTGCCTATGGAAAACTTTTCCCAATCCTGCGAGTAAAAACGAGGCACTCGCGAACTGTGTCAGCAAACTTGAGAATAATTCAAAGGGCCACCCGAACGCACCCAACATCCCCGCGCTGATGCACGCTATAACAAGCAACGAAATCCAAAAAAAGATCCGCATAATGGTGAGCCCGACAGGATTCGAACCTGTGACCTACTGATTAAAAGTCAGTTGCTCTACCAACTGAGCTACGGGCCCTTGTCCTGTTTGACATGAGAAGTCGCCGTGCTATTCCCCCGTATCCGAGGCAACACGAACCCGAAGCATTTTGTCGGGAGCAGCAGGAGGCTCGCCGCGCGTGATTGCATCAACGTAATCCATCCCTTCAATCACACGTCCCCAAACCGTATAATTACCATTAAGATGAGGTGCGTCCTCAAACATGATAAAAAACTGGCTGTTTGCACTGTTCGGCGCCGCCGAACGGGCCATCCCAACCGCTCCTCTTGTGAAAGACGCATCGCTAATTTCCAAGGGAACATCGGGGTAATCCGAACCGCCGAGACCTGTTCCCGTCGGGTCGCCCGTCTGCGCCATAAAACCATCAATTACACGATGGAAAATTATCCCGTCATAAAATTTTTCACGCGCAAGTTTTTTTATGCGCTCAACGTGCTGCGGCGCCTTCTCCGGCAATAGTTCCACAACAACGCGTCCATCCTTCAAATCAATATGAAGCAGATTCTCTTTATCCGCCTGCGCATTCACTTGTCCAGCGTTCATCATTCCTCCGATGGTAAAAAACAAAGTAACCACAAAAATAAGAAATCGCGGCATGATTCTCTCCTGATGTTGGTTTCGATTGCGACAGCCTAGCATATCATTTGGAATAGGTCGACACATTCGAGCGCATCCTGGCCATACGCTCTTGAACGGCGGGCGAGACGAACGCGCCTACATCCCTTCCCATTGCGTGAATCTGCCGAACCAGGCTCGACGACAGGAACGCCGTCTCTCCAGATGCCGGCAGGAAAATGGTTTCAACGCCCCGTAACATCCGGTTCATTACCGCCATGCGGGACTCATAGGCATATTCATCGCCACCACGAAGACCTCGCAGAATCGCGTCTGCGCCAATCTCGGCAACAAACTCCACCAACAAACCATCGAAGGAAGCGGCCTCAATGGCGGTTCCGGTCTCGCCGCTGAGGCGTTGGGCCTCCGCGCGAACCATCTCAAGGCGTTCCTTTTGGGAAAACAGCGCGCCTTTTTCCTCACTCGACGCCACCGCTACAACCAATCGGTCCGCTAACGAACAAGCGCGCCGCAAAATATCCACATGTCCGTTCGTGATAGGGTCGAAAGTGCCCGGATAAAGCAACGTAGCTATTTTCATGCGGCGGATTCGGGCATATCCATATCCAACATATCTGCTTCTTCATCGTTCCCGTTGTCATCAAGGCGCGCGACCGAGACGACCTGCTCCCCCTTATTCAGCCGAAACAGCGTGACTCCCTTCGTATTGCGTCCAGCGATGCGCACATCCTTAATGCCACAGCGAATAAGCTGGCCGCCGTTGCTAATAAGCATAATTTGGTCATCCTCGACAATCGGGAAAGAGGAAATCATTTCATCGTTGCGTTTGGTAAGTTCCATGGAAATAATTCCCTTACCGCCTCGATTTTTGGTGAGATAACTAATGGAAGAAGTGCGCTTACCAAAACCGTTCGCACTCGCCGTCAAAATGAACTGCTCCAACGCCTCGAGTTCTTCGAAACGTTTCTTGGAAAGCTTTTTAACCTTACCCTCATTCTCGGATTCGCCTTTGCCTCTGCCTTTTCCGGCTTGGCGAAGATAGGCATCCCGTTCTTCGGGAGTCGCATCAATGTGCTTGAGGATGGACATGGAAATGACCTTGTCGTCTTTACCAAGTCGAATCCCACGAACCCCCTTTGATGCACGCCCAGCAAAGACCCGGATGGTGTCAACGGGAAAACGGATACATCGACCTTTCGCGGTGGCGAGCATAACATCCTCGTCCGGCGCACAGGTGGCAACCGCGACGATAGCATCATCCTCGGGAAGCTTCATTGCAATTTTTCCACCACGATGAACCTGAATAAAATCTTTCAACTTATTACGCCGAACATAGCCAAGACGCGTCGCAAACATTACATCAACATCAATGGCAGATTCGGACTCCGACTCCGGCAACTCCATAATCGAAGTAACACTTTCCTCGGTTTCCAGCGGGAAAATGTTCACCATAGCCTTGCCGCGTGATTGCGGCGCACCTTGAGGCAATCGCCAAACTTTCATCTTGTAGACAATACCGCGTGATGTAAAAAAGAGCATTGGCGTGTGCGTTGAGGCAGAGTAAATGCGGGTGACAAAATCCTCGTCTTTGATATTCATGCCCGAACGCCCTTTACCGCCCCGTCTTTGCGATCGATAGGTCGAGAGAGGCACGCGCTTGATATACCCCCGATGCGAAACGGTTACCACCATCTCTTCTTGACGAATTAGATCTTCGTCACTGAACTCGGTCTCAATTTGCATCACTTCGGAGCGTCTCGGCGTGGCAAATTCCTCGCGCATTCCAGAGAGCTCATCACGCACAATCTTCAACAATTTCTTTGGGTCATCGAGGATGGCAAGATATTGTTTAATTTTCTTGACCAAATCATTGATTTCTTCAGCAATTTCCTCACGCCCGAGAGCCGTAAGGCGTTGCAACCGCAAGTCCAAAATTGCCCGCGCTTGAATTTCGGAAAGCCGACATGTGTTTTTCTTCGATATGGCGTAGTCAGGGTCATCAACAAGCTTAATCAGGTCAACAACTTGCTTGGCTGGCCAGTCACGCTCCATCAGCCTCTCACGCGCCTCGGTCGGATTTGCCGAGCTGCGTATCATTTTTACAACTTCATCAATATTGGCAACCGTGATTGCCAAACCAACAAGTATATGCGCGCGTTCGCGAGCACGGCGGAGTTGGTAACGGGTTCGACGCGCAACAACTTCTTTACGGAATTTCAAAAATGCCTCAAGAATCTGCTTGAGATTCATCAACTCCGGACGCCCCTCGTTCAGCGCCAACATGCTCACGGAAAAACTGTTTTGCAAGGGCGTGTATCGATACAGTTGGTTCAAGACGACATCGGGCTCTGCATCCTTGCGCAACTCTATCACCACACGAATACCCTCGCGGTTGGACTCGTCACGCATTCCCGAAATTCCCTGAATGCGTCGCTCTCCCTGCTTGCCGCTTGCCATCGCAGAAATCTTCTCAAGCATCTCGGATTTATTAACTTGGTATGGAATCTCGGTGATGAGAAGCGCAGGGTTCTTACCGCGTCCGGTGGCAACCTCAACCTTCCCGCGCACACGGATAATACCGCTACCGGTCCGATAAGGCGCGCGTCTATCACCCTGGTCGATAATGACCCCGCCAGTGGGAAAATCGGGACCCGGAACCAAACGCATCAACTCCTCAAGGGGAGTTTCGGCGTTGTCAAGCAGACATAGGCATGCATCAATAACCTCGCCGAGATTATGCGGCGGAACATTCGTCCTCATTCCGACTGCAATCCCGCCGGACCCATTCACCAACAGATTGGGAAATTCTGCCGGCAAAATTGTCGGCTCCTGCTCGGAGTTGTCGTAATTATCTCGGAAGTCGACCGTCTCCTTGTCAATATCGGTCAGCAACGCGTGAGCCGGTTGTCCCATCCGAATCTCCGTATACCGCATCGCGGCAGGCGGATCGCCGTCAACAGAACCGAAATTTCCTTGTCCATCCAGCAACGGTAGCCGCATGGAGAAATCCTGAGCCATCCGCGCGAGGGCATCGTAGATGGCTTGGTCGCCATGCGGATGGTACTTACCCATGACCTCACCAACAATACGTGCAGATTTGCGATAGGGTTTGTTCCATGCATAACCATTCTCATGCATAGAGAACAAGATGCGCCTGTGAACGGGCTTGAGTCCATCGCGAACATCCGGTAATGCGCGCGCGACAATCACGCTCATAGCGTAGTCAAGATACGACGAACGCATCTCCTCTTCGATAGCGATAGGAACGATCTGTTCGCTGGAAGGTGTCGTGGGCTTGTCGGTCATGCTCGGAACTTACGGTCGCTACGTTACTTAGAAGGGGATATCATCGTCAAGGTCGCTTTCTTTAGCCGAACCACCTCCTCCGCCGGCACTTTCGCCACTCGAACTTGAACCCGCCTCGCCACTGCCGCTCCCGTAGTTTTGCTCACCGCCGGAGTCACGACGGTCGAGAAGCGTCAAATTGGAGTTGAAACGCTGCAAGACAACCTCGGTGCTGTATCTGTCCTGGCCGGATTGGTCCTGCCACTTTCGCGTTTGCAATTGCCCTTCGAGATAAACTTTCGATCCTTTGCGAAGATATTGCTCGGCAACCTTGCACAGTGGCTCGGAAAAGATGACGACGCGATGCCATTCAGTTCGTTCGCGGCGGTCGCCAGTATTCCGGTCGCGCCATGTTTCAGAGGTAGCGACCCGAAGGTTGCAGACCGGGTTGCCGTCCTGGGTGTGACGGATTTCAGGGTCGGCGCCTAAATTGCCGATGAGAAGAACCTTATTAATGCTGCCAGCCATGATACTCCCTCGCGTTGTGTGGTATGAGTTGCAGGTGGCAGTCTACAACAATTTGCCAGAAAGTGCCAGAGGAAATTCAAGAGATTTCCAAGCATCGAAATTCGGCTATTTTCTCCCCTTAAGCAGGAATTCGATATGTCTTGAATTTTAGCCATATTCTCGTCCAGCGCCTCTTAGGTTGGAACACAGCCACGAAATCACAATTCACCAGCACCCCAGATATAAAGGGCTGGCATCCTTATGGAAAGGTTGCATCTACACCTTTCCATTTCAGCGATTGCCTGTTTTGGGCCGAGGATGCGTAAAAGCGTCCATGAACAACCAACCCTTGGCTCCTCTACCGCAACCGGACGCAAAGTTCCATGACGGAGCACAATGTGTCGACTGCCCCGTAGGATATTGCGAGTTCGTCTCAAGCTATTGTGAAGGTCTTCTCGAATCATGCAGGAAGGGGTATCCTGCGCCGAAACCCATTTCTACGATGCGCCTTGAGCCTATCCTATGCCCAGCAAATCACAGACCAAGGCGATTCGTATTCTCCACGCCAGGGAACACAACCTCAAGAATGTCAGTGTTGATATTCCCCGTAATCGTCTGGTGCTAGTGACGGGGATATCGGGTTCGGGGAAATCATCGTTAGCATTTGACACTCTCTACGCCGAGGGACAGCGCCGGTATGTCGAAAGCCTCTCGGCGTACGCGCGCCAGTTCCTTGAGGTCATGGGCAAACCGGATGTCGAAAGCATCGAAGGGCTCTCGCCGGCAATATCCATCGAGCAGAAGACCGGTTCCAGAAATCCCCGCTCAACCGTTGGCACCGTCACAGAAATTCACGACTACATGCGACTCTTGTATGCCCGCATCGGAATCCCCCACTCGCCAGCGACAGGTCTCCCCATCGAAAGCCAAAGCGTAAGTGAAATGGTTGATCGCGTACTTGCGCTACCGAAGGGATCTCGGTTGTATTTGCTTGCTCCGATTGCACGCGGGCGCAAGGGGGAATACCGTAAGGAATTCACCGATCTGCGCAAGCGGGGATTCCGTCGCGTTCGCGTGGATGGAACGTTGCATGAATTGGAATCGCCGCCGACGCTGAACAAAAACCTTAAGCATGACATCGAAGTCGTTATCGACCGCTTGGTGCTACAAGAGGACGTTGCTGAACGTTTGGCGGATTCCCTGGAGACTACCCTGCGCCTTGCTGACGGCATCGCGCTGGTCGAAAGTCTTGATAAAAGCGGATCGAGCATCGGTGAGAAACTTCTATTTTCATCCCGCTTCGCCTGTCCTGTCTCGGGCTTTACCATTGAGGAAATCGAGCCACGCCTATTTTCTTACAACAGTCCTTTTGGAGCGTGTCCGTCTTGCAGCGGCCTAGGTGTGATGTACCGTATCGATGCGGATTTGGTCGTTCCTGATGCGAATCTGTCATTGCGTGAAGGTGCCATCGCACCGTGGTCACGCTCGTCCTCGCCCTATTACCTGCAAACCCTTGAGGCTCTCGCCCGTTACTACAAAACCTCAATGGATACACCGTGGAAGCGCCTGTCGAAAAAAATGCGCTCGGTTGTATTGAACGGCAGCGGTAACGATGAAATTGAATTCATTTACAGTGACGGCACGCGCAAACACATAAAGAAAAAAGCTTTCGAGGGACTTGTGCCGCATCTAGAACGCCGTTATCGCGAAACGGACTCCTCGTGGGCGCGGGAGGATATTGAGCAATATCAGACCACGACAGAATGCTCGGCGTGCAAGGGCTTTCGCCTCAAACCGGAAGCGCTGGCAGTGAAGGTTGAAGGGTTGCACATCGGAGAGGTTGCGCGTTTTTCCATCCGTGATGCGCGCGAGTGGTTCGAGGGACTTGATGCACGCCTGCGAGGCAACCGGCGCGAAATAGCTGCGCGTATTCTGAAGGAAATATGCGACCGCCTGCAGTTCCTTGACGATGTTGGTTTGGAATATCTGAGCCTGTCTCGCTCCTCGGCAACGCTTTCGGGAGGGGAGTCCCAACGCATCCGTCTAGCATCACAGATAGGCTCGGGCCTAACCGGCGTGCTGTATGTGTTGGACGAGCCTTCTATCGGCCTTCACCAGCGCGACAACGCTCGTTTGCTTCACACACTTCGGCGTCTATGCGCGTTGGACAACACCGTGCTTGTCGTTGAGCATGATGAGGAAGCAATCCTCGCCGCGGACCACATCTTGGAGATGGGGCCGGGTGCCGGTATTCACGGAGGCGAAATTGTCGCGCAGGGAACCCCCAACGCTATCATGAAGAGTCGCAAAAGCCTCACCGGGCAGTATCTCTCCGGACGCAAAAGTATTCCCCTGCCCGCTCAACGCCGCAGAATTAACCCCAAACGAGTCCTTCGCGTCACCGGCGCTAGCGGAAACAATTTACAAAATATTGATGTCTCATTGCCTTTGGGGTTATTTACTTGTGTGACGGGAGTCTCAGGCGGGGGTAAGTCAACGTTGCTGCTCGACACGCTCTATCGCGCAACGGTCCGAAGCCTTCACGGCGCGCGCGAACGTCCTGCACCTTTCAAAAAGATCGAGGGACTCGATCATATCGACAAAGTCATTGATATAGACCAGTCGCCAATAGGACGAACGCCTCGATCGAATCCGGCAACTTATACCGGTGCGTTTACGCCGATTCGCGAGTGGTTTGCCGAACTTCCTGAGGCGCGCGCGCGCGGGTACAAACCCGGACGTTTTTCCTTTAACGTGCCGGGCGGACGTTGCGAGGAGTGCCAGGGCGATGGTCTTATCCGTATCGAGATGCATTTCTTACCGGATATTTATGTAACTTGCGACAGCTGCCGCGGCAAGCGTTACAACCGCGAAACTTTGGAAATACTGTTTCGGGGCAAGAGCATTGCCGATATCCTCGACATGAGTGTTGAAGAGGCACGTGATTTTTTTAAAGCTGTACCCGCCGTTCGCGACAAAATGGAGACGTTAGCGCGTGTCGGTTTGGAATACATGCGCCTAGGTCAGCAGGCAACGACGCTGTCGGGCGGTGAAGCACAACGGATTAAATTGGCCAAGGAGTTATCGCGTCGTGCGACAGGGCGCACGTTGTATATTCTGGACGAACCGACGACAGGACTGCATTTTCACGATGTCGCAAAATTGCTTGAAGTTCTGCACGCGCTGGTGGAGACCGGAAACAGCGTCGTTGTGATTGAGCATAATCTTGAAGTTATCAAGACAGCAGATTGGATCATCGACTTGGGTCCCGAAGGCGGCGACGGCGGGGGTCGGATAGTTGCGAACGGCACGCCTGAGGAAGTTGCAAAAGAGAAGGCCAGCCATACGGGTTCTTTTTTACGATCAATGTTAAAACGTCGCGGAAATGCGAAGCCGAAAGCAAAAACAAAGACGGCTTCCAAGAAATGGTAAAAATCCCATTGAGCATTCCAGCGTTTCGAGTAAGCCGGGAGCGATATCGCCCCCTCCCCCGTAAATGCAGGAAATGATATTCCGATTTATTTTCCGACTCTTTTCGTGCCGTGCTACACTACTCTCCTTTGTAGCAACGGAGAGTAGTTGATGGTTAAGACTGGGATAATGATTTGCGGGCACGGGAGTCGTGACGAAGATGCTGTGCACGAGTTTCACGCCTTGCAGAACGGGCTGGAACGCTTGCTTCCCGAACATGACGTTGACAGCGGTTTTTTGGAGTTTGCGCGCCCGACCATTGGCGAGGGGCTTGATGCCTTGCGTCAGCGTGGTAACAAGGATGTCGTTGCGTTGCCTGCGATGTTATTTGCCGCCGCGCATGCCAAGAACGACATCCCCGCCTTGCTGAACGATTACCAAGCATGCAATGATATCAATATCCGTTATGGCCGGGAGCTAGGTGTCACACCCGCCCTACTGCAAGCGGCAAGCGAGCGCATCATGGACGCTTTGGATAAAGTCGGCGATCACATCCCTCGCGAGAATACGTTGTTGTTGCTGGCTGGTCGTGGCGCATCCGATCCAGATGCCAATGCAAATGTCTCGAAGGTGATGCGTCTGTTATGGGAGGGTCTGGGGCTGGGCTGGGGCGAGGTCTGCTACTCCGGTGTGACTTTCCCGTTGACCGCGCCAGCGCTTGAGCACGCCGCTCGCATGGGATTCAAACGCATCGTGATATTCCCGTGGTTTTTGTTCACCGGTGTTTTAGTCAAGCGTATTTATGCAGCAGTGGATGAAGCCGCGCGCGCACATCCTAATATTGAGTTTGTTAAAGCGAAGTATTTCTCCGACCATCCGCTTATCTTGCAAACGTTTCTCGAGCGCGCACAAGAGGTTGACAGCGGCGACAATGCCATGAACTGCCAGTTGTGCAAATACCGAGACAGCATGCCGGGTTTTGAGGCCGAAGTTGGACTGCCGCAAGAGAGTCACCACCATCACGTTGAGGGTATCGGCACCGGTGCGCACGCGCACGCGCACGACCATTCGCATCGCCCTTCCTACCCTCACGCCAACCATCCTCTCGGACCCGCAAGTTTAAAAAAGGAATGAAATCCTCGTATACGCGCGCGCCCGAGGAGATATTGCGCCGCTCTTTCGCACAGGTTTCCGAAGCGTGCGACCTCGCGTGCTTGCCTGCTGACCTTCATGACGTTGCGTTGCGCTTGGTCCATGCGTGCGCGATGCCGGAAATTGTCGACCGACTTGCGTGGCGCGGTAACATCGGTGCAATCGGAAACGAGTTGCTCTCAAAAGGAACGCTGATACTCACCGACTGCCGCATGGCTGCGAGCGGAATCTCTCGCGCACGACGCTCCCGCATCGATTGTTTTCTTGATGCTGATGGCTGCAGCGCCTTCGCCCTTAGTGAAAACATGACGCGCTCGGCTGCGGGCGTTTACCTGTGGCGAGATCGCATCGGCGGATCGATTGTTGCCATCGGTAACGCGCCGACAGCCTTATTTCAACTGCTTGAACTTATCGAAGAAGGCATCGAACCACCCGCATTATTGTTGGCGTTTCCAATTGGTTTTGTCGGCGCGGCAGAATCGAAGCAGGCACTAGTCGAAAATGACGGTGACTTTCCTTTTTGCAGTTTGCTTGGACGTTTCGGCGGTAGCGCATTGGCGGCAGCAGCGGTGAACGCCTTGGCGGATCCGACGAAGGCATCAACGGCATGACTGCGCCACAGGCTTGGTTGACAATTGTCGGTATCGGTGACGACGGCTGGGACGGTTTGAGCGTGCACGCCAAAGACGCTGTTGAGCAATCCGGACGCATCATCGGTTCCGTGCGACAGCTACGCCTACTTCCAAACTCGATAGTACAGCGCAGCGAGTCTTGGAGCGGCGATATCACCGCATTGCTCAAGAGTTTAAAACGAGCGCGGAAAAAACACGGAACGATTTGCTTGCTAGCGAGCGGCGACCCGATGTGGCACGGTTTGGGAGCATCTTTGTCGACTCATTTGGATATGGAAGAATTTTGCGTGCTACCGGGAATCTCTTCTCGTTCTTGGGCGGCGGCCCGCTTGGGTTGGGCGTTGCAAGAAGTGATTTGTTTGAGTTTTCACAATCGACCGGTGAATCTTTTACACTCGCACATCGCTCCGCGCACTCGGTTACTTTTACTTTCGCGCGACGGTAACACGCCTGGGATGGTCGCAAAACTATTATGCGAACGCGGTTATGGTTCGAGTGCTATATGGGTGCTGGAGCATTTGGGAGGCGAGCATGAACGTATCCGCAAAACGAGAGCTGAAAATTTCGATATCATGGATATCGCTTCCCTTAATATGGTTGCGGTTGAAGTCAGTCAACACTGCGATAAGAACCACACGGCCCTATTTGGCCTTGCCGATGAGTTGTTCTTCCACGACGGTAACATCACCCGTCGGGACCTTCGCGCAATGGCACTAGCACGTTTGGCATGTCCCCCCGGAGCTTTGTTGTGGGATGTTGGGGCGGGGAGCGGCTCGTTGAGTGTGGAATGGATGCGTCTGCACCATGACAACCGCGCGATTGCAATTGAAGCACGCGAGGACCGCTGTCGTTTGATTGAATCCAACCGCGATGTTTTTGGCGTTCCCGAGTTGCGTATTTGCACGGGAACAGCACCGCAGATGTTCGAAAGTTTACCGACACCGAATGCGATTTTTGTGGGCGGAGGTGTTTCCGCCGATGGCGTACTAACGGCAAGTTGGAATTCGTTGCGCACAGGAGGATGCATGGTTGCACATGCGGTTTCGGTGGAGGGTGAAGCTACATTAGTGAAATTTCGCCGAGAGGTCGGAGGTGAATTACTGCGTATCGGCTGCGAACGCCTTGACGCGCTTGGCAGCATGGAGGGTTGGCGGCCGCTTCGCTCGGTCGTAATGTTCTCGGCATATAAAAACGGAACACCAAAATGATCGAAGGTACACTGTACGGCATCGGCGTTGGTCCGGGTGACCCGCAATTGATCACATTAAAGGCTCTGGAGTTACTGCGGCAAACTCCGGTAATTGCATATCCGGCACCGGAGCACGGCGAGAGTTTAACGCGTCGGATAGTTGCGCCGCACTTGGATGCTCGCAATGATACGTTCGAGGAGATTGCGCTGCGAATGCCGATAGAGAACTCACGTTTTCCGGCTCAAGAAGCCTATGACCTCGCCGAGATGTTGTTGAGCGATGGTTTACGCAAGGGAAAGAATGTTGCTGTGCTGTGTGAAGGCGATCCTTTTTTATATGGATCGTTTATGTATTTGTTTGCGCGGATGGTCCGGAAGTTTCGTGTTGAGGTGGTCGCCGGGGTTTCATCAATAAATGCCTGCGCGGCGGCACTAGGAAAACCGTTGTGCGCACGGGATGACCGCGTGAGTGTGCTGCCGGCCGGCCTGCCGGAGGCGCGTTTGCTGGAATCGTTGCGTGCAAGCGAAACTTGTGTGTTGATTAAAGTTGGGCGCCATCTTGGAAAACTGCGAGAGATGCTACGTGGCGAGAAGTTATTGAAAAGCGCGAGCTATGTGGAATATGCGACGATGAACAAGCAACGGGTTTTACCGTTGGAGAAGTTCGAAGGGGATGTCGCACCGTATTTTTCGATGATATTGGTGCATCGCAGTGGTGAAGCTCGCGGCTTGTGGGAGGAAAAATCCTGATGCCAACGCCAGCCTTGATCGCCCTAACGCAGAAAGGCGCAACAACGGCGCAACGTTTATTGCAAATTTTTCCAGATGCAGAGATACACGCGCGCGAAGGTCGTGTCGCGGACGCGCATAGTTATTTCTCGAGCATTAAGGAGGTATTGCCCGTGCTGTTTGCGCGCGGCATTCCCATAGTTGCGTTTTGTTCAACTGGGATTATCATCCGCGCGCTTGCGCCAACATTAAACGAAAAGCATGCCGAGCCACCAGTATTAGCGCTAAGTGAGGACGGCAACCGAATCGTTCCGCTGCTAGGCGGACATCGAGGCGGTCATACGCTCGCACAAGAAATCGCTGAATATCTCGGAGGTTGGATTGCCTCGACCGGAGCGGGAGAAAATCGTTTTGGCGTGATGCTGGATGCGCCGCCTGTCGGCTACCACCTCTCGAACGCTTCAGATTATCCGGCGTTCGTTGCCCGGTTATTGCAACAAGAGGGCGTGCGCCTAGAACGAGACGATGACACCCCTCCTCCCCTGTGGTTAACGCAATCCCGTTTACCATGGAAGAAGACGGCAGAGATGTCAATTCACGTCACCCTTAAGGAAGGACAGGGAAGTTCGAAGCGGCTTGTCTACCATCCCCGAACACTGCTCCTGGGAATTGGTTGCGAGCGCGGCATTGATGCAGATGAATTGCTTGCGCTAGTGAACGGGGTATTGCGCCGTGAAAGTTTATCGCGTGATTCAATCGCGGCAATTGTGTCGGTGGATATAAAAATGGATGAGTCCGCATTGATTCACTTGGGGGAAATATTGGATGTTCCTGTTCGTTTTTTTTCCGTGGAGCAGCTGGAGCACGAGACTCCGCGCTTAAAGAATCCTTCGGAAGAGGTTTTTGCGGCAATTGGATGTCATGGCGTTGCCGAGGCGTCTGCGTTGGCGGGAGCCGGCGAAAGTGGTGTATTGTTAATTGAGAAAAACAAGAGTGCACGGGCAACTTGTGCGATTGCGAGGGCGGACAAACCGGTAGATATCGAAAATGTTGGGCGTAGACGCGGCAATCTTGTGATTGTGGGCATGGGGCCGGGAGGTTCAGCGATGCGTTCGAAGGAAGCAGAACAATCGCTGGCAATGGCAAGTGACATTGTCGGCTACCATTTGTATTTGCGCTTGCTTAATCCTCTGACGAAAGGCAAGCGACTACACAGTTTTGAACTTGGAGAAGAACAAGCCCGCGCAAAAAAGGCATTGGAGCTAGCCGGGGACGGCCGCGACGTTGTGCTGGTATCTTCTGGGGATGCAGGAATTTATGCAATGGCATCGCCCTTGTTCGAGATTCTTGAAGCACACAGGAATCGTGGATTTACACTACGGGTTGTTCCGGGAATTTCGGCAATGCAGGCTGCGGCGGCGCGGAGCGGTGCGCCGCTCGGGCATGATTTTGCGGTGATTTCGCTTTCAGATTTGCTCACGCCCTGGGAACAGATAGAGAAACGTTTATCGGCGGCATTAGAGGGTGACTTTGTGATTGCCATGTATAATCCTGTTTCGAAACGCCGAGGCCATCGATTGACACGCGTGTTGGAATTATTACGCTCAACTCGCACCTTGACGACTCCCGTTGTGATTGCACGTAATCTTGGGCGTGAAAACGAACGCGTTCGCATCGTTACATTGGAAGAAATCAACGTGGACGAGATTGACATGATGACTCTTCTGTTGATTGGTTCATCAAAAACTCGTTGTTTCGACAACTGGGTTTATACACCGAGAGGATATTCGGAGGAAGTATGACGGTACATTTCATTGGAGCAGGACCGGGCGCTGCGGATTTACTGACTTTGCGGGCTAAAGATTTAATTGCCTCGGCCGAACTGGTTCTGTATGCGGGCTCACTGGTTCCTAAGGAGGTGCTTGCGCACGCGCGAACGGATGCGTGTGTGGTCGACAGCGCGCCTTTGACGCTCGACGAGATTATCGCACAGATGTCATCGGCACATGCAGAAGGCAAGGATGTTGCGCGAGTGCATTCCGGAGACCCGTCTTTGTATGGCGCGATTGGGGAACAGATGCGGCGCCTCCGCGCGCTGGGGATTAATTATGACGTGACACCCGGGGTTCCCGCATATGCAGCTGCCGCAGCGGCATTGTGCGTGGAGTTAACCTTACCGGATGTGAGTCAGAGTATTGTGCTAACCCGAACGCAAGGTAAGGCTTCAGCGATGCCGAAACGCGAGTCACTGGATATTTTTGCCGCTACAGGATCAACTTTGGCAATACATTTGTCCATTCGAAATTTGTCTAAAGTTTGCCGTACTCTCGAGCCTCATTACGGGAACAATTGCCCGACCGTAGTTGCGTATCGTGTTGGTTGGGAGGACGAAGCGTTTGTTCGCGGAACGCTGGAATCGATAGTTTCGCTTGTTCGTCCGTTGAAAATTACGCGCACAGCATTGATATTGGTCGGACGCGTTTTAGAAGATGTGAATTTTTCGGACAGCCGTTTGTATGACGAAACGCACGTGCATGTGCTACGGCCGAAGCGGAAGCCTAACGCAGTTGCCCGGTCACCCAATCGAAAGCCTCGTTAACATTTTTAACTCGCGTGCCAGGGACAGGTGGAGGCGATGCGAGCATCCGTACGGGAATGCCTAATTCTCTTGCGGCATCGATTTTTGCGCGCATCGCATTACCGCCAGAGTTCTTACTCACCAACAACTCAATGTTCCACTTTTGCAGCAAAGCGCGCTCATTTTTTAACTCGAAAGGTCCTCTCTCCAGCAACAACTCTCCCGAAGGAAAATGTTGTTTGAATGTCAGACCATCGGAGAAGCTTGACGCTTCGATGGACCGTACAAGAAAAAAAACATCTTGTCGTGTTATGAAAGCCTCTAATCCCCGCGATCCTATTGATACGAAAACCCTAGCACTTGGAGGCAGGCTCGTCGCTATCTCTTCCAAAGAGCCGAATTGTTGCCACTCATCACCGGCTTGCGCCACCCAAGGTTCTCGATGCAATTGTGCACGGGGGATATTGCAGTTTTGAGCCGCCGCAGCGGCATTTCTCGAGATTTTCGTTGCATGGGGATGGGTTGCATCAAGCAACAAATCAATGCTGTTCTCCTGTAGGAAGCGTTCAAGTCCGGTAACACCGCCGAATCCCCCTCTCCTAACATTTCCACCGACACGAACGGCCTTGTGTGTGCGCCCGGCAAGCGAGTAAAAAATTTCGAGTCCTTGGCATTTGTGCAGGTTTTGCGCGAGTTCCCGGGCCTCAATGGTTCCGCCCAAAAGGAGGAGACGTGTCATTCGGCGCGTCCGATGAGGATGCCGCTACGGTTAATAACGAGCAATTCAACCGCGGTGCTTTCAGGCAGCATGGTGACGACGCGTTTATGTGCAGCAGATGCGATGGCATCGCCGATATTGAGGCCCTCGCACATAAGAAGCACTTCGCCGATACTTTCGGCACCTTTGATGCGTTGTACAAGCGATTCACTCGCGCCAGCGTTTTTTGCCAACACCGCAAGGAAGTAGAAATCAATATTTGAACGCCTCGAATGCAGGTCGTTTGCGCCGTTCGCAAGTTTAGAGATTTTGCCCGCACCACCGGCGATAGTAACGCGTTCAACCGGATGCTTACGCAGATATTTGAGAAAACCGCCGACAAAATCACCCATGTCGATGGTCGCCGTTTCATCAAGCCCGTGCTTGCGCAATAAAGCTTCGGAAAGTTTACCTGTTGCAGCTCCGATGTGTTGAATGCCTGCGGCTCGTGCTACATCAATGCCTTGCTGGATAGAGTGTATCCAAGCAGAACACGAGTAAGGGATAACAATGCCGGTTGTTCCAAGGATAGAGAGTCCGCCTTTAATTCCGAGTTTTGGATTCCAGGTTTTCTGCGCGAGTTCTTCACCCCCGGGTACGGCAATTTCGATAATAACGTCATCGCCACCTTCTCGTTTGATTGCGTTCTGAATCATTTGACGCGGTGCCGGGTTGATAGCGGGCTCCCCAACATCAAGTGGCAAACCCATGCGGGTAACGGTGCCGACGCCCTCGCCTGCTCGAAACGACACGCCCGAACCGGTCGCACCGTGCTCAACACTCACGACCACCATGGCTTGATGCGTGACATCCGGATCATCGCCTGCGTCCTTGATGATTCCCGCTGTGCAACGTTTGCCTTCACGTTGTTTGAGTGCAATGACAAAAACGGGGCGCTTGCCGTTGTCGAGTTCGATCTCGACCGAATCGGGAAAATTGCCACCCCGGAGCGCGCGGAAGGCTGCAACAGCGGCGGCGGTTGCACACGCCCCCGTGGTCCAACCGCGACGTAACCTTGTTTCATTTTTCATATTTGCATTCTTGCATATTGTGTTGTGTCATTCCATTCTATCACTTTATTTCTGGAGGTTAATATTAGGAGATTTGCCCGCGGATTGATGATAGCCGCGCCCTGTTCGGGTGCCGGGAAGAGTTTGGTAACTCTGTGCCTGCTGTCCGGATTTGCGCGTCGGGGTGTAGCGCTTTCTTCCGTAAAAATCGGTCCCGATTACATTGATACAGCCTTTCACAGAGAGGCTAGCAGGGGCGTATGCGTTAACCTAGATGGCTGGGCGATGCGCGCAGGTGTATTGCGCGAGATGGCCGCATTTGCGTCAATGGACGCGGACCTGCTGCTTGCGGAAGGAGTTATGGGCCTGTTTGACGGTGCACGAGATGGCACCGGTTCGAGCGCCGATGTTGCAGCCGCAACAGGCTGGAATATTATATTGGTTGTGGACGGACGTGGCACGGGGCGTTCGATTGGTGCGTTACTGGAAGGTTTTGCAAACTTTCGCAAAGATGTTTGCGTAAGTGGGGTGCTGTTAAACCGTGTGCGTTCCCCATTACATCGAAAGCTTTTAGAGCAAGGTTGTCACGACGCCAACGTAGAAGTCTTGGGGGCAATTCCAGAGGATGCTGGACTCCATCTGCCCCATCGACATTTGGGATTGGTTCAAGCTGCCGAACATCCCGACTTGAAAGCGTTGTTACGTCGAGGAGCGGATATTGCCGAAAAACATGTCGATATGGAGCGCTTGCTGGCCTTGGCGGTCCCGTTGAAGAACGCCCCCTCTCCAAAACCCCATGCGCCGTTTTTGCCACCGGCACAACGTATTGCGGTTGCGAAAGACACTGCCTTTGCCTTTACTTATCCGGGTTGGTTTGCCGCATGGCGTGATGCAGGAGCCGAAATTTCTTTTTTTTCGCCTCTCAGTGATGAGTCTCCCTGCGAAAACTGTGACTTCATCTTTCTGCCAGGCGGCTATCCCGAACTCCATGCGGCGCAGATTGCAAGCGCATCAAATTTCTTGGGTGGATTACGGTCAGCGCAGAAAAGAGGCGTGATGATTTACGGCGAATGCGGCGGTTATATTGTTCTCGGCAAAGGACTTACAGACGAACACGGCGAGCGGCATGCGTTTGCCGGACTCTTACCTTTGGAAACTCGCTTTAAGGGAGAACGCACACTTGGTTACCGAAACGCCCGTTTGCTTGCGGACGGTTTCCTAGGTGCGAAGGGAAACAGTTTCCGTGGCCATGAGTTTCATTTTGTCGAGGAAAGAACCCGAACCAACGGCTTCCCTCCCCCGCTATTCGAGATCGCCCCGCCTGATTTTGCCGGAGAGGTAGTCACCATCTTTGACACCGGTATGCGTGCAGGCAAGGTGATGGGATCGTTCCTCCATCTTATCGATTGTCACGCTCCCTCCTTGACAGATGCGATTTTGCCATAGAGGAAAAAAGATTGAGGCATCGATCCATCCATGCCTGCAGAGGCTCATCGGCACCTATGACGTCTTTGTTTGAAACAAGACGCGCCCATTGCAATGACGCAAATAAAATGTAATCGGAGAAAACAGGGGTTTCACCACCGAAGAACTTTGCACGTTCGAGTGCTTTGCTCGCGGGCATCAGAGCGTCGCGAGCGGATTGAATACCTGCATCGGCGTTTGAGGCAAGTTCTTCAAGTGTTTTACCGAAACGTTTTTCCCGTGATGTCCGGAAGTATTCCGTGTCTCTATTGTCGATGCAATCAAGGACCTCTCGCATGAGTGCCGGCGCGAAGAGTCTGTGAACACTGAGTTCAACCCAGTTTTTGAAGAACCCGTTGAATGCGACACCCCGCTCGCCGCCAAACAAAGACTCTCCGTCCGAAAAGTTCTCTTCGAGGTATGTCGCGATGTGCCAGGAGTCGAAAATCATCTTACCGTCATGTTCGAGTATGGGAACACTCTTCCACGGCTCCCCTGTATGGGGGATATCTGCGATTTCGCCGAAACGCACGGGCACGATTTGTGCGGTGACACCCTTGTGCGCGAGCGCCATTCGCGCGCGCCAACCGAAAGGACTGAAATGAAGTCCATCGCGTCCAACGAGGTCATAAAGTTTAATCATGTGTGTATACTCCTTAGTATGCGTATTGTGTGAAGATGTTTGTGACGTTGCCGTTCCATTTGCCATGATAGCACTCGAGCAGTTCCTGTGCGAGATTTTGCTCTCGTGCAAGTGTTTCCTCGACGGGATGGAGGAAATGGGTTTCGTCATTGCCGTTGCTGTCGAAATTAGCACGTGCCTTGAGACCGTTGCGTGAGAGTTCGACAAATTTCCGTGCCCATTTGACAAGAGGCTCGCCGCGCAGAAGAGTCGAAAGACCGTCTTTGGGAACTTGCTGGCGCATCTGGTTTCGGTCGGATGCGCTCCATTCGCGCACCATCTGCCAAGCGGCATCAAGGGCGTTGTCATCATAGAGAAGTCCGACCCAGAAGGCCGGGAGTGCACACAGTTGCCTCCACGGCCCGCTATCGGCGCCTCGCATTTCGAGGAAACGCTTGAGCCGTGCTTCGGGGAAAATGGTCGTGAGATGATTTGCCCAATCGGCTTCGTTAGGACGTTCGCCTTCCAAACCGGGAAGTTTTCCTTCAAGGAAATCCCGAAAGGATTTGCCTGCAACGTCAATATATTGGCTGTCTCGATGGACAAAATAGAGAGGGACGTCAAGGGCATATTCCGCGTATTTTGCAAATCCGAAATCAGGAGCGAAGGCCTGGTCGAGCATGCCGGTTCGTTGCTCGTCAGTGTGGAGCCAGAGTTGAGAACGATAGGACTGGTATCCGGTCGGCTTACCGTCGGCAAAGGGAGAATTTGCGAATATTGCCGTTGCTATGGGTTGTAGTGCGAGGGCAACGCGAAGTTTTTTGATCATGTCAGTTTCACTGGAGAAATCGAGATTAACCTGTACGGTACAGGTTCGAAACATCATATCTCGTCCCTGGCTTTGGATTTTTTCCATGTATTTTTCAATGATGCGATATCTGCCTTTTGGCATGCGGGGAACATCCTTGAGAGCCCAGTGCGGGCAGAATCCGAGTCCGAGGAATCCGATACCGAGCGTTTGCGCGATCGCACGCACCTGCTCGAGATGAGAGTTGACTTCGTCGCAGGTCTGATGAAGGGTTCTTAACATGGCGCCGGAAAGTTCGAGTTGCCCGCCGGGTTCCAGCGAGATGTTCGCACCATTTTTGCCGTTTGGCAGTTTTTGCTCGAGTCCAATGATATTATCCCCTTCGTAATGGGGATTCCAGCCGAATTGTTGCAGTCGATTCAGGAGCGTTTGAATGCCGCCCTCCCCTTCGTAGGGAACAGGTGAAAAGTCTTTTTCAAAAAAACCGAATTTTTCATGCTCCGTCCCAATCCACCATTGCTCTTTCGGCTTGCACCCACGTTCGAAATACTCGACCAAAGCGTCAAAACCATTGAGCGGTTCACTATCTCCTTGTGCGAGAACGCTCATGCGGCACACTTTCGTGCAACTTCGACGCCGGCGGCCTGAAGCAACTCAAGGGTTTCGCGCATCGGCAGCCCTGATGCTCCCGAGAAAGACCCATCAAGTCTCCGCACGAAACGTTCGCCGGTTTTTTGTATTGCGTAAGCGCCTGCACGGTTGTTCCATTCGTTTGTGTCAAGATAAGATTCTATTTCATCGAGATGGAGTCGTTTGAAGGAAACGCGCGTAACAGATGTCTTCGCGCCGATGGTGTTTCCATCACGCAGTACGCACACGGCGGTATGGACTCGATGCGCGGACCCCGAGAGGAGTTTTAGGATTTCACGAGCGTGGTCCCGGCTGCTTGGTTTGGAAAGAATGCGGCGTCCTTTCGCCACAACCGTATCAGCAGCAAGAATGGTTGCTCCTGCCCGAACATTGCTGATAGCCTCGGCTTTTGCTCGTGCCAACCGCATCGCTGTTTGTCTCGGCGTTTCTGTCTTCAAGGGTGTCTCATTGATACCTGCACCGATAACCTCGCCGGGCGGCAAATCCAATTGCTGCAAGATATCGAGTCTTTGTTGTGACTCACTTGCGAGGATGAACATGCCCGAATTTACTTGTATCGATATGTAATGCGTCCTTTTGTGAGGTCGTACGGAGTCATTTCGACCAACACTTTGTCCCCGGGACGCACTCGGATGTAGTTTTTACGCATCTTTCCCGCCATGTGAGCGATAATTTCGTGCCCATTATCGAGTTGGATTTTGAACATAGTGTTCGGTCGGGCTTCGATGACCGTGCCGGGAAACTCGAGGAATTCTTCTTTTGCCATAGATATTATTGGTTATGTTGGAGAGATGTGATTGTGCTGGATTGTAAGTCTCTAACGAGAATCGTTATTTTGCAAGTCTATTGCTTTCCTTGCCGGAGTTGTTGGGGCGCATCAAGGGTGAAGAGTTGCTGATCAATGGGAACACCTTCGATGAGTTGCGAGAGCCTGACAAGGGTTTTTCTGCCTTGAGGGTCCGTGATGACCCACTGTCGCAGGGCGAGCGTGGGTTGGTCGAAGACGAGGGTGATTTCGCCCCTTTCGGAATTTTTATTGTCTCGAAGATGCAGGAGAATTTTGTCGGACTCTTGATAGAACCCCAAGATATCTGCGTTTCTTTCTATGTTGATATTATCGGCGAGGAGAAATGCAAGAGGAGTTTGTTCCAGAGGGTAGCGCTGTATGGAGTCCGGAAATTGTTCTTCGACAATATTGACCCATTTTCCGTTTGACACGACCGTAAGCGATCCTCGCGGAAAATACTCGAAGCGGATATGCCCGGGACGTTGCAGATAAAAGGCTCCGTCGCGGCGATGGCCCCTTGCATCAATTTGAGTGAATCTACCTTGTAGATGGACAAGTTCGTTGAAATAGCGGTTGATCTGCTCAATGGCTTGCGCTCGTCCGGACGGGTCCTGCGCAAAGGAAGGATTCGCAAAAAGAGCGAAACTTATAACAAGCAGTAAAACCCTCACGAGTTGCCACCTTGGTGGACGAGGACTTCACGCCTTCCTTTGTGGTTTGGTTCAGAAATAATTCCCTGTTCTTGCATTTGCTCGATGATGCGGGCGGACCGGTTATATCCGATGCGAAGTTTGCGCTGAATATAAGATGTCGATGCGTATTTTTCGTTTTGAACCAGCGCAAGCGCACGATTGTAAAGTTCCTGATCCGCGCTGTTGTCATCGGCAGGTGCGAAGAAAGCATCAGCGCCGTCTTCGTCGTTCTGCTCGGTAACGTCAAGGAGGTAGTCAGGCGCGCCTTGTCGTTTGAGGTATTTTGCCACCTTCTCTACATCCTCATCGGAAAGGAATGCGCCATGAATGCGTTCGATACGACCACCGCCGCTCATATAGAGCATGTCGCCACGTCCGAGGAGTTGCTCTGCACCTTGCTCACCAAGAATGGTTCGGCTGTCGATTTTGGAAGTCATCTGGAAAGAAATGCGGTTTGGGAAGTTTGCCTTAATAGTCCCAGTGATGACATCAACAGAGGGCCGTTGTGTTGCAGTGATCATGTGGATGCCGGCGGCACGTGCCATTTGGGCAAGGCGCTGGACGGCAATCTCGATTTCTTTGCCGGCCACAAGCATGAGGTCCGCCATTTCGTCAACGATGACGACGATATAGGGCATGGTTTCAAGGGCAAGTTCCTCTTCCTCGTAGAGTGCTTTACCGGTTTCAGCATCAACACCGGTCTGAACGGTTCGGGTCAAGCGCTCGCCTTTTTTCGCAGCTTCACGGATTCGCTGATTGTAAGTTTCAATGTTTCGCACACCGAGTTTTGAGATTTTGCGGTACCGGCTTTCCATTTCCCTCACGAGCCACTTGAGCGCGACAACAGCTTTCTTAGGATCGGTGACAACCGGCGTCAACAGGTGGGGAATGTCATCGTAGACGGAAAGCTCGAGCATCTTGGGGTCAATCATGATGAAACGACATTGATCAGGCGTGAGTCGATAGAGCAACGACAACAGCAACGCGTTGATGGCAACGGATTTCCCCGACCCAGTCGTTCCGGCGATAAGCAGATGCGGCATTCGCGCAAGATCGACGACGATGGGCTCACCCGTGATGCTTTTGCCGAGGATGATGGGTAGTTTCATCTTATTGCCGTTACCGGCAAATGCGGCACATCCAAGCAATTCGCGCAGGGCAACAAGTTCGCGATGTTCGTTCGGGAGTTCAATGCCGATGGCGTTGCGCCCAGGCACGACAGCAATGCGGGTCGAAACGGCGCTCATGGAACGCGCAATGTCATCGGCAAGTCCGATGACGCGTGACGACTTTATCCCCGATGCCGGCTCGAGTTCGTAGAGCGTGACAACCGGACCATTTCTTATGTTGATGATTTTACCGGAGATGCCGAAATCGCCGAGCACGCTCTCGAGCAATGACGTTTCTTGCAGAAGCTCTTGCCGAGTCCTTTTGTGTTTGGCGTTGCCTTCGGCCGCTTCGAGAAGTCCCAAGGTCGGAGACTGATAGCCCCCTCTCTTTTTCTTTTTGTCGAATTCAAGACCCGTTTGAACGGCCGCTCTGATTCTCGTCTTGCGGCGGATACTTGAAGTTCGCGCGGGTTTCCTAGTGACCGATTCGCTGTTTTCCTCGATAATGTCATTAATGTCATTCTCCCCGTTCTCGTCGGGGGCGAATTCGCTATATTTTTGGGGTCGATTTTTAATTTTTTCGATACAATCCAGGATTGCTAAGGTTACTGCGGAAATGGTCTTGGAAACGCCCTGGGAGAATACCTTGAAGAAAATCTCGATGAACCTATAACCACCCTCCCGATTCGAATCCTCCGGATGCGGTTTTTCCATTGTTTCCGCGTAGTTCTTCGTGGCCTGAAGCATGGAGGCATGGGAAGAACGGACAGGCCAGTCCATAGCGAAAGCGAGAAGTAAAATTGCCGTGCCCCCGGCAATTGCCACGATAGCAATGTTGAGCAAGAATGCGGATTCTATGTAAGGGCCGAGCGCCGCATTGAAAGAACTAACAAGAAAGCCTCCCACACTTCCACCAACGCCCGCCAAGGTCGCTCCCCAGCTGTCCGGCGCAAGTGCCAAGACCGCAGAGGCAAAAACCGGCGCAAGAACGCAGGAAATCATGCGCCAGAAGATTCCCCCGACAGGGTCATGGCAAAGTATTCTCCACCCCCACACTGCCAGTGGAAAGCAGAAGAAAAACCCCCCGTAGCCCAAGTATTGGTAAGACAGGTCCGCCACGACAGCTCCGCCCAGTCCCAGCGGATTTTGCACATCCGCTGAGGTGGCATGGTTCCAACTGGGGTCCTGCGACGACCATCCGCTCAACGCCACCAGCATGATAGCGCAAGCAACCAGCAAGCCTACGCCTGCCGTCTCATTCAAGCGTCTGCGCAGAAATACCCGCACCGCTGCCGGAAGCCATTCGATTCGTGTGGAAGACTGGGTGAAAGCCATCCGCCTTTCTCCGTTAATTTACGTGCTTGGACTATACGAAGAAACGATAGGTTTGTCTAGTTTTATTTTTGAGAAATTTCATTTTGCACGAAAGTTTATGTAAAATATGAAATTCAATATATGAAGATTTGCCCGCTATCTCCTTGAAAATAAAAGTATTTACGAATCTTCCAATATTTTCAAAATCGTACGGTGGAGATGAATATCTCCCGTCGCGACGGTGCGGAATTCGCCTTCCGTCTCGCATGAAAAGGGTTTTCCGTTCCAATCTGTAATGATTCCACCCGCACCCTCAACGATGGGAACCAAGGGTAGCACATCGTAGTGGCGCAAATCGGCCTCAACGATGGTATCCAGCCACCCTGCCGCCAAAGCGCAATATAGATAGCAGTCACCACCGAACCGACGCATTTTCACCCGTTCAGCGAGGTTTCCGAAGATTTGGCCGGAGAACATAGCGGGATCGGTTGCTCCCAAAACCGCCTCTCGAATATTGCGGCAACCGCGTGTTTTCAGGGGTGTCCGCATCCCTCCTCTGAGGTGAAAACTCCCCCCTGCCGAGCCTTCGAATCGCTCCTCTATGAACGGCTGGTTCATAATGCCCAGCAATGGTGTATTTCCGTCGTAGAGAGCGATAAGCGTTCCCCACAGGGGCAATCCCATGACAAAAGACCTCGTCCCGTCAATAGGGTCAAGAATCCACCGCATTGATGCTCCCCTATTGGTATCAGTTTGCTCTTCCCCGAGAATTGCATGGGTTGGGAACCTCTCCTCGATCATTTCACGCATAACGGCTTCCGATTCTCTGTCAGCCTGCGTGACGGGGTTGAACCTCTCCTCGTCTTTGCTCTCGAGTGTCAACGTTCGCCGGAAATATCTCCGAACGATATTTCCGGACGCCTCGGCAAGTTCATGCGCGAAGGTGATAAATTCGTTAACTTTTGTGCTTGTCACAAGAAGCATCTTACGCGGACTCCTCGCGCTCGACAATCCCCCCAGGTTAACCTGGTAAAAGTTCGCCGAACCGTTAAAAAGCGGCGATAAACATTAAAGTTTATTCTACCTTAAGTTGAAAGTTCGCTTGCTTGCAACCTATGCGAAAGAACAAGATGGATTAAATCAACGAAAAGGATTCTAGTTGAGTTTACTAAACAACCTTTAAAGCGAATATCGTTTTTTAGCACCTAGCATTGTGCGGATTTTTGTTTTTATATCTGTATGAACTCTCACCCGTAATAACACGGCGATAACTTCTCTGCCCGTACCGTCTTACCAATGCCAAAGAAAAAAACCCGCGCTAAGCAAACCTCGAACAAACCCCACCCTGTAGATGCCTACGTCGGCAAACGGATTAAGCAACTCCGATGGCTCAAGGGCATGACACAACAACAGCTCGCCAAACAGGTCGACGTCAAGTTCCAGCAAATCCAAAAGTACGAAACCGGAGCGAACCGCGTGTCGTCCTCTCGCCTATGGCAGTTGTCTGAAGCGCTTAACGCACCTGTGTCTTTCTTCTTCGAAGGCTTTCCCGAGGACAAGTCTTCAAGGAGACCACGTGGTCTCTCCGAGAATAATGACCTCTTCAGTGAGCGCGAAGTTCTCGAGCTTGTGCGCGCCTACCACGCCCTTCCCGTAAACTTCCGCCGGTACATTCTCGACCACATCAAAGCGATTCTAAAACACCTTGTCAGAGCCAAACCCGCCATCCGGCGCACATAAAACTTATTCCCATTAATTCGAAGCGAGCAGTTCCACCATGCTCCTGTCAACGACAGGAACAAGTCCGAAGCCATGCCCGCTGAATCCTGCGGCGATGGCAAGCCCGGGGATAGCGGTATAAGGGGCGATAACGGGAAGTTCATCGGGCATGAAATCGATTTGCCCTGCCCAGGAGTTTTCGAAATGCATTTCCATCGCGTCGGGATATTCTTGCCGAAACAACCACGCGGTTTGGCGTAATCCTTTGACATCAGGCTCGGTATCAAGAATTCTGTGCCGGGTGAAATCATCATATTCGTCTGCGAGGCCCTCTCGACTTGTTCGCCCGAACACAAATTTGCGTTTACGCCAATGCTTTTGCATCAATGGAATATATTTTGCACCAAAACAAAAACTGTCGAAATATAGATCATGGAATCCGTCCGTGGTGGCGATGGTGACGACATCACTCACGTCCCGATTTCCACATCTCCGAGTCGCAAGGTTTCGCCGTTGATGATTTTTTGAAACATTTCCATATCGACGTTTGCGCCAGAGACAACGAAGGCTGTTGCACCTTCAAGTTTGAGTTTTCCTGCCAGCAACGCCGCGTGGCAAACAGCACCTGCACCTTCGGTAATGATACAGTCTTGTTGAAACGCGATGCGCATTGCCTTGTAGATGTCCGTCTCACTGACGAGAATGATGTCATCGAGATATTTACGACACAGTTTGAAGGTGATTTGGTTATTGGCACCGATACCTCCGCCGAGAGCGTCCGCGAGGGATGGATATTCTTCAACCTCGACAGGCTTGCCTGCGCGGATGGCCTCGTACATTCCCGCCCCTCGTTCCATGCTCACACCGACAACATGTACGCGTGGCTGTATCTGCTTTGCTGCAAAGGCGATACCGCCTGCCAACCCACCGCCCGACAAGGGGATAATGATGTTTTGCAGGTCGAATCTGCGCTCGAAGAGTTCGAGAGCAATGGTTGCCTGCCCTGCGATGACTCCGGCATCATCAAAGGCGGAGATTTCGGTTACGCCGCCGGACGCAATACGGTTGGTTTCGAGGATGGCGTCCTCCTGCGTCTGCCCGACACGGCGGACGTTTGCACCGAGGTCCTCAATGGCTTTGACTTTTGCTGCGGGCACGAGTTCGGAGAGACACACGGTTGCCGTGATACCCATCTGTTTTGCCGCGAATGCGATAGCACGTCCGTGGTTTCCAGTTGAACAACACACGATACCACGAGATTTTTGCTCGTCCGTGAGCGATTCAATGGCGTTGGTAGCACCACGGATTTTGAAAGATCGAGTGGGCTGTGTAGTCTCAAGTTTCAATAACAATTCGTATCCGGCCTGCCCTGACAACATTGAGGGAATAAGCGGTGTCGTGACGCTGATGTGCCGAATGCGCTTGTGTGCAGCGCGAATGTCTTGGAGATTTAGTGACATACTGGATTATAGTATGTGTCTTGTGCAGTTGGAAAGTTGCAAGTATAATTCTAGCATGCCAGATATTGCGACACCGTCAACGCCTGCGATACCTCTTCCTTTTTCCGTGGGGGAGTATGCCAAACGCCTCGACAAGGTCCGCAAGGCTATGGAGCGGACGGATATTGATGTCTTGTTTACAACTGACCCGTCGAACATGGCGTGGCTGACAGGATATGACGGGTGGTCGTTTTATGTTCCCCAAGGCGTTTTGGTTGGAACGGATGGACTGCCTTTGTGGTGGGGGCGCTGGCAGGATCAATATGGAGCCGTTCGCACCGTGTATATGGGGGAGTCGTACATTCGCCCCTACCCCGACCACTACATTCAGTCGGAAAGCTTTCATGCAATGGAGAACCTTGCCAAGGTAATTCGGGATGAAGGCTGGGGCTCCAAGCGCATCGGCGTTGAGATGGACAATTATTACTACTCTGCCAAATCGCACGAGCGTTTGACGGAAGAGTTATATGAAGCGACCTTCATTGATGCAACGGGATTGGTGAATCGGGAACGGGGAGTTAAATCGTTGGCAGAACTGGCGTATATGGAGAAGGCGGCGGTGATTGTGACATCAATGATGACTCGTGCGTATGAGGTGATCGGCCCTGGTGTCCGCAAGAATGATTTAGTCGCGGAGTTATATTCGGTTGCGATAAGGGGTGAGCGCGATGGTAACGGCACGCGGTTTGGTGGCGATTACCCCGCAATAGTTCCGATGTTGCCGACGGGCGCGGATGCGTCTGCGGCACACTTAACGTGGGATGATCGTGTATTCACAAAAGATGCCGGGACTTTCCTGGAAATTGCCGGCTGTGTAAAACGCTATCACTGCCCAATGTGCCGGACGGTTTATCTGGGAATTCCGCCGGATGACATGCGCAAGGCTGCAAACGCGTTGCTCGAAGGTCTCGAAGCAGGGCTGGAGGCTGCCACGGCGGGCAATGTTGCCGGCGATGTGGCAAGAGCATTGCATGGAGCGTTAAGACGCCACGGAGTGGAGCGCGAGGGGCGTTGCGGGTATGGCGTAGGCCTGAGCTACCCGCCGGACTGGGGAGAGCGGGTTATTAGCTTCCGTGAGAGTGACGAAACGGTTTTAGAACCAAACATGACGTTTCATTTTATGCCGGGGATTTGGCGTCGTGATTGGGGGCTCGAGATTACCGAGACAATCGTCATACAAAAATCGGGAGCGGCGCGTTGCTTGACGAAATTTCCGCGTTCCTTGCTTGTGAAGTGAAACAGGATTGAGGTTCCCAAGACGGGAAACACCAAGTTTCAAAATCCTTGACGAGTCCGGCAAAACTCTTTATCCTGTAGTCGACACGAAAGCGCGAACCAGCGCCAAAACTAAGGAACATAATGAAAAACGAAGCAAATTTTTCCCGCGGACTAGAAGGCGTCATCGCGGCTGAGACAAAAATCGGAGGCATTCGCGAAAGCGAGGGAATCTACCACTACCGCTACTATAATGCCGTTGAACTCAACAAAAAGCGTTCTTTTGAGGACGTATGGTTTTTGATGTTCCGCGGCCACCTCCCCTCCGAAGCCGAACGTGCCGAATTTACCGAAGGCATCTTCGATGTCACCCTTCCCGAAGAGGTCCGGGAAGTTTTGCCTATATTGGCTCGTTCCGGCGACACCTCCTATTTGAATTGGATGCGCTCGGCGATTTCCGTGCTAGGTGCCGCGTATGGGTGTCGTCCGGTTACGGATGCGTCTCCCGAAGATATGATGCGCGACGCCATGCGGATGGTTATTGCGTTTCCGATGATACTCTCTTCGCTGTATCGGCTCTCCCAGGGGAAGGAACCCATCCCTCCGCGTCCGGATTTCTCCTATGCACAGAACTACCTCTACATGATTTCCGGCGAGCCTGCCGAAGAGAAACAGAACCACGCTATCGAGCGCTACCTTATCTCCACCATTGATCATGGCTTTAACGCTTCGACCTTCACCGCCCGGGTGATTGCCTCAACTGGCGCGGATATTGGTGCCGCAGTGGTCGGAGCTATCGGGGCTCTATCGGGGCCGTTGCATGGAGGTGCTCCCAGCAGAGCTCTTGCCATGCTTGACGCCATTCAGACTCCCGACAGAGCCGAGGCGTGGATTACCGATGCCGTCGAGAAAGGCGAACGTATCATGGGGTTCGGTCACCGAGTCTACAAAGTCGAAGATCCGCGTTCCAAACTGCTCAAAGAAGTCGCTAAAGGGATGGAGGAGCCCATCGTTGACCTCGCTATCGAAGTCGAAGAGATTGCAACCGCCACTCTCGCGCGCTTGAAGCCCGGGCGGAAGCTCTTCACCAATGTGGAGTATTTTGGCGGTGTCGTGATGGAGGGGTGCGGGATTCCACGCGATATGTTTACGCCGACCTTTGCTTGCTCGAGAACGGTCGGATGGTTGTCGCATATCCTCGAACAGGCAGGGGACAACCGACTGTTTCGTCCGCGGTCGCTTTACAAAGGCAAGGAATTGCAACCGATTCCCGATTGATTTGGAGCCTCACCTCTTCAAAATCGGACGCGAGGTGACGGGGTTCCTAGGGTTTTTCGGAAATTATCTGGCTGGAATGGTCACTCTTCGGACGTTCCGACTCCAGGGATTCACCCGTCACCATCACATGTACGTGCTCCGCGACGTTGGTCACGTGGTCGCCTATCCGCTCTAAATTCTTCGCAATAAATAATAGGTGCATCGATAGTGTGATGTTACTCGGTGTTTCCATCATGTACGTCAGCAACTCACGAAATAGACTGTTATTCAACTGGTCAACAGCCTCATCGCGCAAGCGTATTGCCTCGGCACGCTCAACATTCGCGTCGCGGTACGCCTCCAATACCCCGTGAATCATCTCGCCCACTATCCCTCCCATCCGTTCGATGACGCGAATACCCCCATATTCTCCCGGTAACGCCGTCACGACCTGTGAACGATTCGCTATATTACGGGCGTAGTCGCCTATGCGCTCCAGCGACCCCCCTATCTTCATCGCGGCAACAACACGACGCAAGTCCAACGCCATCGGCTGTCGTAACGCCAACACCCTCACCGCAAGCGCATCAACTTCATTTTCCAGAGCATCAATCGCGGCATCTCCCAAAACAACCTTTTGCGCTAACGCGGTATCCTCCTTCACAAGCGCCTGTATCGCATCTTCCAACTGTCTCGCCGCCAATACACCCATCTCCGCTATAATGTGGTCAATCTGGTCGAGCTCGTCATCGTAAGACTTAACGATGTGGTCTGTACGCTTCTCCATAACCAACCTATCCAATCCGCCCGGTAATATACGCCTGTGTGCGCGAGTCCTTTGGAGTCGTAAAGATGCGCTCCGTATCACCTTCCTCTACCAACTCGCCCAAATGAAAAAACGCCGTCTTCTGCGATATCCGAGCCGCCTGCTGCATTGAGTGCGTCACAACGACAATGCTGTATTTCTGCCGCAATTCGTCGATTAAGTCCTCCACACGCGCACTCGCGATTGGATCCAGCGCAGAACAAGGCTCATCCATCAGAATAACCTCCGGCGCTATCGCAATCGCCCGGGCAATGCACAAACGTTGCTGCTGCCCGCCGGACAAACCCGTTGCCGATTCATGCATTCGGTCGCGAACCTCATCCAACAGACCCGCACGATCAAGACTGTTGAACACAATTTCGTCCAAATCCGCGCGAGAGGACGCAATTCCGTGAATCCGAGGACCATAGGCAACGTTGTCGTAAACGCTCTTCGGGAAAGGGTTGGGCTTTTGAAACACCATGCCAACCCGCATCCGCAAGGTAACGACATCAACCTCGGGAGCATAGATATCCTCGCCATCAAGAAAGATATTCCCTTTAACACGGCAGTTTTCAATCAAATCGTTCATGCGATTCAGACAACGCAGAAATGTCGACTTGCCGCAACCCGACGGCCCTATCATTGCGGTGACTTGATGGCGTGGAATTTCCACGTTCACGTTCGTAAGCGCAGGTTTTTCTCCGTAGAACACATCGATATTGCGCGCCGAAATCACCGAAGAACCCGCCTCCACACAATCCTCCCCTTGCTCGGAGGAAATTTCGGAGGTTGCCGTAGCTGTCGTTGTTACCGGTATGGGATGCACCAAACTCTCCAATCTATTTCACCTCCATCATATCATGTTTCACCATTTCAATTCGAACTTTTTGCGAAGGTAAATCGCGGCTGAATTCATCACCGC
Organism: Hyphomicrobiales bacterium; assembly: GCA_026708545.1. Lineage (GTDB taxonomy): Bacteria > Pseudomonadota > Alphaproteobacteria > JAPOUT01 > JAPOUT01 > JAPOUT01. The sequence goes on from JAPOUT010000109.1 coordinate 115,361, forward strand.
AAGGAACGCCAAAAGCACCAGTATCGCCGCGGAAGTCTTTTCCACAAAACCGCGCTCGGGACTGTCCGCCCACAAAAACACCTGGACAGGCAATGCTGTTGAAGCTGAAGTAAAACCGTCGGGAATATCCGCGACGAAGGCCACCATCCCTATCATCAAGAGCGGAGCCGTCTCGCCCAAAGCCTGCGCCATCCCGATAATTGCTCCCGTGAAGATTCCCGGCATCGCGGAAGGCAACCCTTGGTGCAAAACCGCTTGCATCGGAGTTGCCCCCAAAGCCAACGCCGCATAACGCAATGATGAGGGAACCGCCTGCAGCGCAGCCCTTGTCGCTATGATAATCGTGGGCAGAGTCATCAGTCCGAGTACGAGTCCGCCTACCAAAGGGGTTGAGCGTGGAACTCCAAACAGCCCAATAAACACCGCCAACCCCAGCAAGCCAAAAACTATCGAAGGAACCGCTGCGAGATTGTTGATGTTCACCTCAATAAAACGAAACAACCTCCCCTTTGCTGCGAATTCCTCAAGATAAACTGCGGCCATCACACCGACAGGAAACGAAAACAAAAAAGTCACGCACATCGTCAGCATCGAGCCAATCAACGCACCGAGAATACCGGCGACTTCGGGTTCGCGCGAATCGGCGTTCAGGAAAAAATCGCTGTTGAATACGGTCTCGACTTTCCCACCGGCCTCAATACGCTCGAGCCAACCGCGTTGCTCAGTGGAGAGGCGCTTGGAAAAACTATCGCGTTTATCAGGATCGGTCTCGAGGAATTCGCCAGCATCACTCGAAAACGGAACAGACAATACCACAATCCCATTATCGGGAACGGGAACATCGGCAAGGCGTTCGCGCAGGAGGAACTCCGCATCTCGACTTATCAGACCATAAAGCGCGCGCCTCTGTCTTCGCTCTGTAACTTCGGGGAATTGAGCCTTCCATGAATCCTTAATCATTGCCCCGTATCTATCACCATGATGCTCGGAGACGACAACTTCGAAGAGCATCCGTTTATGTATGAGCACTCCTGCACCATTGATGATAATCGTTGCCAATAATACAAATAGAAACGCCAACGCAAAGCACAACGCCACAACCCCGTAGCAACGGAAGCGTTTTTCCGCAGCGTGACGGCGTCGTAGTCGCGTTCGTATACGTTGAGGCAAAACCGCGCTATTCATATCTCTGTCTATATTTGTGAACAATTCGTAACGCCACAACGTTCAAAAGCAGCGTTATCATAAACAAAGTTAACGCCAATGCGAATGCCGACAAGGTCTTGGTGGAGTCAAATTCATGGTCACCCACAAGCAATGAAACTATCTGCACCGTCACAGTTGTAACCGCATCGAAGGGATTTAACGTCAAATTTGCGGCAAGCCCGGCGGCCATCACCACTATCATCGTCTCTCCTATCGCACGCGACAACGCCAATAACAAGGCCGAAGCAATTCCAGGAAGCGCTGCAGGCAACAGAGTTAACGTAATGGTTTCGGATTGAGTCGCCCCTAGCCCGTAGGAGCCCTCGCGCAAACTCAGCGGAACTGCACGAATCACATCATCGCACAGAGACGAAACAAACGGGATAATCATCACCCCCATTACCAGCCCGGCTGCCAAAGCGCTCTCCGAGGCAATCTCAAACTCGAAATACCTCCCCACATCACGCACAATCGGCGCAAGAGTCAAAGCTGCAAAAAAACCATAAACGACTGTAGGAATCCCCGCTAACATCTCGATCAACGGCTTCGTTAGGTTGCGTGTCTTTGGCGCAGCGTATTCGCTCATGTAAATCGCAATCAACAAGCCTATCGGCGCGGCGATGGCAATAGCGATCGAAGTTATCAGGAGCGTCCCGGCCAGCACCGGCACGAGTCCGAAACTCCCGGATTGTCCGACTTGGTCCGTGCGGATGGCCGTCTGCGGACTCCACTCAAGCCCGAAAAAAAATGCCACTGGCGACACCTGCTGAAAGAACCGAAGCGCCTCAAAAATTATTGAGAAAAATATTCCGAAGGTCGCGAGTACGCAGACTGAAGCACTCAAGAAAAAGAAGGCCTTGAGAGTTCCTTCTATCACACGCCGGAGGCTGACACCGCCGCGACGCAAACTCATAGTCGCTTGCATATTCATAACGGTACAAATCCTCCGACAAATGATATTGGGTCACGCCACCTGCCTAGAACGACATCGGCTTGAGTGCACGAGCTTGCTTGCCCATTGCCTCGCGCTCCTCCTCGGGAAGCGGGATGAGCCCCTTGTCTACCAAGTAACCCTCTTCTCCCCAAGCGTCCTCATCGGTGAAAGCACTAACATATTCGCGCAAGCCCGGGACGATGTCTACATGCGCGTTCTTCACATAGAAGAACAGCGAACGCGATACGGAATAATCCCCCGAGGCGATATTCTCGAAGCTGGGCTCGACACCACCGACATAAGAGCCATGCAAGCGGTCTTGGTTCTGGTCAAGGAAACTAAATCCGAACACGCCGAATGCTTCCGGGTTGCTCAGAAGCTTCTGCACGATGAGATTGTCGTTCTCTCCAGCATCAATCCAAGCTCCATCCTCACGAACCGTGTGACAGAGGGTTTTATAGGCGTTCTTGTCCGACTTACTCATTGCCTTGATGCTGTCGAACGACTTGCATCCGCCCTCCATGGCAATCTCCACGAAGGCATCACGCGTCCCCGATGTCGGAGGAGGCCCGAGAACCTCAATCGCAACGTTCGGCAAGGACGAATCGATATCACTCCAGTTTTTGTAGGGATTGGCCACCAAGTTGGCACCATCCACGCCGCCCTCGGGAACCTCCTTGGCAAGCGCAAGCCAGATCTGTCGCAAGGTGACGTTTATCGTTGACGATTCTCTCGAGTTCGCCAAGACAATGCCATCGAAACCAATCTTAACCTCGGTGACCTTGTCCACGCCATTCTTGGCACAAGCTTCCACCTCCGAAGATTTGATTCGACGCGAGGCATTCGTGATGTCCGGATGGCTTTCGCCCGCTCCGGCACAGAACAACTTCAAACCCCCGCCGGAACCGGTACTCTCCACCAGTGGCGTAGGAAAGTCACTGCTCTTGCCGAAATACTCTGAAACAGCCGCCGAAAACGGAAAAACCGTCGACGAGCCGACAATATGTATCCGCCCACGCTCGGCAAGGCTTTCACCCGCATCGAAGCCGGCCAAAACTATCAAAGCGAACCCCGAGGCGACCGCCCATTTGGTTGGAAATAGTGAATTTTTCATCTGATATCCTCCTTGTGAAGTTGTTTGTGCGACTTGGCGCCGAATCAGCAGCCCCGAATTGGACCACTGATTCGCACGCTTACACAACTCTCTTGACGATTTTTAAGAGTGAAAAATATATTTTTTTCCTATTGCCAAATTAAATAACCGGGCTATCCTGTGCGAATCCTCTCAGCACTCCAGCCTCGAAAAGTCCGCGCTAGGCGTCGGCGGGCGTTTAGGTGTCGGCTTCTGAATTCCGAATTTCGCGTGTTGCCATCGGATAAGTTCCGATACATGGGTATTGAGTATCAAGCCTGCCACTGCATCCCAGTTGTGGCCTGCGGCCCGAAACGCTCCCCGAGTGGAGCCCGCTGAAAAGCGAGAGGCCCTCCTCTCGCCAGGTTGGTTGCACCATTTACGAGCCTTTTTCCTGTAACTTTGCCCCTCTTTCGCATGAACTTGAAACAAGAGGCCCTGCCCAAAACGTGAAGGATACGGACCCGGATGCCTCTTATACAAACAAGGTGGACCGTGAGATCGATGCCCATTATTTCATTACGGACGGGGCGAGAACAAATAACGTAAATCACCGACAGAATCACGCAATATCAAGCAGATACCCCGCCCATATATGGCCAGAATGCCCGCGGGCGCCGAATATGCCGTATCTACCAGCGGGCGCTCATAGGCGCCGATTCGGCCGAAAAACCAAAATTGCTCAAATTCGCGCTGTCGAATTTTAAATTTGATAGCGGAAAAACAATCGAAAATTCCGTAACTCCCTTGATTTACTAGATGAAATCAACACTACCGCCATCAAGTTAGAGAGGTCAAACAGGGCATTTCAAGCAAAAAACAAGAAATTGGCGGAGAGGGTGGGATTCGAACCCACGGCACGCTCACGCGCGCGGTAGTTTTCAAGACTACTGCCTTCGACCACTCGGCCACCTCTCCTAATCGATATTACCGGACCATCTTACAGCCTCAACGCCACTATTTCGACACCCCCGTCACAACACCCTAGACATATCCCGTGAAAAGCGGCATATTCGGAGGCGTAATTGGAACATTTGCGTTGGAAGTACCATGCTTGCTTTGTTGCGACATCCGCTTTCTTATATGCTTCTTGCCGGGGCGCTACTGTCCGGGTGCAGTGCCATCCACGGCCATCACGAAAACTATGATCAAACATGCCAGCAACAAGGCTGGAAACCAGACACGCAACAATATGACGAATGTATCGAAAAGCTCAAACAAGAGCACTCCGACGAAGAAATGCCGGATTCCCTCCTTGACGGTGGATGGTGGATCGGCACGTGGTTCTAAAACTGTAAAAGCACGACTCCCGAAAGGGTTGCGCGATATTGGTGAGTGCGAGGCCTACGCGCAGAACCGAATGTTGCGGGCGCTCTCGGAAGTCTGCACTTCGTGGGGCTTCAGCGCCCTCGAGACTCCCATTCTCGAATACGCCGATGCTTTAGGAAAGTTCCTGCCGGATGAGGAACGTCCCAACGCCGGCGTATTCTCCTTACGCGACGACGACGAACAATGGCTCGCATTGCGCTATGACCTTACCGCTCCGTTGGCTCGCTATGTGGCGGAGAACTATGACTCCCTGCCCAAACCCTTTCGCCGTTATCAGCATGGACCGGTCTTCCGCAACGAAAAACCAGACCCCGGACGCTTCCGGCAGTTCATGCAGTTCGATGCCGATATCGTCGGCGCACCCGTTCCCCTCGCGGACGCAGAACTGTGCGCGTTAGCCGCAAAGTGCATGGACACGCTCGGACTGAAAGAGAAATACTCTCTTCATATTTCCAACCGCAAACTCCTTGATGGGTTGTTGGAAAGTATCGGTTTGAATAAAAATGAGTCCGGCTTTGCGGAGAAGCGCCTGCGCGTTTTACGCTCTATCGACAAAATGGAACGCTTGGGCGCACGGGCTGTGACGGATCTTCTGGGAATGGGGCGCAAAGACAAGTCGGGTGATTACACTCCGGGCGCAGGATTGGACCAAAAAGCCATAGAGAAAGTTCTTGCGCTTGTGGAAGGACACATCGATTTCCCCAGCCTAGAAGCTATCATGGGCGAGACTGCCTCGGGTAAAGAAGGGATTGAACAGTTGCACGAGATGATAGATTTGATGAAGGCTTTCGGCGTCAATGAGGATGTCATCGAGCTAGACCCTACAGTCGTGCGTGGATTGGATTATTACACCGGTCCTATCTTCGAAATTAAGATGGGTGCTAGCGACTCCCGTCTGACTCGTTTTGGTTCGGTTGGTGGAGGAGGTCGTTACGATGATTTGGTCACGCGTTTCAAAGGAATCGAAATTCCCGCAGCGGGTTTTTCCATCGGTATAAGTCGACTCTATACGGTTTTAGAAGCAATGAAAGAGTCGTCTGCCATTGAAGGGGAAACGCTCGATGTCGTAATTTTACTCCTGGACTCAACAGACAGAACCGAAGCCGTTCGAATCACTCGAGAGTTGCGCGAGGCAAATATCCGCGCCGAAGTTTATCTTGGCTCGAGTGGGATGCGTGCGCAGATGCGCTACGCTGACCGTCGTAGCGCAAAACTTGCCATCATTCAGGGCGAACAGGAACGCAAGCGTAACGAAATCACCATTCGCAACCTCGTTTTGGGAAAAGAGTTGTCCGCAAGCATTAAGGATTCATCCCAGTGGAAAGAAGGCGGTGAAGCACAACGTTCCGTCGCCAGAGAAAGATTGCTCGAGGAAGTATCCAAAACGCTCGCCTCGCAAAAATGAGTCCCGTATCCGCTTCTTCTACCGATGCTTTACGCATCGAGAGTGTCTCGTTTGCACTTGCACGCATGCTTCAAGAGGCGGGTTATAAAGCTGTCTCCACGCCCATTCTTCAGCCGTTAGAGGTATTTCTCGAATACGCCGGCGAAGATATTCGGAAACGCCTCTATAGCGTTACAGATATAAGCGGAGGTGAGCACTGCCTTCGTCCTGACCTGACTATTCCGACATGCCGGCACTATCTTGCATCCTCGGGCGGTGCAAATGGCGTTGAAGCGCGTCTGTGCTATCGCGGCGATGCATTCCGCTACCACGCCAAGGAATCGCTGAAACCCTCGGAATTTCCGCAAGTCGGCGCCGAGTATTTCGGTGGCAACAATTCTATTGATGCCGACGCCGAAATCATGGCGCTCGCTATCGATGGACTTCGACAACTCGGTTGCAAGGGATTCGAGATAGAAATCGGCGATCTGTATTTGTTTGGTGCTTTGGCGAAAAGTGTTGGGAAAAATTCTCCTTGGGGAGAGCGACTGCATCAAGTATTCTACCGTTCTGAAGAACGGTTCGACAAATTACTCCAACTCGCAAAGGAAGGCACACGGCAAACATCGCGTACGATTCCCGAAACAGACAATGTTGAACCAATTAATACGGACATGGTTCTAGGCGGACGTTCCATCGAGGAAATCCAAACGCGGTTCAAGGAACGTATGGAACGCCGAAGCCTGCCGTCCCTACCCAAAGACGTCGGCACAATGTTGGAGAAATTTCTGCGCATTCGGGCACCCTTCCCCCAAGCGCTCAAAGATATCCGCAACACCACGAACGCCGCTGATATTGCACCGGCACTCGAGTGCCTCGAACAACGCGCCGAATGTTTGCGCAGGCACGGCATCGATATCAACGATGCAATTTTCTCAACCGGATTCGGACGCAGGCTAGGCTACTATACCGGTTTCGTCTTCGAGGTGCGTGTTGGCGAGATGCAAATCGCCGCGGGCGGGCGTTATGACCAACTCCTTCAGGCGCTCGGAAGCGAGCGGAGGATTCCGGCGGTGGGATTCGCAGCTCGACCCGACCGCATCGCAGCCCTTTTTCCCAAATTTGCCGAGAGGATCACACCGTGAGCCTCTACCGCGAAACCATGGAAAACCGATTGTTACTCGGTGTTCCTGCGAAGGGACGAATCTTCGAGGCAACGAATGCGTTCTTGCGCGAGGCGGGCGTTCCAATTGTTGAACAGACAGGGCGCGGATATTTTGGTCATTTAGATGGTTTTCCCGAAGTTGCGGTCGCTTTTCTCCCCGCAGGTGAAATCGCACTTGCTTTGGGGCGCGGCGACCTGCATCTCGGCATTAGCGGCAAAGATTTGCTGCACGAGAACATCGAATCGCCTGAGGAAACATTGGCGTTGATCGAGGATTTGGGATTCTCGCGTGCAGACCTATGCGTTGGTGTTCCGAAGAGTTGGATAGATGTTGAAGATATGGACGACCTGGATGACGTTGCCCGTGATTTTTATGCCAGACATCGCCGATTGCTTCGGGTGGCGACGAAGTATCCGCGCTTGACCCGGCAGATTTTTAGCGAGCACGGCGTCGATATGTATCGCATTGTTGCGAGCCTTGGAGCAACGGAAGGAGCACCTCGCGCCGGCATTGCCGAAGTCATCGTCGATATCACTTCGACAGGTGCAACTTTGAAATCCAACGGACTTAAGCGGCTGGGAGATGTTTACTGGGCCAGCCAGGCGCAGTTGGCCGCCTCAAAGAGAGCTGTCTGGAACGGAGGGATTTTGAAAATAACGAAGCGGCCATTGGAGAAAATCGCGGCACGCCTCTCTAGTGACGGCACGGCGTGGTGGAACAGTTTAAATCAAAATATTAATGGGTGACTTTCTCTTTTTCATTTGCATTTTCATCAATATGCTGTATGGTCCGTACATTAGCACCAACGGAGGAGCAAACACATGGACGGCATGGAAGAGCGTAAAAAAGCGGCAGAGACAAAATTTCGCCACGATAAGGAAATGGAATTCAAGTCCGAAGCGCGCCGGAATAAATTGCTTGGCCGCTGGGCGGCGGAGTTAATGGGGCTTTCGCAATCCGAAACCGCCGAGTATATCCGAGAAGTCATTGAGGCTGATTTTGAAGAGGCCGGCGATGAAGATGTGTTCCGCAAACTCCGCGCTGATTTCGATGCGCGGGGAATCGAGCAGTCGGACCACCAAATTCGACGTGCCATGGCGGAATGCATGGAAGAAGCGCGGCGCCAGATTGCTAGCGAGTGATCTTCACCTTATTTGCCGAAGACCCGATCGAACAAAACGTCCACTCGGCGCGTGAACCAATTCGGGTCGAATAAGGAATCCAACTCGTCCCCGATTAACCCGGTAACATGACTGTCGCTTCGTAAACGTTCAAGAAGGTTGCCACCGCCCTCCCAAACCGCCATCGCGTGACTCTGCACCAAACGGTAGGCATCCTCTCGCGACATCCCCTTCCCCACCAAAGCAAGCAATACACGCTGCGAATACACCAAACCAGCAAGACAATCCATGTTTTGCGCCATCTTCTCCGAGTAAACCACCAGGCCATCAAGAACATCGCCGAGGCGTGCAAGAGCGAAATCCAAGGCGATTGTCGCATCAGGAGCAATCACGCGCTCGACACTTGAGTGCGAAATGTCGCGCTCGTGCCACAAGGCAATGTTCTCCATTGCCGGTGCCACCATCGAGCGAACCAGCCGCGCCAGACCCGTAAGGTTTTCGCTCGCGACCGGGTTGCGCTTGTGCGGCATTGCTGATGATCCCTTTTGTCCGCCGGAGAAATGTTCCTCCGCCTCGCCGACCTCGCTACGTTGCAGATGGCGAATTTCCACTGCCAGGCGCTCAATGGAACTCGCCAGAACGCCCAGAACGGCGAAATAAACAGCGTGACGGTCGCGCGCAATCACCTGCGTCGAGATAGACTCCACCGACAGGCCCATTTTCTTGGCAACATGAACTTCAATGCGGGGGTCCAGGTGCGCGAAATTTCCCATGGCCCCGGAGATGGCACACACGGCTATTTCCTCACGTGCCGCAAGCAGACGCGCCCGATGACGCGAGAATTCCGCATACGCTTGCGCTAACTTCAACCCGAAACTCGTCGGCTCGCCGTGGATACCGTGCGAACGCCCCATACACAAAGTCGTTTTGTGTTCAAAAGCGCGACGCTTGAGTATTTCCAGCAACCTGTCAATGTCCCCAAGCAAGAGATCGGTTGCACGGGCCAACTGTACGCTTAAGCACGTATCAAGAACGTCGCTCGAGGTCATTCCCTGATGGATAAAGCGCGCTTCCTCGCCAACGTGCTCGCCCAGATTCGTAAGGAAGGCAATGAAGTCGTGCTTAACCTCGGCTTCGATGACATCAATGCGCTCGGTGTCGAAGCCGCCACGTTTGCGAAGCGCTTCGGCTGCGGACTTCGGCGCCAAACCCAGATCGACCATTGCATCAAGGGCGTGGGTTTCAATTTCGAGGAAGATTTGGAAGCGACTTTCCGGCTCCCAAATCGCGGACATTTTCGGTCGTGAGTAGCGAGGTATCATATAATTCCCAATTCTTTAAAGCTTGCATATTGTCCCTGTGAAACGACAAGATGGTCATGAATGGCGATGCCGAGCGGTTGCGCGATAGCAATGAGGTTTCGTGTCATGTCGATATCGTTGCGTGAGGGAGACGGATCGCCGCCGGGATGATTGTGCACCAATACCATCGCTGATGCACCTGTTTCCAACGCGCGTCTCAACACTTCGCGCGGATAAACGGGCGTGTGGTCAATGGTCCCGTGCTGGTGGATTTCTTCAGTGATAAGCTTGTCCTTGCGATCGAGAAAGAGGATATTAAGTTGCTCGATGTCGTTGTGCCCCATTTCCATGACAACATAGTCAATGACTGCACGCCATGATGATAACACCGGACGGTCAATGACCTCCTCACGGGCCATTCGCAGACCAATGGATTTAGTGAGAGCGAATTCGTCGGTGATACGATCGATAAAGCGGTTGCAGATGCCATTTAGGGCTTGGAGCTCGGACTCTCCCGCATTTAAAACTCCGTTGATGGTCTTAAAACGTTTGAGCAAGGTTTCCGCCATCGGTCTGACATTGCTTCCGGGAACGATACGAAACAACAAAAGCTCCAAAAGTTCATGGTCAGGAAGAGAATCAACTCGCGCGCAACGGAATCGTCGGCACAGACGCTCTCGACGTCCCGCCCGGAAAGTGTCGCCTGAAGGAAGAGAGACTTTCGTTTTTGTCTTAATCATGGTTGTTGGTTTGCTTTTCGTTTTGGTTTTGATTTTGCTGGCGGGCATGTATTTACTCTACGTTTTACACTGAGGAGGAGGAAGTTTTATTAGTAAGGAGGGCAATCTCGTCCGGTTGGTGAACGTGTGAAGATGACAGCACCGTCGGCGCTGACGCCGATGGAATGCTCAAATTGCGCCGAGAGCGACCTATCTCTGGTAACGGCTGTCCATCCATCGTTGAGAAGTTTGACTTCGGGTTTGCCCAGGTTGATCATGGGTTCAATGGTGAAGCACATCCCTTCACGCAGGGTAATGCCTTCACCTCGCTTGCCATAATGGAGAATGTTTGGCGCATCGTGAAAAACCAAGCCGATTCCGTGACCGCAGAAGTCACGCACTATCGAGTAGCGATTTTCTTCGGCAAATGTTTGTATCGCGGCGCCTATATCTCCCAACGTTGTTCCCGGACGTACTTCCCCAATGCCGCGCATCATTGCCTCGTAAGTTATTTTGACCAATCGGGCGGCTTTGCGAGGGACATCGCCGACGTAGTACATGCGTGAGCTGTCGCCATGCCACCCGTCCTTGATGAAGGTAATATCAATATTGAGAATGTCGCCTTCGCGTAATTTTTTTGCGTTGGGGATTCCGTGGCATACAACTTGATTAACCGACGTACATATCGATTTGGGAAAACCCCGGTAATTTAATGGCGCCGGGATGCAGCCGCGATCAAGAGCGAAACCATAGGCAAGACGGTCAAGATGCTCGGTTGTAACACCCGGGCGCACTTCGTCTACAAGCATGTCAAGCGCCTCTGCCGCAATACTGCCGACCGCCGACATCTTTGCGAAGGCCTCGGCATCATAGAGTTTGATTTGCCCGGTATTGACCGGAGGAGATTCGAACGCTTGCACGTATTCCATTGCTGTGTCTCCGTTCAAGGAAATTCGACGGGAATTCTCTGCGAAATGCGGATGCCTGTCGTGCTCACGGAGCAATTATAGCAAAGAATCTCGACTCCCGCACGAATCCCCTCTTGCATGGCGTTAGAATATGCTGGATCAATATCGCCTGCGGGAGCGAACCTTTCACAATCTTCTCGCTGCGCCACATACAACATTACCGCTCGGTGCCCCTGCCCAGCCAAAACGGAGAGTTCTTGTAGGTGCTTGACCCCGCGTGCGGTCTTGGCATCGGGGAATTCGGCAAGACCGGATTCGCGGCTTAAGGTTACACTTTTTACCTCAACATATGTCTTCGGCTCGGTGAGGAGGAAATCAATGCGGCTTTTCTCGGAAACCCGAACCTCCCGCTCAATCTTCTCGAAGCCGTGTATTTCTTTGATGCTCCCTTCGAGCAAAGCCTCATGGACGAGATCATTGGTTTTGCCGGTATGCACTCCGATAAGGGTGCCTGTCTCGGACTCGACTATCTCCCACGACCACGGCAATTTTCGTTTTGGGTTTGAGTGGCGAGAAAGCCACACGCGCCAGCCGGGCTGTGCGAGCCCCATCATGGAACCGGGATTGGGACAATGCGCCGTAACCACACTTTCATCGGCTAAGCGAACATCGGCGAAGAAGCGCTTATAGCGACGCTCCAAGCGCGCCTGTGTCAGGGGCGGGTCAAACTTCATATTGTCCGAGCGGCACGACGGGGTTAAAGTTACACAAATGAAGCAAGCACAAGAGAAAATTGTTCGAGCTGCGGTGCTGTTGATCGGCGATGAACTGCTGAGCGGTCAAACCCAAGACAGCAACCTAGCCCATATTGCAAAGCGGTTGCAGGAATGCGGCATCCGCATTGGTGAGGCTCGCATGGTCGCCGACAACACCGACGACATTCTAACCGCATTAAATCATCTGCGCAAGCGTTATGACTATGTCCTGACAACTGGCGGCATCGGCCCTACGCACGACGATATTACCGCCGATGTTATTGCTCAAGCCTTTGGTGTGGAAATTTCGCATAATGAGGAAGCAGTTCGACGTCTTGAGGCGCAATATACCGGTAGCAACTACGTCCTCAACGAGAGTCGCCTACGAATGGCGCGCATCCCCCATGGGGCTCGTCTGATTGACAACCCTGTGAGCGGTGCGCCCGGATTCATGCTGGATAACGTTGTTGTGATGGCCGGAGTTCCGGAGATCATGCGGGCAATGTTGGAACATGCTGTTTCATTTTTGAAGGGTGGCACACTTGAGGAATCCCGTTCGGTTCGTGTGCATTTGGGCGAGGGAGATTTGGCTGCACCCTTGAGACAATTACAAGAAAAGTGGAAAAATGTTCGAATAGGTTGTTATCCATCGTTTAGTGACGGAAAGCCTTCAGGCGTTCGTGTGGTTTTGCGCTCCAATGACACCACTGCCTTGGAATCTGCTTTCAAGGCTTTGCTGGGAGTTCTGCGCGAGATGAGCGAAAATGTAGAGATTTTACAGAGGAAGGAGTAGGATTTAGACTGGCGGGCGTGGCGGAATGGTAGACGCTAGCGACTTAAAATCGCTTGGGCTGGTCCCGTGGGGGTTCGACTCCCCCCGCCCGCACCATCTCAAGGCTTTAGAGCCGGAGAGTCTAATCCCTGCAGCAGACGGTTGGCGTGATATAGTCGTACAGTGAAACTGTAGTATGAGTTCCCATCTAAAGCCTCCGTCCTCTAGAAATTTCAGAACCAACCAGACCACGTAGCCGTGTAGAAGAAACTGAAAGCCTTGTGCCGGAAAGAAAACATACAGCCGGCGGCCGGGATCCTACAAGTTGATAGGCACGCTCAGGCGGAATGATACGAAAACCTCTCCTTCCACAGTTCATTGATATCAACGAGCGTGTCCTTGGCGCAACCAGCAAAGGGAGCAGTCGAGTTAACTCGCGCCAATCACTCCAGCGTGGCAATTCCGTTAGGATATCCGAACCCATTAATAGAACAAACTGAACATGCGAATACCTCTGCCGCAGGACTCGCACAGCATCAACCGTGTAGCGCGTCCGCAAACGTATCTCAATATCGCTCACCCAGATACATCGTAGCGGATGTCCGGCGAAGCGACGTGCGCGTTCCAGACGCTCGCGTAACGATGCACTCGGCGTGTCTTTGAGAGGGTTTTGCGGCGTAACCATCCACCAGACCCAATCCAGTCGAGCTTGCCGCATTGCACGCAAGGAAATCGCCACATGGCCTTCGTGAGCGGGATCAAAACTTCCCCCCAGCAAACCGATTCGCGCACCGGGGCGAACGTCGGGGAGATCAGGGGCGAAGTTGCCCACTCCCTCGCACCAGATATTTCCAGCCAACGAGTTGCTCCGCACCGACAGGTCCACGCGCATGGAACTTACCTGTTGCGATTCCGATTTCGGCTCCCATGCCGAGTTCACCACCGTCGGCAAATTGCGTTGAAGCGTTGTGGAGCAGAATGGCACTGTCGACGTTACGGAAGAATTGCGCGACCGCATCCGCATCCTCGCTGACAATGCTTTCAGTGTGCCCGGATCCGTATGCAGCGATATGTTCGATAGCTCCCCTAACTCCATCGACAACTCCAAGCGTGATGATTTTATCGAGATATTCTTTGCTCCAATCTTCTCCGGTTGCGGCTTTTATATCGGGATAAATTTGCCGCGCACGATTGTCGCCACGGATTTCGCAACCGTGTTCACGCAGAGTTGACGCCAATGCGCTGACATACTCTTGCGCACAGGCTGAATCGACCAGGAGAGTTTCCGCGGCACCGCAGATGCCGGTGCGTCTAAGTTTTGAGTTGACAACGATTTCGCATGCCATGTCTAAGCGTGCGGATTTATCTACATAGACATGGCAAACACCTTCGAGGTGACCGAAAACGGGAACGCGCGCCTTATCCCAAACCAACTCGACCAGCGAGCGGCCACCGCGCGGCACGATAACGTCAATGCAACCGTCCAAACCTGCGAGCATTTCGCTAACGGACCTGCGTTCGCGGGTCGGCACCAGCGCTATCGCCGCTCTCGGGAGTCCTGCGTGCTCAAGTCCTGCAACAACGCATCGATGCAAGGCCCGGTTAGAGTGAAAACTTTCGGAACCGCCACGCAGAATGGCTCCGTTCCCGGATTTGATGCACAAGCACGCGGCATCAAGGGTGACGCCCGGACGTGACTCATAAATCATCCCGATAACTCCCAACGGTGTTGCCATTCGCTCGATTTGTAATCCGTTGGGGCGCTCCCAAGACGCAAGCACGCGCAAGGGATCCGGCAATACAGCGATTTCTTTCAAGGCGGAAACAAAGCCTTCGAGACGTTTTTCATCGAGAGAGAGTCGGTCAAGTTTTGCCTCGCTCAACCCGGATTCCTGCGCCGCGGACATGTCTTTAATGTTGGATTCGAGGATTTCGGATACACGACCGGTAACCTCGTTCGCGATTGCGTAAATGGCCTGCGTTCGAGTCTCCCCTGATGTCAACGCCAAAGACTTTGCCGCTTCTCGTGCCTCCCGGGCTAGCATTAATAGCGAGTCTCTTGATATATCCGGCGCATTCGATTTCATCGAAGTCACATTCGCCATTTTAATCACCTTCTATTCCCAGTAGCGCCAAATCATCCCGATGGATGAGCTCGTCACGTCCATGATAGCCGAGAATATCCGGAATTTCATCACTCTTGCGTCCCATTATGAGGAGAGCATCGCGGTGCGAGTATGCCGCAAGGCCTCGTGCGATTTCTTCACCACTAGGACTTTCCACGAGTATCATATCGCCGCGTCCAAAACTTCCCGTGACAGTGCGCACTCCTGCGGGCAGAAGGCTCTTGCCGTGGCGCAAGGCTTCAACCGCACCAGCGTCAATGGATACAGACCCACGCGTATCGAGGCTCCCGGCAATCCAAGCCTTCCGTGCGGTTATAGGGGTACCCAGGGGCGCGAAACTCGTGGACGGCGCACCGGATTCCAAACGTCCCAACGGCGAGGAAACTTTTCCCGAGGCGATAATCATTCGACAACCTGCTGCCATTGCGATGCGGGCAGCCTGCAGTTTGGTTTTCATGCCTCCACGGCCGAGTGCGGATGTTCCCTTGCTTGCCATATTTTCAATTTCAGGAGTTAGCACATTGACTTGTTTGACCAATTCCCCCTCCCCGCTTGTAGGGTCTTTTGTGTAGAGTCCGTCAACATGGGAGAGCAGTACAAGGGTGTCAGCACCTATCATGCTCGCGACTCTTGCGGCAAGTCTGTCGTTGTCGCCATATCGGATTTGCTGGGTCGAGACGGTGTCGTTTTCATTAATGAGAGGCATTGCCCTGCATCGAAGTAACGCCTGTAAAGTTGCGCGTGCGTTTAGGTAGCGCCGACGTTCCTCCGTATCTCCCAAGGTTAGCAACACTTGCGCAACGTTGATGTCGTGAGGTTGAAGAGCCGTGCTCCATGCCCGTGCGAGTTCTATTTGTCCGGCCGCGGCGGCAGCCTGGCTTTCTTCGAGGCGGAGATCGTTGGCGGGAAGTTTGAGGACACTGCGCCCGAGCGCGACAGCTCCCGACGAGACTATGACAACTTCCTGGGAGCGTTTACGCAATCTTGCAAAATCTTCCGCGAGGGATGTGAGCCATGACTCATTGATTCGCCCGCTATCGGGATCGACCAGCAAATACGAGCCCAACTTCACGACAAGCCTGCGCGCGTTTTTGATGCTCATGACGCTTTTGCCCTCTCCTGCCAAACTTGCAGACGCGTTTGCAGACCTTCGGCAAACACATCCATGCCTTCGCCCGAATGAGCAGATAGAGAGAAGACCGGCGGTGTTTGGCAGACACGCTCGAGTCTCTTAGCACGCTCAAGAAGGTCATCAGCACCTAGCAAATCGGTTTTGGTAATGACGGCCAATTCGGGCTTTTCAGCAACGCCTTTACCATAAGCTTCGAGTTCACCACGGAGTTGACGGTAGCAACCGACCACGTCTTCACACTCTCCATCCACGAGATGCACAAGCAACCTGCACCGCTCGGTGTGGCCCAAAAATCGGTACCCCAGGCCCGCGCCTTTGTGTGCGTCTTCGATGATTCCGGGAATATCGACAGCAACGAAACGGTCGTCCAAACCTGCTCCAACAATCCCCAATACGGGGTGAAGTGTCGTGAAGGGGTATGCTCCGGCTTTTGAGTTTCCCGATCCCAGCGCACTAAACAGCGTCGATTTCCCTGCATTCGGCAAGCCGACAATGCCGACATCCGCAATGCTTTTGAGTCGCAACCATACGGAAAACTCCTGTCCTGATAGCCCCGCATTGGCACGTCGAGGCGCCCGGTCTTTAGAGGATTTGAAGCGCAAGTTTCCGTATCCGCCGTTGCCTCCGCGTGCGAGGGTGACACGCTCGCCGATACGGGTGAGGTCGGCAAGGAGCGTTACTTCATCCTCGGCGAACAACTGCGTGCCTTCGGGAACCTTGAGCACAACATCCTCACCGCGCGCACCCGTGCAAGCCTTGCCGCTTCCGGGGAAACCGTTTCCAGCCCGAAAGTGTTGCCGGTATCTATAATCGATGAGGGTATTCAAGGAAGCAACACATTCGACAATGACGTCGCCGCCCCGGCCACCGTCTCCGCCGTCGGGACCGCCGAACGGCACGTGCTTCTCGCGCCGGAAACTGACGCAACCCGCGCCTCCCCCGCCCGAACTAACATGGATCTTTGCGCGATCGAGAAACTTCATTGGCGACGGATCCCTCGTCTAAAGAGGGTGCAAAAGTTCAGCTCGCTTAGGAGCCCTCCGGCGTCGGTACAACGAAGGCTTTCGTCTTACCTTTAGATTTGCGGAAACCGACGGTCCCATCAACAAGAGCGAACAGAGTGTGATCGCGTCCCATTCCGACGTGCTCGCCCGCGTGCCACTTGGAGCCCCGCTGACGCACGATAATCCCGCCACAAAAGATTTGCTCCCCGGCGAATTTTTTGACTCCGAGACGTCGTCCGGCAGAATCCCTTCCGTTGCGTGACGCGCCTCCTGCTTTCTTGTGTGCCATTGTGGTTATTCCTTCTTGTCTTTGTTTTTCGCCAAGGTTTTTGCCGCCTTGACGACATCCTCGTTCTTGATGATTTTTGCAAGGGCTGGCTCTTTCTCGATCTCAGCGAGAATTGCGTCCCCGGGCCGAATAATGTCCTCGTAGTATTTGATTCCCGCCTTATGGAGCTTTTTCTCGGTTGCCTCGCCGACACCGGGAAGTTCCGTAAGTTTGTCGGGTTTTTGTTCGGGTGCCGGCGTTTTCGTTTCGGCGGCCGTTTTCTTCGTCGCCGTTGTTTTGGCAACAGACGCTTTCGGCGCGGCTTTCGGAGTCGTTTTTGCCGCCGTCTTGGTTGCGACTTTCTTTGCAGGCCTCCCGGCAGAGAGCTCGGGGAAGAGTTCCTTGGGGGCTTCGATGCCGTCAATGCGCAACCATGTCATCTGCTGGCGATGACCGAGAGTGCGTTTATATTTTTTGCGACGCTTCTTTTTAAAGACCCTAATTTTTGGGAGTCTGTCCTGCTTGATAATTTCGGCGTGGACGCACGCATCGGCAATAAGGGGTTCGCCTGCGACCGTCACCCCTTCTGCATCTCCCGAACCGAGCATGAGAACATCGCGCAGGGCAACCTGCGCGCCGACTTCGCCGGGGAGCTTTTCAACGGCGATGGTTTGTTCCTGTTGGACGCGGTATTGTTTACCGCCGCTTTTGATGATTGCAAACATGCAGAACCGGTTGAAACCGCCTCACTTGATAATCTAGAGAACATTCCTTTCCCCCGCCACGGAGAATATAGCCTTACGGAACTCCTGTCAACCTACGGATTTTTTGGGTGCGAGCACCATGCTCATCTGCCAGCCCTCCATTTTGGGCTCGGCCTCGATTTTGGCGACTTCATCCACCTCTTCGCATATTCGCTCAAGAAGTTTCTCGCCGAGATGCGGGTGCGCCATTTCCCTGCCCCGGAAGCGCAGGGAAACTTTGACTTTGTCGCCCTCTTCGAGGAATCTGCGCATAGCTCTCATTTTGAACTCGTAATCGTGAACATCGATATTGGGGCGCATCTTGATCTCCTTGACCGTAATCACGCGCTGGCGCTTGCGGGCCTCGTTCGCCTTCTTTTGCTCTTGGTATTTGAATTTCCCGTAATCAAGGAGTTTGCAGACTGGAGGATCTGCGTTTGCGGATACCTCGACGAGGTCAAGTCCCTTTTCTTCAGCGAGATTGAGAGCATCGCTTAACGACATGACTCCCTCCTTCTCGCCGGTAGCGCCTATGAGCAGGATATTTTCGGCTTCGATGGCAGCATTGATGCGGGGCCCGTCTGCGGATTTGGCGGGCTCGGGTTTTGGAATATTCATTCCGGCTTATGCGGATGCTTTTCCGATTTTGTTTCTTCCGTCAAGGATGCTTTCCTTTTTATTTTCGAAATAGTGTGCTGGATGAAAAAATTATAGCAATCGCAGGAAAAGTCAAGGGGTATTCAGGATTTGTCGATAAAGTTCCAGCGTTTTGTTGCACATCTGCTCAAGGGAGAATTTTGCAACGGCACGGGTTCGGGCCCTCTGCCCTATCTCTTTGCGTTTCGATGCCTCCAAAGCGGCGACTTCCTCAAGTGCCCGTGCCAGCGCTTCGGCATTGCCGACCTCAACAAGCCATCCGGTTCGCGCGGACGGGTCCGTTCGAATGGTCTCTCGAAAGCCCCCGATGTCCGAAGCGATGACGATCCGCTGCATTGCCTGCGCCTCGACGGCGATTCTCCCGAAGGGTTCGGCAAACACGGAGGGTGCAACGACAACATCGGCGGCAGCATAGGCAAGCGGAATGTCGTCGGCATTGATTGCGCCGGCGAAAACGACATCGCTTTCCAAGCCGAGCGCGACGACGCGTTGATGCAGTGATTCCAGATAGACGCGTCCGGATGCTTTCGCGGTGTCACCCACGATGACTCCCAAGGGCCTTGGCGATTTCATTTGCGCAAGCGCTTCGATAAAAACTTCATGTCCTTTGTTTTTATCGAGGCGTCCGGGAAGCATTGCGACGGTGCGCCCGCGCGCGTGCCAGCTTTCGCGCAACTGCGACAATTGTTTGGAAGTGTAGTGCACTGGATCGAAAGCATCCATATCAACGCCGGCAACGATGACTTCGAGACGTGCGCGGAAGTCTCCGTGCACTTCGCGGATGCGCCCTCCGTTGTAGTGTGATGCAGCCGTGACGACATCCCCGCGTGTCATCACGCTGTTATACCAACGTTTCCATGCGGGTCCCGTATGGACCGTGCTGTGATACGTCGTTACGAGCGGAACGCCGCACCACCGCGATGCTGCCAAGGCGCTCCAGGCGGGCATGCGCGAGCGGGCGTGGAGGATGTCAACGCGATGTTCGCGGATGCATCGGCGCAGCCGCGCAATGTTCGAGAGCACGGTTGCCGGATTTTTCGAATGCAGCGGCAGGGTTACGTGCATGGAACCGTTTTGGGTGACGGCATCTTGCAGGGCTCCGCCCGCACTCGCGACAATGGAGCGCCACCCCGCTCCTGCCAGAGCCCTCGATACATCGAGGGTCGTGCGTTCGACGCCCCCGACCCCCAGACGCGGGAGGATTTGCAAAACGCATGGGGGTGTTTTATTTTGCAGTTTGTTTGACATTAGAGGGATTTTGTTATGTTTGAGGCGGGTATTCCACCAGCACAGATGCTACCACACAAGGACGGCGAGCGCATTGCCCACTATATTGACGGCGACGGAGATGCGGAGGTGTTATGGTGCGGAGGTTTTTCTTCGGACATGACCGGCGAAAAGGCATCAACGATTGCGCAATGGGGCGTTGAGCGGGGTCGGCGAATTGTTCGCTTCGATTATTTCGGCCATGGTCAGTCATCGGGGAAATTTGACGAGGGGACGATTGGGCGCTGGAAGGAGGATGCCGCCCTTGTCCAGGAGAAACTTGTTCGGGGACGCCATATTATCGTCGGATCGAGCATGGGCGGCTGGATTTCGATGATGCTGGCCCTTGAGCGTCCCCAACGTGTTGCGGGGTTGCTGTTGCTTGCCCCCGCCCCCAACTTTACCGAGCGGCTCTTGTGGGACGGCTTCTCGGACGAGGAAAAACGGCAATGCAAAGAACAGGGATTTTTGAATCTCGGCGATCCGGAGGACGAAGGGGAATACCTCGTCACCTACCGGCAAATCGAAGAAGCTCGTGCGCATTTGCTGCCCGAGGGCGCGCTACCGATAAGGTGCCCGATTCGAATTATCCACGGGATGGGCGATGATGTCGTTCCGTGGCGGCACTCCCTTGAGATTGTCGAGCAGGTCGAATCGCGCAATGTCGCCATCACCCTCCCGAAAGAATCCGACCATCGTCTCTCCTCGCCCGACGACCTCCTTCTCATCCAACAGGGGCTCGAAGAACTCGTCCGCGCAGCCTAAGCATCCTCCGCAGACAAGCACCCGCGCAGGCCTTCCCGGTAGGTCGGATAGGCGAGAGCAACCTTCAGTTCTTTTCTTAACAATCTATTGGAAACCCTTTTATTTTCTGAATAAAAACTCCTCCCCATCTCGGAAAGATTCGCCTCTTCCAATGACACTTCCGGCGGCGGTTCCATGCCGAGCAATTCCGCCGCGAAGGCGATGATTTCACCCGGCGGCGCGGGTTCGTCATCGCACACGTTGTAAACCGCTCCCGCCCTCGGCCGGTGAATGGATGCCTCCAAAACGGCCGCGATATCGGCAATGTGGATGCGTGAGAACAATTGCCCGGGTTTGAAAATCCGCTGCGCGCGCCCTTCCCGAATCCGCGCAAAGGGATTGCGCCCGGGTCCGTAAATCCCCGCCAGTCGAAAAATATGTGTCGCTATGCCGTGTTTTTCGCCCAGTCGCGCCCAGGCTTCCTCGGCCTGGCACCGTCGGCGCCCCCGCTCCGATATCGGCGCACAGGGCGTGGTTTCATCCACCCATGCTCCATCATGGTTGCCGTAAACTCCGGTGGTGGAGAGATAACCGATCCACTCCAAACTTTCGGCGCAGGCGGCAATTAGACCGCCGTGATGGTGTAACACGACATCACCCTCCTCTCCCGGGGGAATCGAAACAAGCAGATGGCTCGCCTCCGCTAGGTGCTCATGCGCCTTCTCCATCGGTCCGGTGCCATCGAATCGAATCGTCTCCATACCGGCAACATCGCGTCCGTTCCGGCTTGTACCGGCGACTTCCCATTCCTGAGAACGCATCCGCCCCGCCAACGCCTGCGCGCTTGCGCCGTAGCCAAAACAGAATAATCTTCCCGCAGTATCCATTATGCTATTAGAATAGCATGGACCCCATGCTTTCCGTCATCATCCCCACCCGCAACGCCGAACGAGGATTGAGCGCCTGCCTCGATTCTATCCATCCTGCCCGACAAGACGGCTTGATTGAGGAAGTGATTGTCGTTGATGCTGACTCCGCCGACGCAAGCATCGCTGTTGCCGAACGGCACGGATGCGTAACGCTCTCTTCTCCGGCCGGGCGGGCGCGCCAAATGCATGCCGGCGCAAACCGCGCGGACGCACCGTGGTTGTTGTTCCTCCACGCCGATGTCGTTCTCGAATCAGGATGGGAGAAAGAGGTGCGGGAGTTTATTCGGCACCGGGGTGCCAACACACACATCGCCGCAGTCTTCCGCTTTGCGCTGCAACACACATCAAAAAAAGCGCGCGCGCTCGAACAAATCGTCTCGTTGCGGTGCAGGTGGCTTGCTCTTCCCTATGGCGACCAGGGACTTCTCATCTCCGCGGACTTCTACCGCTCTCTCGATGGTTTCGCCATTCTGCCGCTTATGGAAGATGTCGAATTGGTGCGGCGCATCGGACGCAAACGACTCGCTCTTCTGCGCTCCCGGGCATGCAGTGACGCCGTCCGTTACCAAAGCGACGGATTCCTCGCGCGAGCGACCCGCAACATCACCCTTACGAGTCTTTTTCTGCTCGGCGTGCCTGCGGAGCGGCTGGCAAACTTCTACGATACAAAGAGTAAACCGTGAATCGACATCTCATCATCATGGCAAAATCGCCGCGTATGGGTGTTGTGAAGACGCGTCTTGCCGTTGATGTCGGCCTGCTTGAAGCGACCCGCATTTATCGCCGCATGTTGACGGGAATCATCCGCGAGGTCGGCATTGAACCGCGCTGGCAAGCGCACATTGCCCTTGCACCCGAAGGTTCTTTTCACGGCTGCAATCTACCGCACGCCCGGGAGTTGGACATCATCGCGCAAACGCGCGGCAATCTCGGCGCGCGCATGGGTGCGTTGCTGCGGCAATTTCCCCAAAGCGACAGAGTCATCATCGGCAGCGACATCCCCGACATTCGGCGCCGGCATGTCATTGACGCGTTTCGAACGTTAGGAAGCCACGATGCGGTGTTCGGCCCCGCACAAGACGGAGGCTACTGGCTTGTCGGCGTGCCCCGGAGACACAATTGCGCAAACATCTTCGAAAATGTTCGATGGTCGACGCCCCATGCTCTCGAAGACACGCTGGCGAATTTTCAGGGGCGGCGGGTCGGTTTACTCGAAACGTTGCGCGATATCGATAAGGCCGCCGACCTCAGGAGCGGCGCATGTGTTCCTCCAAACGCGGCATGATCTCGACAAGATTGCACGGACGAAAACGGTAATCCAACTGCTGGCAGAGAATGCCGTCCCAGGCATCCTTGCAAGCTCCGGGCGAACCCGGCAGGGAGAACAGATACACGCCGTCCGCCACCCCCGCGCTCGCGCGCGACTGCATTGTCGAGGTTGATATCTTCGCAAAACTTATCTGGTGGAACAAAACCGCGAAGCCGTCGATTTCCTTTTCATAAAGCGAGCGAAACGCCTCGGGCGTGACATCGCGGCCCGTCAAGCCCGTTCCACCCGTCGCAATTACGACATCAACCTCACCGCCTGCAATCCACTTGCGCACGGTTGTGACAATCGCCTCAACATCGTCCTTCACAACAGCACGCGCGGCCAGCGTGTGTCCTGCGGCGTTGGCACGCTCGGCCAGCACGCCACCGGAAACATCGTCATCCAATTCGCGTGTATCCGAAACTGTCAGCACCGCAATGCGCATCGGAACGAACGGGCGTGACTCGTCCAAAGGCATCTAGGACAGGTCCCTCGCCGCGCCCGCATCAAGGCGCTGCTTGAGCGAGAGGAAATCCCGCCACGCCAGCGCCTTGTCGCCGGGGCGGCGCAACAAATAGGCAGGATGGAATGTAGGCAGCGCCGGAAACGTCTGCGTGCCGATTTGGCACTGCCTCCAACTGCCGCGCAGTTTCAAAATCCCCGTCGTCGTATGCAGCAAGGACTTCGCGGACACCCCTCCCACCAGCACCAATAACTCCGGCTGCACCAGTTCCACATGGCGTTCGACAAACGGACGCAACAACTCAATCTCATTGATTGTCGGGTTGCGATTGCCACTGGGACGCCATGGTAAAATATTCGTTATGTAGGCACTCTCGCGGTTGAGGCCGATTGCCGCGAGCATCTTGTCAAGCAATTGTCCGCTGCGGCCGACAAAGGGCAGTCCCCGTCTATCTTCTTCCGCGCCGGGAGCCTCGCCGATGAGCATCACGCGCGCCTCTGCATTGCCGTCCGCAAACACCAGAGAACGGGCTGAACGCTTCAACGAGCACCCCTCGAACGACTCCAACGCGGAACGCAGCCCCTCCAGGGACATTGCCGTCTTCGCCAGCGAGCGTGCATCTGCAATCGCAATGCCGACGGCATCGGGCTCCTGTTCCACAACAGGCATGGGCCGGGGAGCGGATTTTGGCGCGGGCTGCGGTGCAGCAGTTTCTTGCGTCGTTTGCAAAACGGGCGGTGCCTTTGCCTGCTCGGTGTAACGATTGCGCGGCACTTCCACGAGCGCCTCGCTCACGCCGGCATCCCGGTGCCAGCGAAGCGTCTCTATCCAAGCTGCGCGCTCCTCGACCGCCCCGACCATCCCTACCCCGCCAATTTTGAGAACTCCGCCACCAGGCGCTCGTAGACCTTGCGCCGAAACGGTTCAACCAAACCCGGCAGGCCGGCAAAATCGAACCAGCCCCATTCGACAAATTCGGGATTGTCATCGCCGTCAATGGCGAAGTCGCCATCTTCGCCAGTGAAACGCATTGCAAACCATTTTTGCCGCTGGCCCCGATACTTCCCGTCCAAGGCAAGGCCTACTAACTCTTCCGGCAAGTCGTAGTAAAGCCACTCGCGGCTTTCACCCAAGAGTTTTGCCTTGTTTGTGCCCGTTTCCTCAAGCAATTCGCGCCATGCGGCATCAACGGGTGATTCGCCTTTTTCGATGCCCCCCTGCGGCAATTGCCAAGGGCAGCGAATAATCTCGGACCCCTTGCCCGGCCGACGCTTGCCCATCCATACGCGACCGTCCCGGTGGAACAGCACTATTCCCGCGCTCGGACGGTAGGCGGCCACGCCATGCATACCGCTTCCCAATGGCGGGGGCGGCTCGGCGGGATCGCCCATGCTAGCCGCTGTTGCGCTTCATCTCACGCAACAACTCCAACGCACGCAACAATTGTATATCGTCTTCTTTTTCGAAGGGAACGAAAGACGCCGAACCACTCTTCGGGCGGCCCTTTTCGTCCTTGACCTTATCATCGTTGTCCTCTTCGCTGTCACGCTTGATATATTGAGGGAGTTCCGCCTCGCCGGTTATACGGGCCTGTGAGGGATCTTCAACCGGCTGCTCGATTTCAATGTCCGGCTCGACGCCATGCGCCTGAATTGTTTCGCCCGACGGTGTGTAATACAACGCCGTCGTCAAACGCAACGCACCTTCGTCGCCCAAAGGAATCAACGTCTGCACCGACCCTTTGCCGAAAGAACGCGTCCCCAGGACACTCCCACGCCGGTGGTCCTGCATTGCGGCTGCAACGATTTCGGATGCCGAAGCCGAACCCCCGTTAATCAGAATCACCAAGGGTTTGCCGCCGATAAAGTCACCGGGTGTTGCATTGTAGCGATCGGCATCGGAGTGGTCCCTGCCGCGCGTCGATACGATCTCGCCGCGGTCGAGGAAAATATTTGAGACCGCAATCGCCTCGTCGAGAAGTCCGCCCGGATTGTTGCGCAAGTCCAGCACATAACCGATGAGATTCTCCTCGCCGATTTCGCCACGCAAATCAACTATCGCTTCTCGTATCTTCTCGGAAACATCAGTGCGGAAAGTCGTCAGCCGGATATAGGCGATGTCGCCTTCACGTTCCGTTCGGACCGAACGTATCGTGATGATGTCGCGGATAATCGGAACCTCGAAAGGCGCGTCAACACCCTCACGCACAACCGTCAGCACGATCGAGGTGTCCACCGGGCCGCGCATGACATCAACCGCTTCCGAGAGCGTCATGCCTTGAATCGGCACACCGTCCAAATGGGTGATGTAGTCGCCCGTGATTAGGCCCGCGCGCTGCGCCGGCGTGTCGTCAATCGGCGTAATTACCTTGACGAAGCCCATGTCCATTGTGACCTCGATTCCAAGACCTCCGAAGGTGCCGCGCGTCTGCTCCTGCATATCCAAAAAATCGTCGGGTGTGAGGTAGGCGGAATGAGGATCGAGCGATTGCAACATTCCATTGATGGCATCCTGTATCAAACTGCCATCCTCAACCTCTTCGACATAGGACCTGCGTACGCGCTCGAAAACATTGCCGAATAAATCGAGTTGCCGGTAAGTATCAGTATCTTCGCGAGCCTCACCGCTTGGATGCCAAGGCGCCGAAGCGAGCAACACACCGAAGATAAAAGCCGCTGCAAGCGGCAGGATTGTTTTTTTCATCATCTTGTCCATTTTTTCCATTCGTCCCTTTCTGCTACCCATTCCTCTGGCGCGACGGCCTCGCCGCGCCTGCGAAACTCCAAATACAACTGCGGCGACGGCGAATCCGAATCCGCCGTGAAGGTCACGTCGCGGGACAATCCCATCGCACCGACAGGCTCGCCCCGAACAATCTGCTCGCCCACATCTGCGGACAAGCGCTCTAACCCCGCCAGAACCAAATGATACCCCTCTCCCGCTTCAACAATCAAGAGCTTCCCGTAATTTTGAAACGGTGCCGAAAACACGATTTTGCCGTCCACCGGCATAAGGATGGGGGCGCCGGGGGCAGTTTCAATCACCAAGCCCTGCATCTCCCCGCCCGTGCCGTTCGGCTCGCCGAAATTCCCCCGCATAGGGCCGTGCACGGGTCGGAGGAGGATGTTGAACAACCCTCCCGTCGAGCCGCTCATAGCGAGCGCTTCGGCCTCTTCCCGCAATTTCTTTAATAGCAAGGCTTCCTCGCGCAGGTGCGCGACCATCCCGTGCAGCAACATCCCGCCGTGGAGCGCATCCAAGCCGCCGCCCTCCAACGATAACAAGGGGAACTCCTCCGCGTACTCCAATTGGCGCAGAGCGGACAAGAGTTCGCCGAGACGTTCCTGCTGTGCAACAGCAGCGGCGGCGGCGCCCTCCTGCGCCGACGCAGTCGCCGGAAACAAAGCACCCGGCACAAGCGTAAACGATAATACCGCTACGGTAATCAGTCGGTAGGTGCTTCGGAGGACCATAGTTTTTCCAAGTTGTAGAATTCGCGTATTTCCGGATGAAAAAGGTTGACCCATACACCTCCTCCGTCAATAAGGACCCAGTCGCAACGCGTGCCTCCCTCTACCTGCACGCGTCCGGCGCCGAGTTCTTTCAGACGTCGAAGCAAATGGTCCCGCAACGCTCCCACATGCATGCGTGAGCGCCCGCTCGCAATTACCATGAAATCGGCAAAAGCCGTTCGCCCGGCGATATCCAAACAAACGATGTCGTTTGCCTGATACTCGTCAAGGGTCTCGCGCACGGCGGCCACGAGCGTGCCGACAGACGGCTCCTTTGCGTGCGATGCCTTTACTAGGGGCATTGCACTTTCGGGAGGGGGTGTATGGTGCGGTCGAGAAGACTCGAACTTCCACGGGTTTTATCCCACAGCGCCCTCAACGCTGCGCGTCTACCAATTCCGCCACGACCGCTCATTTGCTCCCGTAGATGGGAAAGCGTGACAGCAATGCCGCCACTTTTGTTTTGACATTGTCCTCAACGTCGCCGTTGTTATCATCGCCGTTTTGCGCGAGGCCGTCGAGGGTTTCGACGATGAGTTCGCCGACTTGTTTGAATTCGTCAACGCCAAAGCCCCGCGTCGTGCATGCCGGGGATCCCAAACGTATGCCGGATGTTATCGTCGGCTTTTGCGCGTCGAAAGGAATGCCGTTTTTGTTGCATGTGATGCCTGCGCGACCGAGGGAGATCTCCGCGGCCTTGCCGGTGAGGTTTTTGGAACGCAAGTCAACAAGCAGAAGATGCGTATCGGTCCCGCCGGAGACAATATCAAATCCATGTCCCTGCAACGTTGACGCCAACTGCTGCGCGTTTGCAATAACCGCGCCCGCATAGTCCGCGAAAGAGGGCCGGAGAGCTTCGCCAAACGCCACCGCCTTTGCCGCGATCACATGCATGAGCGGTCCGCCCTGGTATCCCGGGAAGACGGCGGAATTGATGCGCTTGCCGAGTTCGTCGTCACGCGAGAGAATCATGCCGCCGCGAGGGCCTCGCAGGGTTTTGTGCGTGGTCGTTGTCGCAACGTGGGCATGGTCGAGGGGATTGGGATGCTTGCCTCCGGCAACCAAACCGGCAAAGTGCGCCATATCGACCATGAGATAAGCGCCGACCTCGTCCGCAATCGCACGGAAGCGTGCAAAGTCGATGATGCGGGGATACGCGGAACCTCCGGTGATGATGAGTTTGGGCCGATGCTCTTTCGCCAACTGCTCGACTTCGTCATAGTCGATGAGGTGGTCTTGCGCTCGCACGCCGTAGCTAACAGGCTTGAACCATTTACCCGAAAGATTCACCGGGGCGCCATGGGTAAGATGCCCCCCGGCGCTCAAGGAAAGCCCCATGTAGGTGTCGCCGGGCTGCAACAGGGTGAAGAAAACCTCCTGGTTGGCCTGCGCACCCGAGTGGGGCTGAACGTTTGCAAAGGAACAGTTGAATAATTTTTTCGCACGCTCGCGCGCGAGATCCTCGGCGATATCGACGAATTGGCAACCGCCGTAGTAACGCGCGGCGGGATAGCCCTCGGCATATTTGTTGGTGAGGACGGATCCCTGGGTCTCAAGCACGGCGCGCGAGACGATATTCTCGGACGCGATGAGCTCGATTTCATCGCGCTGCCGCCCGAGTTCGGCGGCAACGGCATTGGCAATCTCCGCATCACCCTGCTTCAAGGTCGCGGTAAAAAAGTCTTTCGAAACTGTCATAATCCGTCTTTATACCATCGAAAGCACTACGATGTTACCAAATCCCTTGGCTGTTCGTCCCCAAAAAATGCACGCAAATTTTCAAGGACGCGCATTCCCATCGCCTCGCGGGTCTCAAGGCTTGCACTTCCCAGATGCGGAAGGAGGACGGCATTTTCGCAAGCGGCAAGCGCGGGTGCAATTTTGGGCTCGGCGGCATAGACATCAAGACCCGCTCCCGCGATGGTTCCGTTCGAAAGCGCCGATGCGAGCGCCTCCTCGTCAACGATTTCGCCCCGTGCGGTGTTGATGAGGAACGACCCGGGCTTCATCATGGCGAGACGTTCGCGGTTCATGAGGTTTCGGTTTGAATCTCCCCCGGGGCAGTGAAGCGAAACAAAGTCGGCCCGCTTGAGCAACTCATCCAGCGTCCCGACTCCCTCTCCGTCGCAGCGCGAGAGCACTGATTCGTTAAGAGACATGGAATCAAAAGCGATGATATTCATGCCGAATCCGAAGTGCGCGCGTTCGGCAACCTTCTGGCCAATGCGTCCAAAGCCGACAATGCCGAGTGTCTTGCCTGAAAGTTTCGAACCCAGCATGTGTGTCGGACGCCATCCGCTCCACTTTCCCGCTCGAACCTCCCGCTCGCCTTCACCCGCGCGCCTTGCCGTCATAAGCATGAGTGTAAGAGCCAAGTCGGCGGTGCATTCGCTCAGCACTTCTGGCGTGTTGGTCACAACGATTCCGCGGGATTTTGCCGCGAAGACGTCAATATGGCTGTATCCGACTCCGTAGTTTGCCAGAATGCGCACCCGGGGCTCCGAGACATCCAAGACAGATGCATCTATTTTATCGGTGACTGTCGGCAGAAGGGCGTCCGCCTCGCCGAGTGCCGAGCGCAGTTGCTCGGCACTGAAAGGTCTGTCGTTCTTGTTCAAGACCGCATCGAATTCCTCGGCGAGCACCTGCTCTATCGATTCAGGCCATCGCCGTGTCACGATAACTTTGTGTTTTGCCATTTCAGTATTCCTCCTTGTCCGTGTGAAAGTTCCACAGACGCATCCGCCTCGCCGCGCTTTTCTGCATCTGCCGGATTATTCCGCCGCCGCCTGGGTTGCTTGCGTCGCCTGTGGCGGGAACGCGTCCTTATATCCGTTTTTAGCAGTGCGGTAATATTCCTCCGCTGCGGCAACTCCGCTACCCGGCTCAACGTTGACGCCGATATCGCGCATGGACATTTCCGTTCCGGTGAGTGCCATCATGATCATAACCTCGTTGAGATCACCGAGATGTCCGATGCGGAACACTTTCCCCGCGACTTTGGACAACCCCGCTCCCAGCGACACATTGTAGCGGAAGTACGCGCGCTTGATAATCTCGGCGGAGTCGAATCCGTCGGGAACGCAGATGGCGGAAACGGTATCGGAATAACTCTTCGGGTCGACGGCACACAGGCGCAATCCCCACGCCGAGACCGCCTTGCGGACTCCTTCGGCAAGGTAAGCGTGCCGCAGGAAAACGTTCTCAAGCCCCTCCCCAAGTATCTTGTCGACGGAGACACGCAATCCCCGAATCAGCGACATCGGCGGAGTGTAAGGGAAGTATCCGGTGTCGTTCATGGCAATCATGTCCTTGAAATCGAAGTAACAACGCGGAAATTTTGCGGACTCGACCGCCGCAAGAGCCTTCCGGCTAACACACATGATTGCCAGGCCCGCCGGCAACATAAAGCCTTTCTGCGAGCCTGCAACGGCAGCATCTACGCCCCACTCGTCCATGCGAAAGTCAATACTCCCGATGGAACTCACTCCGTCTACGAACAACAGTGCCGGGTGGTTGCATTGGTCGAGTGCCTTGCGCACCCCGGCAACATCACTGGTGACGCCTGTCGCCGTCTCATTGTGGCAGACGAGCACGGCCTTGATTTTGTGTTCGGTATCTTCGGCGAGTTTCTGCGCGTAGACGTCGACAGGGGCTCCCTCACCCCACTCGACGTCGGTGACATCGACCTCAAGTCCGAGGCGTTCGCACATGCTGGCCCACAAGAGCGAGAATTGTCCAAATCGCGTCGTGAGAACTTTATCCCCGGGAGAGAGGGTGTTGGTGAGTGTGGCCTCCCATCCTCCGGTTCCGGAACCGGGGTAGAGAAAAACCCGTCCGTCTTCGGACTTGAAGATTTTGCGGATGTCCTCGAAGAGCGGGAGGACGAACCGGGGAAGATCCGGCGCCCTGTGATCCTCCATCGGAATGTCGATAGCGCCGCGCACTGACTCCGGGACATTGGTGGGACCCGGAACGAATAAACCTCTATTACCTTGCATAACGAATACCTCCTTGGAAATAACCCCACCGAGAAGGATAACGGTTTTTTTGCCGTTATGCCAGACTCTTTTCGACTTTTTTTGATTTTTATTTGACCGCCTATTTCCCTGCTAAAGGTTTGCGTCACCCCCTTATACGATGCTACCATCGTGGCATGCGGGGAGGAATCAGCGGCGTTGCCCGCGGCGGCGGCCGTATCGCGTGAAATTAGGAGGAGTAGATGAGGGATTGTCTTCTTTACAGCGGCGGAATTGACCGTTTGCCCCGCCCTGGTTTGGCGACTGCAAGCAAGACGGGCGGGAAGCCTCGCAAAGACGAAACATGAGTTTCCACACGATAGACCCCGCTCCTGCCCGGCTCAACCGCTGCGAACTCGCAGTTCCCGGCAACCGCCCCGAAATCTTCGAGAAAGCCGCCCGCTCGGACGCTGATGTCTTGTTCCTCGATCTTGAGGATTCCGTTCCCCCCGACGAGAAAGAAAACGCCCGCCGCAACATCATTGAAGCGCTGGGCGACATTGACTGGAACAACAAGAGCGTCTCGGTTCGCATCAACGCCTTCGATACCCATTACGCCTATCGCGATATCGTGGATGTCCTCGAGCAAGCCGGCGAGCATGTCGACCTCATCATGCTGCCCAAGGCCGGAACCGCATCCGACATCTACGCTCTGGATTTTCTAACCACCTCGATACAGTCGGCGAAAGGCCGCACCAACCATATCGGCTTTGAAATTATCATTGAGACTGCACTGGGCATGAGTAACATCGATGAAATCGCCGCCGCAAGCCCCCGCAACGAATCACTGCATTTTGGCGTTGCCGACTATGCCGCTTCAACCGGTGCACGAAGCACGAATATCGGCGGGGCAAATCCCGACTATGCCATTCTCTCCGATGTCGACGACACCAACGAGCGAAGGCGCCATCTCGGCGATATGTGGCATTACGCCCTCTCCCGCCTTGTTGTTGCCGCGCGCACGAACGGACTGCGTCCCATAGACGGCCCCTTCGGCGACATTACCGATGCCGAAGGACTTACCGCCACCGCCAAACGCGTCGCCATGTTGGGATGCGAAGGCAAATGGGCAATACATCCCAGCCAAATCGATGCCGTCAACGCCGCCATGACGCCTTCCAAATCCGACATCAAACAGGCCGAGCGCATTCTCAAAGCCCTCAAGGATGCGGAACGAGAAGGACGTGGCGCGGTTACGCTGGACGGCAAACTTATTGACCGCGTTTCCATTCGCCAAGCGGAGGCGCTTCTTGCGAAGGCGGAGCAATTATCAAAGCGCAAATGAGCGCAAACGAAACTACGCAGCAAAAACTGCGGCGGCATGCCAAAGAATTCTTCCTCTCTGGAATCAATGAGGTCGACCCCCGCTCTTGTGCCTTTAACTCGATGACGCATTGCCCCCTGCCCACACCGCCGGGGCGACTTTTCCTTATCGCCATCGGTAAAGCCGCTTGCGCCATGATGCAAGGTGCGCAGGAATATCTGCAACAAAACGACCACACGGCGCATCACTGCCTGCTTGTCACCGACCATAGCAATTTTAAACAAATTGGCGACTGTGAATGCCTCAGTGCAGGGCATCCGGTTCCCGATTCGGACGGTTTGCGTGCAACCAAACGCTTGATAGAAGTTCTCGACACGGCACAAAAAAACGACCTTGTGCTTGCGTTCATTAGCGGCGGAGGATCGGCGATACTTCCCTGCCCTCCTGATGGAATCTCGTTGGAAGACGAAATCGCGCTCAATCATTTATTGCTGGCATCAGGCATTGATATCGAAGGCATCAATCTCATTCGGCAACAATTTTCTTTATTAAAGGGTGGCGGATTGGCACGTTTTGCGGCCCCGGCAAGGGTAGAGGCACTCCTGCTTTCAGACGTCCTCAGCGATGATGAACGTGCCATCGCCGGCGGCCTGACCGCCGCTCCATTGGGATCCGTCGCACAAGCGATAACTCTGCTAAAAAAGCGCGGTTTATGGCAGTCTCTTCCGACTGCCATGCGAGAGGGCCTGCAAACAAGGCAGACAGAGCAACCTTTCCCCGCGCCGGGTAACGCCGGAAACGCTCTAATGGCAAGCAATCGAATGTTGACGTTCGCCATCTCCAAAAACGTTAAAAAGAATTATCAAACCTGTTACGAAGAGAAGAGCATGATCGGGGATGTCGGCAATGCAGCGCGACAATTGGTCGAGCAAGCAAGCGGGCTGCTTGTCTGCGGCAAACCCGTTGCCCTCGTGTGCGGCGGCGAGACCACCGTGCGTTTGGGCAATGCAACCGGCCGGGGAGGCCGCAACCAAGAATTGGCGCTTCGTTTTGCCTTGAACGTTGAGAAGCGCGGAGGTTTTCATCTGCCATGGGCGTTTTTAAGCGGTGGAAGCGACGGCCGTGACGGTCCCACGGATGCAGCAGGCGGCTTGGTGGACGGCGGCAGCATCAACCGGATGCTCTCGGCCGACTTGTCGCCGGAGGCTTTGTTGAAAGACCACGACTCCTACCGTGCCCTGGATGCCTCCGGAGATTTGCTTCTCACCGGCGCGACAGGAACGAACGTAGCCGATGCACAGATTTTTCTAGCCGCTCCTTAGTCGTTTTCCGTCGCCTGCTTCCTTCGATTTCGCCAACCTTTCTCTTGAGAGCAATTTCCGGGCGTTCGCCTTTCAGTATGCCCGGGCGCGGAATACCGTAAATCCCCCTCGCCTGTTTGGCAATATCACAAGCCTCAAGTCCCAACCGTGCATACGCCAGTTGTTTTTCTTCAAAATATTTTTCGCAATCGGGCGATTTGATTTCAACAGAAGAGGAATCAAACGAGGCCGCAATTTCTTTGCTCGCGTTCAATAGAGAGCGGACACGATAGTGTATCTTGGAGTCCATAGCCTCCCAATTAATGTCTTCGGAATAAATTGGCGGCGGCGACTCGCTTACATCAATCCCCCTCCCATCGTCATATGCGACTCTCACACAATATGCGACATACCGGTCGAGTTCATCCATTAAATTGGGCGCATGGCGATGTTTAACCTCGCTTTCACGTTTTTCCCGTTTCGAACGCTGAAAAGACATGAAAAGCCATAAAATGACAAGAACAATAAGCAGGACTGCAGCCCAAGGATTGGCTGCGATGTTGCTGACTGCTCGACTAATTTCGAGAAATTCGTTCATAAAAACCCTCCTTCCGCTCTTCCGGTCACTTTTTAAGCGAAGATGTAACCTCGTAGCCCCGTTCTTCCGGCTCGTCGTCAACGATTTCGGCGGGAAAACCGTCTGCAAGCACCGAAACTCCGCAAACTTCTTCCAGTCGACGGATGATGTTGGGGGACCATTCCCTTTCACCATAGCGGTCACAACCGTCGGCAAAGATCTTAACCAGTAGCGGTGACAACTCCACCGGGACGCCGCAACGTTCGGCTATGTCCTGAAACAGCCCGACGTCTTTGCAAACCAAATCCATTGTGAAGTTGATATCGCGCGAACCGTTGAGAATAACCTGGCTTTCGGTTTCGTGCACGAAGGAATTGCCGGATGAAATCCGAATCGCCTCGTAGCTGGTATTTAAATCCATCCCGGCGCATCGGGCGGTAACGAGCGCCTCGCACAAACTGACCAAATTCGCGGATGCGAGATAGTTGGTAATGACCTTCAACACCGATGCCGAACCTAATCCTCCGGTGTGCAAAATCCTCCTTCCCATGACCCGCAACAGAGGGAAAGCCTGATCGAAAGCAACGCGTTCGCCTCCGGCAAAGATGGAAATGTTACCGGTAGCGGCTCGATGGCACCCGCCGGAAACAGGACAATCGAGTGCCATCGCACCGGCGGAGGAAACCTTCCCGCCCAACCGCAAGACTTCTTGCTGGTCCGTTGTGGACATTTCCATCCACAAACGCGAACCTCCGGTTTCGGCGAAGCCTTCAAGGATTCCGTCTTTGCCTTCAACGGCGTCAGCGGATGCTTGTGGCGTTGGCAGGCAGGTGATGACGGCATCGCTTTTTTGTGCCGCATGTTTCGGGGAGTTCACTGCGGCTGCACCGCGTTCGACGAAGGACCCCATGACGGCGGAATCGATATCGAAAACATTCAACGAGAAGCCGTTGCGCAACAGACTCGCGGCGAGTTTACCGCCGACATTTCCAAGTCCGATGAACCCAACACTTTGGACTTGTGATGTTTGTGCATTCATCCTTACCCTCTTTTTTGAAAGAAATATGGTGGAGCCGGACGGGATCGAACCGACGACCTCCTGCTTGCAAAGCAGGCGCTC